>CAZHHU010000001.1:0-1487 GCA_964532215.1 uncultured Geminicoccaceae bacterium
TGCGACAGGAGCACGGGCACCGTCATGTGCTCGAGGATGTGCTGGGTCACGCCGCCGAAGACGATCTCCCGGAGACGGGAGTGGCCGTATCCGCCCATGACGATGAGATCCGCGGCCTCGTCCGCGGCCTGCGAGAGCAGGACGTCGGCGACATCGAGCCCGCCGCTCTCGAGGTCCTTGACCTCCACCTCGATGCCGTGATGTGCGAGATGGGCGGCCATGTCCGCACCCGCGATGGGACCCACGCGCGTGCCCAGCTTTTCCGCGTCCACCACCACGACGAAGACCCGCGAGGCCTTCTCCAGCAGCGGGATGGCGTCGTTGATGGCGCGTACCGCCTCACGCGAGCCGTCCCAGCAGCACATGACCGTCTCGGGCGGCATCTTGCGCGGTCCGATATAGGGGATGATGAGGGCCGGGCGCCCCGAATGCATGAAGGCCGCCTCCACGAGGAGCGCCTGATCGGCGGCGTCGGCCTCGGGGTCCGGCTGGCCGACGATGGCGAGATCGGCGTGCCGCACATGCCGGGTGAAGATCGCGGGCATGCGGTCGATGGCGGCGATCTCATGCCGGAGCTCGATCGGCCGTGCAAAGCGTCCCGCCGCCTCGTCCGCCGCGGCGAGGATGCGGCGCGCTTCCTCCTCCGCGCGGTTGCGCTGCTCGCGCAGCAGCTCTTCGGGCAGGTTCACGCCCACCGAGGCGGGGATGTAGGGTTCGGCGAGAAGGCACAGCGCCGTGAGATGGGCATCGTTGGCATCGGCGAGGGCCAGAGCGGCCTCGACGCGGGCCTGCGACGCCTTCGTGCGGTCGACCTGAACGAGAATGTCCTTGAGCGCCATGGATGCTCCTCCCGCCGACTGGTTGCGGTTCGTCCGGAACCTTAGATAGGTGCTCGCACGTGGCGCGGAAGCCACGCATGCCGCATGTGCAGCCGGAGACCGGGCGATGAGTGCGGGATCTCGCACCATGGCGTCCGAGCGGGAGATCGAACTCGCCCTCGCGGGCCCGCCGAATCTGATCGCGAGCCTTCCGGCTCACCCCGTCGTCGCCCGCCACGCGCTCGCGCCCGCACGCCGCGAGCGGATGGTGAGCCGCTACTTCGACACCCCGGCTCTCGATCTCTGGCGGCAGCGCGCCGTCCTGCGCATCCGCAGCAGCGACGGACGATTCGAGCTCACCCTCAAGCAGTCGCTGCCGGCAACGACGGGTGTCGCCGATCGGCGGGAGTGGAACTTCCCCGCCGACGCCTTCCTGCCGGACCTCCGCCGCCTGCCCCGGGAACTCCGCGAAGGCTTCGGTCTCGGGCCCGCGACGCGTCTCGTTCCCGTGTTCGAGACGGACATCTGGCGGGTCTCGGTGCCGCTGCGCCTCGAGCGGCCGTGCGGCGGCTCCTGCCTGATCGAGCTCGCCTGCGATCTCGGAGAGATCCGTGCCGGCGGGCGCAGCGAGGCGGTGTGTGAAGTCGAGCTCGAGCTGCGCGAGGGCGA
>CAZHHU010000001.1:1587-10870 GCA_964532215.1 uncultured Geminicoccaceae bacterium
GTGCTCGAAGGCGGGCGCTGGCTCATCGATTACGTCACGCCCGAAGAGGAGGAAGCCATCGCCGAGGCGCAGGATCTCTTCCTGCGTCCCGAGATCGAAAGCGTGCGCGTGATCAAGGAAATCTACAGCCCCGAAAACGACACGACGGCGGCGCGGATCGTGTTCTCGCGCGCACGCGCCCGTCCCCTGCGCCCGCTGCGTGTCCGCGCAGCGGCGCCACCTCCCGCATGGCCGCGGCCGCTGCCTGATGCGATGCCCGCGCCCCGCAGCCTGGCCACGAGTGCGCTGCCTGCTGCAGCGCAGGACTCCTCGCCGCGTCTCGTGCTCGCGGCACTGGGCGCCCTGCTCGCGGCCCTCGCCCTTCTCGCCGGGGTGTTCCTCCTCTGAGCCGGCCCTCAGCGGGGTGCGGCCACGTCCTCGATCTGGAAGGACACCCGCTCCTCCCCCTGCCAGCAGTCGAGCTTCAGCCGGCCCGCGAGCCACAGCCGGGTGCGGCCGGCGAGGAGCGCTTCGCCCCAGGGCGTTCCGGCGGCCCGAAACGCGATTCCCCGCACCCGTGCCCCGTCCGCGCCCGCGAGCAGGCAGGCGATGTGGTTCTCCCCCACGCGCCGCGCCTCGATCGGCACGGCATCAAGCAGCCGGAAGCGCGGCTCCGGGTTGCCGGTTCCGAACGGGGCCATGGCCCGCACCGCGCGCGCGAGCTCCCGCTGCACGCCCCGCACCGACAGATCGCCGTCGATGACGAGCACGGGCGGCGGCGGACCGGCGCTGCCGAAGGTGGCCGCCCCCCGGCTGCGCAGGAAGGCGTGGAACTCCTGCAGGCGCTCGACGCGGAGCGCAAAGCCGGCTGCCGCGGGGTGACCGCCGCCGGCCTCGAGCAATCCCGACCGGCGCGCGTCGAGCACCACGCGGCCCGCATCGAAGGGCTCCGGGGCACGGGCCGAGCCGCGCACCCGCCCATCCAGGATGGCGCCGATGAATACGGGCCGTCCGAAGCGCTCGAGGAGGCGCCCGGCGACGATGCCGATCACCCCCGGATGCCAGCCGCCGGCTGCGGCCAGGAGAACCGGCTCATTTTCCGCAAGCTGCGGCTCGAGAAGGCGCAGGGCACGCTCCAGGGTGCGCTGCTCGAGCTGCTGCCGCTCGCGGTTGAGCGCATCGAGCTCTTGCGCGAACGCCCGCGCCTCCTCCTCTTCGGCGGCGAGCAGCAGCCGCACCGCGAGATCGCTGCGGCCGAGACGTCCGCCCGCATTGAGCCGCGGTCCGAGAAGAAAGCCCAGCTGCCAGGCGCGCTCGATGCGCGCGATCCCGGCCGCCGCCGCCAGCGCCCGCAGGCCGACGCTGCGCCCTTCCGCCGCCACCTTGAGCCCCTGGGCCACGAAGGCGCGGTTGAGCCCTTTGAGCGGCACCACGTCGCACACCGTGCCGAGCGCCACGAGATCGAGCTCCCGCAGCAGATCGGGCTCCTCCCTCGCGGCGAAGAAGCCGCGGGCGCGCAGCAGCCGGTTGAGCCCGACGAGGAGGACGAAGGTCACGCCGACCGCAGCGAGGTCGCCGAGCGGCGACTGCTGATCGCGGCGACCGGGATTGACGACGGCGCATGCGGGCGGAAGCCGCTCCTCGGCCTCGTGATGATCGATCACCAGCACCTCGAGCCCCAGCCGCCGGGCGTGCTCGAGCTCGTCGAAGGCGGTGGTGCCGGCGTCGAGCACGACCACGAGGCGGACGCCGGTCGCGGCGAGCTCGTCCAGCAGCCCGGGATGCGGCCCGTAGCCGTGGTGCAGGCGATCGGGGATGCGGATCTCCAGCGGGCAGCCGCAGCGGCGCAGATAGCGCCCGAGCAGGGCGGTGGCGGAAGCGCCGTCGACGTCGTAGTCGCCGATCAGACCCACGCGCTCGCGCGCCTCGATGGCGGCCGCGAGACGCGCGCAGGCGCGGTCGAGATCGTGGAGATGGGAGGGGTCGGGGAGCCAGTCGCGGATCCGCGGCGCGACGAACCGCGGCACCTCCTCGAGCGCCACGCCGCGCGCCGCGAGCACGCGCCCCACGACCTCCGGCAGACCGTGCCGCTGCGCGATCGCGCAGGCGTACTCGGGCGGCGCCTCGGGAAAGCGCCAAAGACGCCCCGAAAGCGACCGCACCTCTCCGTCTGCCGCGGCCGTCGCGCTCACGCCCGGAAGTGCGGCACCACCGCCCTCTTGCGCAGGATGTTGTGCTCGGTCTCGATGAGGCGCACCGTGCCCGTCTTGGAACGCATGACGATGCTCTGCGTGTAGACGCGATCACCGATGCGCCGCACGCCGCGGAGCATGGTGCCGTCCGTGACCCCGGTGGCGGCGAACATCACGTCTCCGGCGGCGAGCTCCTCGAGCTCATAGACCTTGTCGAAGTCCTCGATGCCCATGCGCCGCGCCCGCGCGCGCTCGTCCTCGTTGCGGAACAGGAGCCGCCCCTGGAACTGGCCACCGATGCAGCGCAGCGCCGCCGCCGCGAGCACGCCTTCGGGCGCGCCGCCGATTCCCATGTAGACGTCGATCCCGGTCTCGGGCCGGGCGGTGGCGATCACCCCGGCGACGTCGCCGTCGGTGATCAGCCGGATCCGCGCACCGGCTTCGCGCACCTCACGGATCAGCCGCTCGTGACGCGGGCGGTCGAGGATGAGGACGACGAGATCGGCCACCTCCACCCCCTTCGCCTCCGCCACCCGGGCGAGATTGGTGGCGGGCGGATCGTCGAGCCGGATCACGCCCTCGGGCAGCCCGCCCCCGACCGCAATCTTGTCCATGTAGATGTCGGGCGCGTTGAGAAAGCAGCCCCGCGCCGCCATGGCGAGGCAGGAGATCGCGTTCGGCCCGCCCTTGGCGGTGATCGTGGTGCCTTCGAGGGGATCGAGGGCGATATCCAGCGCCGGCCCGCGACCCGTTCCCACCCGCTCGCCGATATACAGCATCGGCGCCTCGTCGCGCTCGCCTTCGCCGATCACGACGAGCCCGTCGATCTCGAGCACGTTCAGCGCCTGGCGCATGGCGTCCACCGCCGCCTGGTCGGCCGCGCGCTCGTCACCCCGGCCCATGAGACGGGCGCTCGCCAGAGCCGCGGCCTCGGTCACGCGCACGGTATCGAGCGCGAGGTTGCGATCTTCGCTCAGATAGGCGTTCATCCCTGTCTTCCCTCCCGTTTCTCCTCCACGAACCCCGCCTCAGAACGGTTCGATCCGGATCATGCGCGGGGTCTCGAGCACCGAGGGCAGCCGGCCGATGCGTGCCAGCGCCGCCACCATGGCTTCCTCGGTGGTCTCATGCGAGGTGAGGACGATGGGAACGCCGCGCCCGGGATTGCGCGCCCGCTGGATGAGCGATTCGATGGATACGCGGTGATCGCGCAGTACCGCCGCGATCTCCGCGAGCACGCCCGGCCGGTCCACCACGAGGAGGCGGATGTAATAGCATCCCACATGGGCGGACATCGGGGCCACGGGTCGATCGGCGAGCTCGCGCGCGGGAATGCCGAAGACCGGGCGGAGCGCACCGCGGGCGATATCGAGCAGATCGGCAACCACCGCCGAGGCCGTCGGTCCGGCACCCGCGCCCTGCCCCTCATACACGGTCGTGCCCACGAAATCCGCATCCACCACGACGCCGTTGTAGACTCCCTCCACCTGGGCGATGGGTGCGTCGGCGGGCACCATGGCCGGGTGCAGCCGCTGTTCGAGGCCCGCCTCCGTCTCCCGGGCGACGGCGAGCAGTTTGATGCGATAGCCGAGCTCCTCGGCGTAGGCGATATCCTCCGGCGCCACGTGCCGGATGCCCTCGATATGGATGGCGTCGAAACGCGGACGGCCGCCGAAGGCGAGCGCGGCGAGCAGCGCGAGCTTGTGCGCCGCGTCGATGCCGTCGACATCCGTGCTCGGATCCGCCTCCGCATAGCCGAGACGCTGGGCCTCCGCGAGCACCTCGGCAAATGGCCGCCCGCTCTGGCGCATCTGGGTGAGGATGTAGTTGCAGGTTCCGTTGAGGATGCCGTAGACGCGCCGCACGCGGTTGGCGGCGAGCCCTTCCCGCAGGGCCTTGATCACCGGAATGCCGCCCGCCACGGCGGCCTCCCAGCCGATGGTGAGCCCCCGCGCCTCGGCGAACCGTGCGAGCTCGAGGCCGTGAAGGGCGAGCATCGCCTTGTTCGCGGTCACGAGCGGCTTGCCGGCAGCCAGCGCCGTGCGCGCGAGCTCGAGCGCGATGCCCGCGCTGCCGCCGATGAGCTCGCAGACGACGTCCACTTCGGGATCGGTGGCGAGCGCGAGCGGGTCATCGACCCAGCGCACACCCGAGAGATCGAGGCCCCGCTCGCGCCGGCGGTCGCGGGCACTCACCGCCACCACCCGGATCTCGCGCCCGGTACGCCGCGCCAGCAGCTCACGGTGGGTCGCGAGAAGACGGAAGGTCCCGGCGCCGACGGTGCCGAGACCGGCGAGGGCGACACGCAGCGGTTCGGACATCCTCAGCTCACATGTTCCACGAGACGGGAGCCGGAAGACGGCGCGGCGACTCCGCGGCGTCTCAGGAACTGGCGGATGTTGCGCACCGCCTGGCGCAGACGGTGGCGGTTCTCCACGAGCGCCATGCGCACGAAGCCCTCGCCATATTCGCCGAAGCCGATCCCCGGTGCCACCGCGACCTCCGCCTCCTCGAGCAGGAGCTTGGCGAACTCGAGCGAACCCATGGCCCGGAACGGCTCGGGGATGGGTGCCCAGCAGAACATCGTCGCCCGGGGCCTCGGGATCGCCCAGCCGGCGCGGGCGAGACCGTCGACGAGCACGTCCCGCCGCTCGCGGTAGAGATCGCGGATCGCCGCGACGCAGTCCTGCGGGCCGTTGAGGGCCGCCGTGGCGGCCACCTGGATGGGGGTGAAGGCGCCGTAGTCGACGTAGGACTTGACCCGGGCGAGTGCGGCGATGAGCCGCTCGTTGCCGGCTGCGAAGCCGATGCGCCAGCCGGGCATGCTGTAGGTCTTGGAGACGCTGTAGAACTCGACCGCGACCTCGAAGGCGCCCGGAATCTCGAGCACCGAGGGAGGTGCTTCGCCCTCGAACCAGATCTCCGCATAGGCGATGTCGGAGACCAGAAACATCTCCCGTTTGCGGGCGAGCGCCACGAGCTCGCGGTAGAGCGCGCGATCCGCCGTGAGGGTGGTGGGATTGTTGGGAAAATTCACGATCATCGCCGTCGGGGGCGGCACCGAATGCTCGGCCGCATGGGCGAGGCCTCGGACGAGATCCCCGCCCGGTGCGAGCTCGACGTTGCGGATCGCCGCTCCGGCGATGATGTGTCCGAAGGCATGGATGGGATAGCTCGGGTTGGGAACGAGAATGGTGTCGCCCGGTGCGGTGATCGCCTGGGCGAGATTCGCGAGCCCCTCCTTGGAGCCGATGGTGACGCAGACCTGGGTCTCGGGATCGAGCTTCACCCCGAAGCGCCGCGCGTAGTACCCGGCGAGCGCCCTTCTGAGCCCGGGGATGCCGCGCGAGGTGGAATAGCGATGCGTGCGCGGATTGCGCACCGTCTCGACGAGCTTGTCGACGATGTGCGGCGGGGTCGGAGAATCCGGGTTGCCCATGCCGAGATCGATGATGTCGCGTCCCGCCGCCCGCGCCCGCGCCTTCATCTCGTTGACTTCCGCGAACACGTAGGGGGGAAGGCGCCGGATGCGATGGAACTCGAACTGCGGCATCGCTCTTCCGTCGGATGCTCAGGGCCGACCCGGCCCCGATCGTGCGGGATGGCTCTCTATCTGTCCCCGCGCGGGCCGTTCGACAAGCGCCTGTTCGCGGGTCGCGCATCGCGCCCGCACGCCGTCCGCCGCCGGCGCGCCCGGGGCGGGATCGGGTTCGCTGTACCGCTGCCGCAGCCAGTCGAGCAGATCCTCGAGTTCTCCGCGCGTGCGCGTCCTGAGCGGCTCCTCCTCGATGAGCGGCGGCGGTGGCGGCATCGGGGCCACGGCCTGCGGCGCCGGTGGCGCGCGCGGCGGTTCGGGGGGCGTGGCACGCTGCCCCAGCCGGAAGCGCAGGAGTTCGCCCTCATAGCGTGCGCGCTCGCGCGCGCGGCGCAGCCGGGCGGCCAGGCGACGGCGCTGCTGCGGCGTATCGAGGAAGGGACGGCGCTGCGGCACGTCGCGGAGCTCCGGGTAGGGTTCGGATCGCGCCTTCGCGATCGCGGCCGCGAGCTCCTCGGGCGGCTCGGGTGCGAGCGGAACGCAGCCGGCGGTGAGAAGCGCGAAATACGCGAGTACGGTTGGAACTGCCCGCATGCGTGGCCCCGTGGTGCGCTTCGGCATCGCCCGGCGCGATCATGCCCGGATGCGCCGCGTTGACCGTTGGCGGTGGCGTTGCCATGGTTTAATGCCTGTTCGCCCTGAGCGGAAGGCGGCGGCGGAGCGCCGTCCCGGACTGCGGACCACGCGCTTTCGGGACGGTGTGCCGGCGGATGGTGGAAGGCGGATCCATGGCGGAACGGACAGCACAGGCACGGGCCGGCTCCGAAGAGCTCGTTCGCGTGCTGGGGGAGATCGCGGCCAAGAGCCACGAGCTCATTCAGGGCTTTCTCATGCGACAGGCGGAGCTCGACGGCGCCGTCGGGCGCGCGGATCCGCTGAACATCGGCAGTGCCTTCCTCGAGCTTACGGCGAGCCTGATGCGCGATCCGCAGTCGCTCGTGGTCAAGCAGTTCGAGATCTGGCAGGACTACATGCGCCTCTGGCATCACACGACGATGCGGGCGCTGGGCCACGAAGTGGAACCCGTGATCGCGCCCGAGCGGGGCGACCGTCGCTTCCGGGATCCCGCCTGGGACGACAACATCCTCTTCGACTTCATCAAGCAGTCCTACCTGCTGACCTCGCGCTACATTCTCGAGACCGTGCGCGAGCGGGAGGAACTCGACGAGCGCACGCGGCAGAAGCTCGCCTTCTACACGCGGCAGTTCGTCGATGCCCTCGCACCTTCGAACTTCGTGCTCAGCAACCCCGAGGTGCTTCGCGCGACGATCGAGACCCGCGGCGAGAATCTGCTCCGCGGGCTCAAGAACATGCTCGAGGATCTCGAGCGCGGTCGGGGCCGGCTCGCCATCCGCATGACGGATCTCGACGCCTTCGAGCTCGGCCGCAACATCGCAACCACGCCGGGCAAGGTCGTCTTCCAGACCGAGCTCATGCAGCTCATCCAGTACGCGCCGCGCACCGAGACCGTCTACCGCCGGCCGCTCGTCATCGTGCCGCCCTGGATCAACAAGTACTACATCCTCGACCTGCAGCCGAAGAACAGCTTCATCCGCTTCGCCGTCGAGCAGGGCTTCACGGTGTTCGTGCTCTCCTGGGTCAATCCCGACGAGCGGCTCGCGCACAAGACCTTCGAGGACTACATGCGCGAGGGCCCGCTCGCCGCCTTCGAGGCGGTCGAGAAGCAGACGGGCGAGCGGGAGATCAACGCCGTCGGCTACTGCCTCGGCGGTACGCTGCTGGCCGCGACGCTCGCCTGGATGGCAGCGAGGCGCGATCGCCGCGTCAAGGCGGCGACCTTCCTCACCACCCTCGTCGACTTCAGCGATCCCGGCGAACTCGGGGTGTTCATCGACGAGGAGCAGCTCGCGGCGCTCGAGGAGCTCATGAGCCGCCGCGGCTATCTCGACGGCGCCGAGATGGCCACGACCTTCAACATGCTGCGGGCGAACGACCTCATCTGGTCCTTCGTGGTCAACAACTATCTCCTCGGCAAGGAGCCCTTCCCCTTCGACCTCCTCTACTGGAACGCCGACAGCACGCGCATGCCCGCCGCCATGCACAGCTTCTACCTGCGCAAATGCTACCTCGAGAACCGGCTGGTGGAGCCCGGCGGCATCACCCTCGCCGGCGTGCCGATCGATCTGCAGCGGATCCGCCAGCCGGTCTATCTCGTCTCCACCAGGGAGGATCACATCGCGCCCTGGAAGAGCACCTACGCGGCAACCCAGCTCTACCGCGGGCCCAGGACCTTCGTGCTCGCGGGCTCGGGCCACATCGCGGGCATCGTCAACCCCCCGACCTCGGGCAAATACGGCTACTGGCTCAATCCCGATCTTCCCGCCGACCCGGACAGCTGGTTCGATCGGGCCGAGCATCACGAGGGCTCCTGGTGGCCCCACTGGGCGGCGTGGCTGGCCGAGGTGAGCGGTCCGCGGGTGCCCGCACGCGATCCCGGAACAGGCGCGCTCGAGCCGATCGAGGATGCGCCTGGCTCCTACGTTCGGGTGCGGGCCCATTGAGCCGCGGCGCGGGCTGCAGGGAGCTGCCGAGGGCGGGACGATGGACGGTTTCTGCGCGGAGCGCTGGTGTGAGATCGGCGATCTCTTCGCGGCCATCCTGGACCATCCCTTCAACCGCGAACTCGCCTCGGGGACGCTCGCCCGCGAGCGCTTCGCGGGCTATGTGATCCAGGATGCCCACTATCTCGACTTCTTCGCCCGCGCCCTGGCCGCCGCAGCGGCGCGGGCACCCACCAGCGCAGGTCAGGTGGAACTCGCCAGAGCCTCGGCGGAGGCCATCACCGTGGAGCGCACCCTTCACGAGCAGTTCTTCCGCCTCTACGGGATCGACGAGCGGCAGTGGCGGGCCACGCCTCCCTCGCCGACCTGCTTCGCCTACGGCCATTATCTCCTCGCGACGGCATTGAGCGCGCCCTATGGCGTGGCGCTCGCGGCCCTCGTGCCCTGCTTCCGCATCTATGAGGAGGTCGGCAAGGCGCTGCTCGCCCGTGCCCGCACCGGCGAACATCCCTATCGCGCCTGGATCGACACCTATGCCGATGAGGCCTTCGCCGCCACGGTGCGGCGCATCGAGGATCTCTGCGACGAGGCAGCGGTGAAGGCCGGCCGGGAGGAGCGTCAGGCGATGCGGCAGGCGTACCTCACCTCCAGCCGGCTCGAGTGGATGTTCTGGGACGCCGCCTGGCGCATGGAGACGTGGCCCGTCCCGCTTCCCGGCACCCCGGGTTGACAGCGGAGAGAAGACCTCGGGAGGGGGCGGCCGCGCGCTCCCGCCGCGCCCCGGGGATTCGGAATAATTTGACGTAGCCCGCGTCGGCCTGCATGGTGGGGGCGCCGAGGGAGCACCCGCCTGACAAATGACGCTCAAGTTCGCGTGCGCGCCAGCCAGCGCCGCATCGGGTGTCTGTGCCGACACGACAGCAGCAGGGAAGATCACGGGTGGCTTCGAGTCGCAACCGTCGCATCTCCTTCGGCCGCATCATCACATTCGTCTT
>CAZHHU010000001.1:10970-64820 GCA_964532215.1 uncultured Geminicoccaceae bacterium
TGGCTTCGAGTCGCAACCGTCGCATCTCCTTCGGCCGCATCATCACATTCGTCTTGCTGTTCATCGGATCCGCAGCCGCGGTCGGGCTCGTGCTCCCGTTTCGACTTCCTCTCCCACCATCCGGGCACGAGACGGCCGTGCCGCGACCGCCACAGGCGGGTGCGATTCCCGATGTCGGGTCCGGGGCCACGACGCCCGGCAAGACCGAGGCTTCCCCGTTCGTCCCCGGGAAGGGAATCCAGTGGCGGCCCGAGAAGGGCTTCGAGATCGCCGCCCGGCTTCCCGATCCGCTGCCCACGCCGCCGGCGGCCATGGAGCCGCGGAGCCTGCCCGAACGCCTCGCCCGCAAAGTCGAGGTGTCCAAGGGCGATACGCTCATCGACATTCTGCTGCGGGCCGGCATCCCGCGCGCGGAGGCGCATGAGGCCCTCTCGCGCCTCAAGGAGGTGTTCGACCCGCGGCGGCTGCGCCCGGGGCAGTATCTCACCCTGGAGCTCGAACGGACGCGGAAGCAGGATCGGGCGCTCAGGCTCGCCTCGCTGTCGCTGAGCCTCGATTGGGCCCGGGATGTGCGCCTGTCACGGGATGCGCGCACGGGTGACTTCGTCGTCGGCGAGGTCGAACGGCCGCTTCTGCGCCGTACCGAGCGCATCGCGGGCGTGGTGGAGGACAGCCTCTACCGCTCGGCGCGGCGGCACGGCCTGCCGCGGGAGACGCTGCACGCTCTCATCCGCATCTTCAGCTGGGATGTCGACTTTCAGCGCGACCTCCAGCCCGGCGACCGCTTCGAGGTTCTCTTCGAACGCCTCTATACGGCGGACGGTCTTCGCAGCCGCGGCGGCGACGTCCTCTTCGCATCGCTCGAGCTCGCCGGTCGCCCGGTTACGGCCTATCGCTTCCGGCGCGCGGACGGCACGATCGCCTATTTCGACCGCGACGGACGGTCGCTGCGCAAGTCGCTGCTGCGCACGCCCATCGACGGGGCGCGCCTCACCTCCCGCTTCGGCATGCGCCGGCATCCCATCCTCGGCTACACCCGCATGCACAGAGGCGTCGACTTCGCTGCGCCGCGGGGCACGCCCGTATATGCCGCCGGTGATGGCACGATCGTCTTCGCCGGGCGCAAGAGAGGCTACGGCAATTTCATCCGCATCCGTCACAACGCGCAGTTCGGGACCGGCTACGCCCACCTGAGCCGGATCGCCAGGGGCATCCGTCGGGGAAAGCGCGTCCGGCAGGGGCAGGTCATCGGCTATGTGGGCAGCACGGGACTCGCTACCGGTCCCCACCTCCACTACGAGGTCTACCGCAACGGCCGCGCCATCAATCCTCTGAAACTGCGCACGATCGCATCCGACCGGCTGCGCGGGCGGGAGCTCGAGCGCTTCCGGCAGGTTGTGGCCGAAATCGACGCCCTGCGGCGGCAGCTCGAAGGAGAGCCGCAGCTCGCCAGCTACGACCTGCCCTGAGCGATCGTCCGCACTGCTGGCGCGGGCCCCGCTTCGATGCCACAATCGGCATCGGATGGCGGGACGAGCCGGGGGAGGCTGCCATGCTGCGGATCTACGGCCGCACCAATTCCATCAATGTGCAGAAGGTCATGTGGACGGTGGGCGAGCTCGGGCTCGCCCATGAGCGGATCGATGCCGGCGGCACCTTCGGGGGACTGGACACCGAAGAGTACGGGCGCCTCAACCCCAACCGGAAGATTCCGACGCTCGTCGACGGGGACGTCGTGGTATGGGAATCGAATGCGATCGTGCGCTACCTCGCAGCACGGTACGGGGCCGGAAGCCTGTGGCCCGCGGACCCGGCGGCACGATCGTTCGCCGACCGCTGGATGGACTGGCAGCTGGCCGAGCTGCTGCCGCTGCTGCACCCGATCTTCTGGAACCTCGTGCGGACGCCGCCGGAAAAGCGCGACATGACGGCCGTGGAGCGGGCATCGCGGGCCATCGGGCCGCTCTGGCGCATTCTCGACGAATGGCTCGCGCAGCGGCGCTTCGTCGCCGGTGAGCAGCTCACCATGGGCGACATTCCGCTCGGCTGTGCCTTCTGGCGCTACCGCAATCTCGACATCCAGAGGCCGCCGCTTCCCCATCTCGAGCGCTGGTTCGGCGAGCTTTCGGCGAGGCCCGCCTACCGGCAGCATGTCATGCTGCCGGTGACCTGAAGCGGCTGAGTCGCCCCCGGCGCTAGCGGAAGAGGAACGGGTCCGGCTGGGTCCTGGAGAAGGGGACGTCCTCTTCGGTCCACTTGCGGACGACCTCGTGCACGTGGACGTCTTCGCCGGCGTGCTTTCTCAGGATCTCGAGCGCCTTCCGCTCCTGCTCCTCGTCCCTGAGCTGGACCCAGAGCAGCAGGCCGCCCGACTCGAGCTTTTCCTCGATGTCCCTGGCCCGCAGCCGGCCGATGTACTGCGCGAGCATCGCACCGATGCCGCCGCCTGCACCCCCCGCCGCCGCGGCGGCGAGAAAGGCTGCCGGAATGGTGGCGCCGGCCGCGACCACGACGCCTGCGGTGACGAGACCACCGAGCAGGGCGAGGCCCGCCGTGAGCGCGGCCTTGCCCTCGGCCACTTCATGGCGGTCCACCGGCGCCCCGGTCGGGGCCTCGGGGTCGTCCTCGAGCTCGTGAACATCCTTCACGGCGTGGCCGAGCTTGTCTTCGACGACCTCCTTCCTGGCGAGGAGGTTGATCTGGGATCGATCGAAACCGGCAAGCTCGAGATCCTCGATCGCCTCCTCGAGATCGTCGTAGCTGTGGAACACCGCGACCGCTTCACGGACCCGATATTCCGCGAAGACCTCTTCCTTCTTCGGATCCCGCGGCATCTCTCTGCCCTCCCTCCGCACGACTGGCGCCCGGTCTTCCTTTCATATATGCGCCGTCGCCGGCGGCGACGCAACGCGGGACCGCTCACATGTCCGGCAGCAGCTCCAGCGGGAGCATCTCCGATGGCGCCTCGACCGCCGGCACGAGCGCCAGTGCCGGGGGCAGAAGCTGCTGCGTGTAGAAACGCGCGAGGCCTGCAAGAGCCTCTCCCGCCGCGTCGGCATGGGCACGTCGGGCCAGCCGGGCGAGGAGAAAGCCGCCGAGGCTCCAGCCGAAGAGCTGGAGATAGGGGGTCGCCGCCGCTTCGCGATCGTCCCGCCCCGCCTCCTGAAGCCCGCGGGTGGTGCGCTCGAGGATGCCCAGCGCCTCCTCGAGCCGCGGCAGCAGGTCGACGAGCGGCGAGTCGGCGAGGGCCGCGAGCTCCTCGCCCAGCTCGGCGAACAGCGCGAAGGGGGCGCGTCCCTCATCGAGGGCGAGCTTGCGCTGCACGAGGTCGATCGCCTGGATGCCGTTCGTGCCCTCGTAGATGGGCGTGATGCGGACATCCCGGTAGAGCTGGGCGATGCCGGTCTCCTCGATGTAGCCGATGCCGCCGTGAACCTGCAGCGCGAGCGAGCAGATCTCGACCGCGCGATCGGTGCACCAGGCCTTGCACACCGGCGTCAGCAGGGCCACGCGCTCGGCGGCCCGCCTTCGCGCTTCGGGCTCCCTCTCCCGATAGCTGCGGTCGACCCAGGCGCAGGTGAGCTGGCAGAGCGCCCGCATGGCGACGAGGACGGCGCGCATGGTGGTGAGCATGCGACGGACGTCCGGATGCGCGATGATCGGCACCGCTCGTCCGTCCCGGCGCCCCTGCACCCGCTCGCGCGCATAGGCGAGCGCCTTCTGGAACGCGGCCTCGGCGATGCCCAGCCCCTCGATGCCGACGGCGATGCGGGCATTGTTCATCATCGTGAACATGCACCGCATGCCGCGGTTCTCCTCGCCGAGCAGGAAGCCGACCGCACCGCCCTCATCGCCGTAGCTCATGACGCAGGTGGGGCTGCCGTGGATGCCGAGTTTCTCCTCGAGCTTGAGGCAACGCAGATCGTTCCTCGCCCCCGGCCGGCCGTCGGCATCGGGCAGGAACTTGGGCACGAGGAACAGCGAGAGGCCGCGCGTGCCTTCAGGCGCGCCGGGAAGCCGGGCGAGGACGAAATGGACGATATTCTCGGCGAGATCGTGATCACCGAAGGTGATGAAGATCTTCTGTCCGAAGATCCGGTAGCGTTCGCCGTCGCGCTCCGCCCGGGTCCGCGCCGCACCGACATCGGAGCCCGCCTGCGGCTCGGTCAGGCACATCGCCGCGGTCCAGCGGCCGGACACCAGAGGTGGCAGGTAGACCCGCTTCTGCTCCGGGCTTCCGTGGGCGAGCAGGGCCTCGACTCCGGCCTGGGTGAGCAGCGGGCAGAGCTCGAAGGTCATGCTGGCGGCGTTCCAGATCTCGGCGACCGCGCCGCCGAGAAGCCAGGGCAGCCCCTGGCCGCCCCACTGCTGCGGAAACACCAGCCCGTTCCATCCCCCTTCGCTGAAGCGGCGGTAGGCCTCGCGCACCGCTTGCGGCATGCGGACCTCGCCTTCGACGAGCCGGGGCGGCTCGCGGTCGAGCAGCCGTCGCAGCGGGAGGAGCACCCCGGCTGCGAATTTTCCCGCCTCTTCGAGGATTGCCCGCACCGTCTCGAGATCCGCCGCCTCCAGCCCCTCGAGGCGGGCGATCGCCTCGATGTCGCCGATATGACGAAGGTGGAGCAGGATCTCCTCGACCGGCGCCCGGTATTCGCTCACCGTCCCTCTCCGCTCGCATCGCCGACGCGCTCTATGACCCAGGGCTCCGGCCCCGGCAAGAAGCCTGCCGCGCAGATCGCGCGAGGCGGCATGCGTCGGCGCCCCCTCGCCCCGGCCGCTTGACATCGGCAGGCGGCCCACCCATACCGAAGTCCGCGGTGGGGCCGTAGCTCAGTTGGGAGAGCGCCAGAATCGCACTCTGGAGGTCGGGGGTTCAAGTCCCCTCGGCTCCACCAGAACCCAGCCGATCCAGAGCCATCCGGGTCCTCGCTGCGGCGTGTCGCCAGGCCTGCGATTGACCGCGGGTCCATGGTTGCTAGTTTAGATCCGTGCTCATCGCGCTCTGGGCGCCGCAGGCATATTCCCGCGACGCGGCATTTCCCGGAGGGTTCTTCCTTGCGCAGCACCACCGAATTCTCCCGCCCCTTCGAGATCGCCGAGCTCGCCAAGGCGGCGTTGCCCTTCGAGATCGAGGCGACGCCCGATGAGCGGGCCGCGGTCGCCCGCCGACTGGAGCTCCTGGAGTTGCCGGAGCTTCGCGCCCAGGGGCGGGTCGAGGCGGCAGGCGGCGGTGTCGTCCGCGTGCGCGGTCGCGTCGTGGCGCAGCTCGTGCAGCGCTGCGTGGTCACGCTCGAGCCGGTGGAGAACCGGGTCGAGGCCGATTTCGAGCGCCTGTTCCTGCGCAGTGGCGGCGCGGCCTCCACCTTGGTCGAAGTCGCCGCCGAGGAGGTGGACATCGAGCCGCTCCTCGGCGATATCCTCGACCTCGGCGAGATCGTGACCGAGGAACTCGCGCTCGTCATGGATCCCTATCCCCGTGCGCCCCACGCCTCGGAGTATCTCGAGGCCTACACCCGGGAACAGGACCGCGAGCCTCCCGCGAGCCCGCTTGCGGCCCTGCTCGGGCGGCGGCACGGGGACTGAGGGACGCCCCGGGTGCGGACTTCCCCGTCACGCTCCGTTTCGCCGACCCGGATTCCCATCTTCGAGGTCGATGGATGTCACGGGTGATCGCGCTCGACGCCATGGGCGGAGACGACGCCCCTGCCGTCGTCGTACAGGGCGCACGGCGGGCGCTTGAAGAGCGTCCCGGGCTGCGCTTTCTCCTCTTCGGCGACCGCCGCAAGCTCGAGCCTCTGCTCGCTTCCGGCCCCAGCGAAGCCTTCACCGTGCGCCACACCGAAGAGTTCGTACCGAACGACGCAAGGCCGTCGCTGGCCCTGCGTCAGGGGCGCAACAGCAGCATGCGTCTCGCCATCGAGGCGGTGAAGAGCGGTGAAGCCGATGCCGCGGTTTCGGCCGGAAATACCGGTGCCCTCATGGCGATGGCGAAGTTCGTGCTGCGGACGCTGCCCGGCATCGACCGCCCGGCGATCGTGACCACCCTTCCCGGCCGCAACGGGCCCTATGTCATGCTCGATCTCGGCGCGAACGTGGACTGCGACGCCGAGCATCTGCTCCAGTTCGCCGTCATGGGTGAGGCCTACGCGCGGGCGGTACTGGGCAAGGATCGCCCCCGGCTGGCCCTGCTCAACATCGGCACCGAGGAGATCAAGGGAGAGGGCATCGTCCGCAAGGCGGCCACGGCGATCCGCGAACGGCTGCCCCAGATCGCCTATGTCGGCTTCGTCGAGGGCGACGACGTGATGCGCGGCGAGGTGGATGTGGTCGTGACCGACGGGTTCACCGGCAATGTCGCCCTCAAGATCGCCGAAGGCGCCTCCCGCCTGTATTCGAGCAGCCTCGCCGAGGCCTTCCGCTCGAGCGTCTCGGCCCGGCTCGGCTATCTCCTCGCCCGGCGCGCGCTCGAGCGCGTGCGCGGCCGTCTCGATCCCCGCCGGTACAACGGCGCCATGTTCGTGGGCCTCAACGGCGTCGTCGTGAAGAGCCACGGCGGCACCGATGCCTTCGGCTTCGCCTGCGCCATCACCGCCGCCGCGCGCCTCGTCGAGAGCCGCACCAACGAGCGCATCATCGCCGAGATGCGTGGCCTCGGCGGTAGCGACGAGGCCGTCGCGGCGCGGGTGACCGCCCCGTGAGATCCCGTCTGCGGGCCCGGGCGCTGGCGGTCGGGGGCCATCTGCCCGCGCAGGTGGTCACCAACGACGAGCTCGCGAGCCGCATCGACACGTCGGACGCCTGGATCAGGGAGCGCACGGGCATCCGTGCCCGTCACATCGCCGCCCAGGGCGAACTCACCTCCGATCTCGCCGCCGCCGCCGCCCGCGCCGCGCTCGCCCGCGCCGGGCGGCGTCCCGAAGACGTCGATCTCGTCCTCGTCGCCACCTCGACCCCCGACAACACCTTTCCCGCCACCGCCACCGCCGTGCAGCGCAAGCTCGGCGTCGGACCGTCGCTCGCCTTCGACCTGCAGGCGGTCTGTGCCGGCTTCGCCTACGCCCTCGCGGTGGCCAACGACCTCATCCTGGCGGGAACCGCAAGGCGTGCGCTCGTGATCGGGGCCGAAACCTTCTCGCGCCTTCTCGACTGGGAGGACCGCGCCACCTGCGTGCTCTTCGGCGACGGGGCCGGGGCGCTGCTGCTGGAAGCCGAGGAGCAGACCGGCACGATCCTCGATCGCGGCGTGCTCGCCCACGATCTCCATGCGGACGGTCGCTACTACGAACAGCTCTACGTCGACGGCGGCCCCTCCTCGACCGGCACCGTCGGCCACCTCCGCATGAACGGCCGCGAGGTCTTCCGCTTCGCGGTGCTCGCACTTGCCGACAGTGCGCGGCGCGTGTGCCGGCGGGCGGGCATCGCTCCGAGCGATGTGGACTGGTTCGTGCCCCATCAGGCGAACCTGCGCATCATCGACGCGGTCGCAAAGCGCCTCGAACTTCCCCGGGAGCGGGTCGCCGTCACCGTGGACCGGCATGCGAACACCTCGGCCGCCTCGATCCCGCTCGCCCTCGATCGGCTCTCCACCGAGGGCCGCCTGCAGCCCGGCCAGCTCGTTCTCCTGAGCGCGATCGGCGGCGGCTTCGCTTGGGGTTCGGTGCTCATGCGCTGGTAGCGGGCGGCGCCGGTCCCTCGACCGCAGGGACGGGCAATCTAGATTGGAGCGCGAAGCCGGGGCGCAACGGAGGGCTGCCCATGGCGGAGGTCGCGAGCTTCACCATCGAACACGTGGCCTTTCTCGCCCCCGACGGTCGCCCGCTGGGGGAACTGCCGGCATGGGCCGGGGACCGCGAACTCCTCGTCGCCCTGTACCGCGGCATGGTCCTGACCCGGACCTTCGATGCCAAGGCGGTCGCCCTGCAGCGCACGGGACGCCTCGGCACCGTGGCCTCGAGCCTGGGGCAGGAGGCCGTGGCCGTCGGGGTGGCGGCCGCCATGCGGGCGGAGGACGTGTTCCTGCCCTCCTTCCGCGAACAGGGCGCCATGCTGTGGCGGGGCGTCACCCTCGAGGAACTGTTCACCTACTGGGGGGGCGACGAGCGGGGATCGAACTGGAAGGGGCCCCGCGAGGACTTTCCGATCTGCGTTCCGGTCGGCACCCATGCGCCGCACGCGGTCGGCGTGGCGCTCGCCTTCCGGCTGCGCCGGGAGCCGCGCGTTGCGGTATGCGTCTTCGGCGATGGCGCCACCTCCCGCGGCGACGTCTACGAGTCCCTGAACGCCGCCGGTGTCTGGCGACTCCCCTGCGTCTTCGTGATCAACAACAACCAGTGGGCGATCTCCGTGCCGCGCAGCCGCCAGACCGCCGCCCGGACCCTCGCCCAGAAGGCCATCGCCTGCGGCATCCCCGGCCTCCAGGTGGACGGCAACGACATCATCGCGGTGCGCGAGATCGTGAGCCAGGCGGTCGAGCGGGCGCGTGCCGGCGAAGGGCCCACGCTCGTCGAGGCGGTGACCTACCGGCTGTCCGATCACACCACCGCCGACGACGCCAGCCGCTACCGCGACGACGCGGAGGTGAGCGAACAGTGGAAGCTTGAGCCGGTTGCGCGGCTGCGCGCCTTCATGGTCGCGCGGGGTATGTGGAGCAAGGAGGACGAGGAAGCGCTGCAGCGGGCGTGCCGCGAGCTCGTGGATGCGGCCGCGGAAGCCTATCTCGGCCTCGAGCCGGAGCCCCCTACGGCGATGTTCGATCATCTCCATGCGACCCTGCCCGCCGCCTATGAGGCGCAGTACGACGAGCTGCGCGCGGAGAGCTGAGCCGTGGCCGAACTCACCCTCGTCGAGGCGGTACGCGCCGCGCTGTCGCGGGCGATGGAGGAAGACGAACGGGTCGTCCTGCTGGGGGAGGATATCGGCCGTGACGGGGGCGTGTTCCGCGCCACCGAGGGCCTGCTCGAGCGGTTCGGCGAGGAGCGGGTGCTCGATACGCCGCTTTCCGAGTCCCTGTTCGCGGGTCTCGCCGTCGGGCTCGCCGCCCAGGGCTTCCGACCGGTGGTCGAGTATCAGTTCATGGGCTTCATCTACCCGGCCATCGACCAGCTCGTGAGCCATGCCGGGCGACTGCGCAACCGCACCCGCGGGCGGCTTTCCTGCCCGCTCGTCGTGCGGGCGCCCTATGGCGGCGGCATCCGGGCACCGGAGCACCATTCGGAAAGCACCGAGGCGATGTTCGCCCACATCCCGGGCATCCGCGTCGTCATTCCCTCCTCCCCTTCCCGAGCCTACGGACTGCTCCTCGCCGCCATCCGCGACCCGGATCCGGTGGTGTTTCTCGAGCCCAAGCGGATCTACCGGGCGTTCCGCGAGGAGGTGGCGGACGACGGCCGGGCGCTGCCGCTCGATCGCGCCTTCGTTCTGCGTCCGGGAAGCGATGTCACCCTCGTCACCTGGGGGGCGATGATCGTCGAAGCGACCCGGGCCGCAGAGCGCGCGGCCGAGGACGGGATCTCGGTGGAGATCGTCGATCTGGCCACGCTCAAGCCCTATGACGCCGCGACCGTTCTCGATTCCGTCACGAAGACCGGGCGCTGCGTCATCCTGCACGAGGCCGCACGGACCGCGGGCTTCGGCGCCGAGGTGGCGGCGGCGGTCGCGGAGGGCGCGCTGTTCTCGCTCGTGGCGCCGGTGGTGCGGGTCACCGGTTATGATACGGTGATGCCGCTGCCGAAGCTCGAGGAGCACTACCTGCCCGGCGTGCCCCGGGTGCTCGAGGCGATCCGCAAGGTGATGAGCTATCGATGAGCCGCGTCTTTTCCCTGCCCGACCTCGGCGAAGGCCTCACGGAGGCGGAAATCGTCACCTGGCACGTCGCCGAGGGCGACCATGTGGTCGCCGACCAGCCGCTCGTTTCCGTGGAGACGGACAAGGCGGTGGTGGAGGTGCCCTCGCCCCGCTCGGGGCGGATCGCGCGGCTGCTCGTGCGCGAGGGCGAGATCGTCGCCGTGGGCCAGCCACTCGTCGAGTTCGAGGCGGAGGCTGCGGAGGCGGGCGATGCGGGCACGGTGGTCGGCGAGCTGCCCGCGCGCGAGGAGAGCGCTGCTCCGGCCGGGCCGCGGGCGGCACCGGCGGTGCGCCGTCTCGCCCAGGAGCTCGGGGTCGAGCTCGCCACCCTGGTCGGCACCGGCCCCGGCGGCGTCATCACCCGCGAGGACGTCGAGCGGGCGGCCCGCGAGCGCAGCCGGGCGCCCCGCGGCGAACCGATGCGGGGAGTCCGCCGCACCATGGCCCGCAACATGGAGCGCGCGCACCGGGAGGTGGTGCCGGCCACGGTCTCGGATGATGCCGACATCTCCGCCTGGCGGCAGGGCGAGGACGTGACGATCCGCCTCGTCAGGGCGATCGCTGCCGGATGCCGGGCGGAGCCCGCGCTCAACGCCCACTATCTGCGCGAGCGGGACGAGCGCATCCTGTTCGAACACATCGACCTCGGCATCGCGGTCGATACGCCGGACGGACTGTTCGTGCCGGTGCTGCGGGACGTCGGCAACCGCGATGCCGAAGATCTCCGCCGCGGCCTCGAGAACATGAAAAGGGACGTGCGCGCGCGGGCGATCCCGCCTCAGGAGCTCAAGGGACAGACGATCACCCTCTCGAACTTCGGCATGTTCGCGGGCCGCTATGCCCAGCTCGTGATCCTGCCGCCGCAGGTCGCGATTCTCGGTGCCGGCCGCATCCGCGAGGAGCTGCGGCCGGTGGAAGGCAGGCCCGAGGTCCGCCGCATCCTGCCGCTGTCGCTCACCTTCGACCACCGCGCGGTCATGGGCGGCGAAGCCGCGCGCTTCCTGCGCGCGGTCATCGAGGATCTCGAGAAGCCGGCGTAACCGCCGTCGATCAGGCCGCAGCCGGGAGCCCGGAAGGCATGACTTGCGGGCTGACAGATGGTCCCGGCGCGCGCTATGGAGAACCATCCGAAGCCACGAGGCCGCGACCATCCGCGGCGACAGAAAAGAGGGGGAGGTCACGACCATGCAGGCGTCGTTGCAGCATCGCGCGATGCGGCTCGGGATCGTCGCAACGGCCCTACTCGCCACGAGCGGAACCCTGGCCGCCGGTGCCGACTGGCCGATCTACGGC
This sequence comes from uncultured Geminicoccaceae bacterium, assembly GCA_964532215.1. Classification (GTDB taxonomy): domain Bacteria; phylum Pseudomonadota; class Alphaproteobacteria; order Geminicoccales; family Geminicoccaceae; genus HRBIN39. The sequence continues at coordinate 22,107 of CAZHHU010000001.1, forward strand.
GGCAACCCCGCGAACTGGCATTACAGCGAACTCGACCAGATCAATCGCGACAACGTCGCCGGGCTCGATCTCGCCTGGGCCTGGTCGCTGGGCACGCTGTTCTCCCAGGAGTCGACGCCGGTCGTCGTCGATGGCGTGCTCTACGTCACGAGCGCCCTGGGGCCCCGTCACGTCTACGCTCTCGATGCGGCGAGCGGCGAGAGGATCTGGCAGGTCGAGTTCGAAATGCCGGAAGGTGTACAGCAGTATGGCTGCTGCGGGCAGGTCAACCGCGGCCCGGCCTATGCCGATGGCGTGGTCTATGTCGGTCGTCTCGACGGCAAGCTCACCGCGCTCGACGCCGAGACCGGCAAGGAGCTCTGGACCGCCGATGTCGTGGACTACACCGAGGGAGCCGTCATCACCTCGCCCCCGATCGTGGTGAAGGACAAGGTGATCGTCGGTTTCGGCGGTGGCGAGTATGGCGTGCGCGGCTACATCTCCGCGTTCGACCGACAGACCGGAAAGAGGATCTGGAAGACCTACACGATTCCCGGCCCCGGCGAGCCCGGAAACGAGAGCTGGAAGGGCGACTCCTGGAAGCACGGCGGCGGTGCCGCCTGGCTGGTCGCGTCGTACGACCCGGAACTCGACCTCGTCTATTACGGCACGAGCAATCCTTCGCCCTGGAACGCGGCCGTTCGCGGCCCGAATACGTCCGATTACGGGCCGTTCACGAACAAGTGGACTGCCGCCACCATTGCTCTCGACCCGGATACGGGTGAGATCGTGTGGGGCTTCCAGGGGACGCCGCACGACGCCTGGGACTATGACGGCGTGAACGAACTGCTGCTCGTGGACCTCGATCTCAATGGCGATGGCGAGACGGAGAAGCTGGGTCTCAAGGCCGACCGCAACGGCTTCTTCTTCGTCCTCGACCGCAGCACAGGGCGTGCGCTGAGCGCCGAGCCCTTCGTCGCGGTGAACTGGGCGAAAGCCTATGATCTCAAAGCGCAGCGGCCCGTCGAGGTTCCCGACAAGCGCCCCGCAATCGGCAAGCGGGCTGCGGACATCTGCCCCAATCTTCTCGGCGGCAAGAACTGGATGCCCATGGCCTACAGTCCGGACACGGGGCTCGTCTACATTCCGGCCAACAACCTCTGCATGGACATGGAGGACACCGAGGTCGAATACCGCCGCGGCATGTTCTACCTCGGCAAGGAATTCCCGACGAAGCCGGGACCCGGCGGCCATCTCGGCGAGCTCATCGCCTGGGATCCGGTCAAGCAGGAGAAGGTCTGGAGCATAAAGGAAAAGTACCCGTTCAACGGTGGCGTGCTGACGACCAAAGGCGGCCTCGTCTTTGCGGGCAACTACGAGGGATGGTTCCGCGCCGTCGACGCCAGAACCGGGGAAGTCCTGTGGCGGAAACGGCTCGGCTCCGGCATTCATGCCGCGCCCGTTACCTACATGGTGAACGGGAAGCAGTACGTCGCCGTCACCGTCGGCCGCTCACAGACGATCCCGGGCTTCCTCGGTGACGTCGGCCGCAGGATGTATGCCGCCGTCCCGCAGGCGGGCATGCTGTTCGTCTTCGCACTCGACTGAAAGCCCACGGCACGCGGTCCTCAGGGGCCGCGTGCCCGACAGCGTCGGAACAGCCTCATGCCCCGTCCCGGTGTGCTTGCGATCCTCCTCAGCCTCTGGGTGATGCCGGACATCGCCCGGACGGCCGAGCCCTTCCGCGTCTGCCTCGATCCCGCAAACCCGCCACTGTCCATGGCCGAGGGTGAACGTCACGGGATCTACTACGAGATCGCCGAGCGCCTCGCGGCGCGCATGGAGCGCCCGCTCGACGTCGTCTGGTGGCCGACGGACATCGGCAAGCGCGCGATCCGTCTCAAGCTCCTGTCGGGCGAATGCCGCGCGATGTTCGGCGTGCCCTTCGTGCAGGGGCTGATGGGACCGAAGCTCCAGGTCGCGGGCCCGCTCCTCGACCTCGGCTATGCGCTCGTGTTCCGCGCGGAGCGGGAGCTTGCGAGCATCGACGATCTCAGGGGACTGCGCGTCGCGGTCGTCTTCAACACGCCGGCGCAGAACGCCCTCGCCACGCTCGAGGGGGTCGAGAGCGTGACCGTGCGGGAGCCGGAACAGGCACTCGATCGCCTGCTCGGAGGCGAGGTCGATGCGGCCTTCGTCTGGGACGTGGTCGCCGGATGGTACGATCGCACCCGCGCCAAGGGCCGCCTTCATGTCGTCGCCGTGGAAGGACCGCGGTTGCGCTGGCAATCGGCGATCGGCGTTCCGCGCAAAGCGGACGCGCTGCGGGAGCGGCTTCAGCTGCTGCTCGGGGAGATGCGCGACGTCATCGATTACGTCGCAAAGACGTACGGCTACGGTCACGACGCCCGCATCGCGTGGCGCTGGTTGGAGACCGGCGCGCTGGAGGGCGAGGAGGGGCAGAAGCGCGGTCGCCGCAGTGGAAGCAGTGCCGACGGCGCGCGCAAGGCCGGGAGGGAAGAGCGGGAGGTCCTGCCCGCCATCCTCGAAGCGGAGGTGAGAGACGGACGACGGTTGTTCGATGCCGTCCTCGGCTGCGCCCACTGCCACGGACCGTCGGCGGCCGCCCCGGATCGCGCCCGCGATCTGCGGTTGATGCGCCGGCGTTACGGGGAGCGATGGAGCGACGTCTACTGGAAGACCGTCATGGAGGGCCGCACCGTGACGCGCTCCGGCCTCGTCATGCCCGCCTGGGCGGACGCCGCGAGCCGCGCACAGCTCGAGGCCATCCGCCGGTTCCTCGCAACCCTCCAGGAGTGAGCGGAAGCAGGCTCAGCTCTCTTCCTCGCCCTCTTCCGCCTCTTCCCGCTCACGACGGATCAGAACCTGCCGCCCCCGGTACATGCCGGTCTTGAGGTCGATGTGATGGGGACGGCGGAATTCGCCCGTATCCCTGTCCTCGACGACCGCCGGCGGAGCGATGCGATGATGGGTGCGGCGCTTGTCGCGACGCGACTTCGAGACCTTCTTCTTGGGAACGGCCATCGCGGTTCAGCCTTCTCGGGTTCGGGAAGCTTCGAATGACGCGCCTTCGCGCGCGGCGGCCCGGTGGCCCCGGGTTCCGGGTCCCGCAGTTAGGCGAGGGGTCGCCCGGCGTCAACGGTGGAGACCCTCGGGCTGGATGGCGCTCGCGGGTGACGCTATGCGGAACGGGCCGGACGCGGAGACCGAGAGGTGGCGAAATCCCCGAGGACGAAATCCGACGCCGAGCGAACCGCGCGGTCGGCCCGCGCGGAGCGCACGCAAGCCCTGCGCTCACGCCTCTCGCCGGAGGAGGTCGAGCGCTTCTTCGAGGCCCTCGCACGCAGCCAGCCGCCGCCGGCGCCGGAACTCGTCTACCGCAATCCCTTCACCCTGCTCGTCGCGGTGGTGCTGTCCGCCCAGGCCACGGACCGGGGCGTGAACCGGGTGACCGCAGAGCTCTTCAAGAAGGTCTCGCGCCCGGAGGACATCCTGGCGCTCGGCGAGGAGGGACTCGTCCACCATATCCGCAGCCTCGGGCTCTACCGCAACAAGGCGCGCAATCTCGTGGCGCTCGCACGCATCCTGGTCGAGCGCTTCGGCGGCGAGGTGCCGCGCACCCGAAGTGAGCTCGAATCCCTGCCGGGCGTCGGTCGCAAGACGGCCAATGTGGTTCTCAACACCGCCTTCGGCGAGCCCACGATCGCGGTCGACACCCATGTCTTCCGGGTCGCGAACCGTACCGGCCTCGCGCCCGGCCGCACGCCGGCCGAGGTCGAGGCCGAGCTGGAGCGGGTCGTCCCCGAGCGTTTCAAGCACGGCGCCCATCACTGGCTCATCCGCCACGGCCGCTATGTCTGCAAGGCGCGCAGGCCCGAGTGCTGGCGCTGCCCGGTGGCCGACATCTGCCGCTATCCGGAGAAGATTCTCACGCCCGATCGAAGCGTCCCTTCGGGCCGTCGGGCGTCAGCACGACGCCGGTCAGCCGCCGCTCATTCCGGAACATCCGGAAGGAAAGGAGCCGGGCCGTAGCCTCGAGCAGCGTTCGCCCTGCCCGGCCGCTCCGGGCCTGATTGCATTGCCAGCCCGGATCCCGGCGCAGATCGACGAGCAGCGGCTCGAGGGCGAGAAAGTGGACGAGCGCATGGCGCGGACCGTACCGTACCATCAGCTGGCAGGCGTCGGGTTCGAGCCCGAACCATTCCTCGTAGTAACGGCCGGCGTGATCGCGGAAGTCGAACTCGTAGACCGCGGCCTCGCGCCAGTTCGCGGGTTGCTCGCCGTCGAGGAAGGGAGCGAGCGAATATCCGTCGCACTGAAGCGGCGCCTCGAGGCCGAGTCGTTCGCAGATGGTGGGAAACAGATCCACATGCTCGGTGAAAGCCGTGACCCGCCGGCCGCGGGCCCGCGCGCGGGGATCGCGGATCACGAGCGGGACCCGGAAGGCCTCGGGATGGAAACTGTCCTTGTTCCACAGCCAGTGATCGCCCAGCAGCTCACCATGGTCGGAGGTGACGACGACGAGCGTGCGGTCGAGGAGATCGCGGCGCGCGAGCGCCTCGAACACCCTGCCGAGATGGTGGTCGATCTCGCGCACCGCCCCCGCATAGAGGGCGCGGAGCCGCTGCTCGTCGGATCGTGAGAGCGAACCGGCCTTCCCGCTCACACGTCCGATCCAGTTGTCCCTGCGCCGCTGCAGACAGGCCGCGAGCCAGGGATGGACCGCGGCCTCGGCCTCGACCGCAGGAGCGCGCAGGGGTTCGGGCATCTGGCCGGGCGCCACCGCCCGGTTCCAGGGCGCGGCGAGGACCCAGGGGGGATGGGGTTTGATGTAGGAGAGATGGGCGAACCAGGGCTGCCTCGGCGCGCGCTCGAGCCAGGCGAGAAAGCGATCGGTGAGAAAGGCGGTCTCGCTGTCCTCGGCGCGAAAGGGGGCCGCGGCTCCGAGCGGCACGTCGTACACCTCCTCGCGGCTGAGGCGGCCGTAGCCGCGCTCCTCGAGATGGTCGAGCCAGGCGTCGAGATTCTCGAGCAGGAGGCATTCGGGATGAAAGCCGGCTGCGACCCCTTCGTAGGTTCGCAGCCGCGGATCGTCCGCCGGCACGATGCGGGGATCGATGGCCACGTCCGTGAAGCCGAACAGGAAAGGCTCGAAGCCCGCCCGCGCGAGCCATTCGGCAAGGGTGCGGTGGCGCGCATCGAGGGGCGTGCCGTTGCTCACGACCCGATGGTTGAAGAGATACATGCCCGTATACAGGGATGCGCGCGCCGGTGCGCAGGGCGTCGCCTGTCCGAAGTGGCACAGAAACGCCACCCCATCGGATGCGAGACGTTCGAGCACGGGGGTGCGAACGAGAGGCCGCGGCGCCCAGGAGACGCAGTCCGCACGCCACTGATCGGCAGTCACGAGCAGGAGGTTCACGGCCTTCCGCTCCTCCACCCACCGCGCCCCTTCTAACCGCCTGCAGGGCGCCTCGATCGCCGGCAGGCGAAGCGCAGGCGCACGGGCGCGACCTCGCGCGCGTGGCCGCGGCCTTTACAAGGCGCGCGCGTGCCCTATAAGCCCTTCAAGCCACGGGGCGGCCGGTCACGGCCGCTCGTTTCGGTTCGTCTCGACCGTCTCGAGGAACGATGACCAAGCGCATCAGGGCCAAGACCAAGATCTGCCGCCGGCTCGGCGTCAATCTGTGGGGGCGCGAGAAGAACCCGCTCGTGCGCCGCGACTATCCGCCCGGCGAGCACGGACACAAGCGCCGCAAGCTGTCGGATTACGCCCTGCAGCTTCGCGCCAAGCAGAAGCTCAAGGGCTACTATGCGAACATGACGGAGAAGCAGTTCAAGCGCTTCTTCCAGGAAGCCGAGCGCATGCGCGGCGATACCGCCGAGAACCTCGTCGGTCTGCTCGAGCGCCGCCTCGATACCGTCGTCTTCCGCGCCAATTTCGCGCCGACCATGTTCGCCGCCCGGCAGCTCGTCAATCACGGGCACGTGCTCGTCAATGGCCGGCGGGTCAACATCCCGAGCTACCGGCTCGCGGAAGGGGACGTGGTGGAGATCCGGGAAAAGGCCAAGAACCATCTCATGGTGCTCGAGGCCGTGCAGCGCCGGGAGCGCGAAGTGCCCGACTACATCTCCGTCGATTACAAGGGACTGAAGGCCACCTTCCTGCGCGTGCCCAAGCTCGCGGATATCCCCTACCCGGTGCAGATGGAGCCCAACCTCGTCATCGAGTACTACTCCCGCTGATGCCGGCCGCCTCGGCCGAAGTCGGGCGATGGAAGAAGCAGGTGGTGTTGCCGCCGGCGTATTCGTCGATCATGGGCCGGAACTCGTCCTCGAAGGACCGCAGCGCGGCGGTGAGCCGGCCGGCCTGTGGGTGGTCGGGAAAGCGGGACCAGTAGATCTCCGCCCAGGCCATGTAATGGCGACCGTGCGGCCGCGTGCGCATGAACCCGAGGTCCTGGACGAGGTAGTTGCGGTAGGGACCCGGGGTACGGTTCTCCGCCGCATAGGGCCATACCCGCCTGGGATCTGCGATCGCGTCGAGAAGAAAGGCGATCGCGCGGTGGAGATCGCGTCCCTCTGAGCGGTACGCCCAGAGGTCGATGCCCTGCACGGCGGCGATCTCGGCGATCACGGCAAGCGAGGAGATGGCGTGGCGCTGGTACCACAGCGCCCGCGCGCCGCGCCGCGTCTCGAGCGGCAGGCTGCCATCTTCGCGCATCTCCCGGATCGCACGACGATAGGCCCGCACCCCTTCGGCGAACATGTCCTCCTCGCCGAGAAGGGCGCCCCAGGCGGTGAACACGCTTGCGGCGAGCAGGGCGTGGTTGCTGCGCGCGCGCGGCGAACGCGGGTCGAGGCTTCGCTGATAGGCCAGGGAATCGCGCACGAGCGCGTCGATCCAGCCGAAGATGCGGGCGCGGGTCTCGAAGCGCACCGTCTTTCCGTCCGAGAGCAGCAGCCAGTAGGCGACGATGGTGGGCAGGAGGGTGCGGTTGCGCGCATACATCATCGATTCGATCTCGCGCCCCTTGAACTTCGTCATCGCCCGCCCCTTGGCCCAGCGATCGAGCAGCCGCACCGCCGCAGCCGCGGCACGTTCATCGCCGGTGCCGAAGGCGTCCGCCGCGGCCAGCATGATCGTCCAGGCGAACCCCTGGGTGCGGTTGTCGACGCCGTAGCCCCGGGTGCCGCGCAGCGTCGTCACCGCCTTGTGACTGGGCCAGCGCGCGATGCCCGAATCGCAGAGCGCCCGCCGCAGCGGCTCGGGCAGTTGCGCCAGATAGGCGCGCCGATCGCGGCGCAGAAAGAGGATTTCGCCGGGGTGCGCGAGCTGCGGCGCATCGTTCGCCGCCGCGGCAGGCCTATTGACCGGAGCCAGGCCCACACCCAAGAGGAGCAGGGAGAAGATCAAGGGACGCCTCAACATGCGCCTGCCGCTCGCCCTCGTCTCAGCGTTCATGGTGGTCGCCCTTCCTCCCGTCGGCAAGCCGGCACCGGCCGCAACCGGCACGGCGGAAGACCGCTCCGCGCCGCAGTCGTGCAGGCTTCGCTACGTGATGAGCCTGAGCGGCGTCGAGGTCGGCAAGCTCGAGCTGCGGCTCGTGATCGAAGGCGACGAGGCACGGGCGTGGATGAGCCTCGAGAACAAGGGCCTCGCCGCCCTGTTCGCCAAGATCCGCACCACGATGCAGGGGCGCGTGCAGCTCGCCGATGGTGAGCCCCGTCCCGACGAATTCCACATCCGCTACGAGAAGCCCGACCGCTACCGGGACATCCGCCTCGAGTTCGACGAGCGCGGCGAGCTGCGCGATATCGCCTATGTCAACAACGGGCGCCCGCGGCAGAGCGAGGTCCCGGCGGAGCTGCGCGCGGGCACGGTCGATCCGATGACCGCCTTTCTGCGCCTGCAGCGCTGGCTGGCCGCCGCATCGGCTCCGGGCGAGCGCATCCGCATCCCCGTCTTCGAGGGGCGCAAACGCCTCGATGTCGAAGTGGAATATCTCGGGCCGGCGGATGGGCGCGCCGGCGCGAACGGGCGGCTGCACCGGCTGCGGGCGCGGCTCGTCGGGCTGTTCGGCTTCGAGGACGGTTACGGTTTCGTGGGCCGGCCGGACGGCGACCCCAACTGGCTCGACGTGGTGGCGAGCGAGGAGCCCTGTCCGTCCCCGCTCGAGGTGCGCGGCCGCTCCGCCCTCTACGAACCCGAGATCCGGCGCAGATAGTCCCTGAGCCCGCGCGGCGATGCGGTGCCCGCCGGCTGCGAGCGGCGGTACAGCCAGCCGATCGCAACGAGGGCGATGCCCAGCCCGGCGAAGGAAAGCGCCCGGTAGAGGCCTTCCGTCCGTTCGAGGTCGACGAGGAACACCTTGAGGGCGGTGACGGAGGCGACCAGCAGACCGGCGCGGCGGGTCGCCGCGTCTTCGCGCAGGCGGCCGTATACGAACAGCGCCGCCGCGATCGCGATCCAGCTCAGGGATATGAGCAGCACCTCGAGCGGCCCTGCCGCAGCCGTCAGCACCGCGCCGCGGAGCAGGTGGCGGATCTCGAGGGCGGACCAGGTGAGCAGGAAGACGAGCGCTGCCGTACCCGCTGCCGCACCCGCGACCGGAGCGAGCTTCGCGGCGCGGCGGGCGAGGCGCGCGAGCAGGAGCGCGGGCGCGAGATAGGCCGGAGCGAGCCCGTCGAGCAGCGGCAGAAGCCCGACGTCCCAGCCGCCGAGGGCGGGATTCGCCGTATCCAGAAGAAGTTCGAGGGCTGTGGGCAGGGATGCGAATGCGAAGATCGCCCAGAGGTGACGGACGCTCGGCGGCAGAATGCCGGCATTGGCGAGCGTCGCGAAAGCCGTCGCGACAGCGATCCACACCGCGAGCGCGAGCCCCCGCTCCGAGGGCGGATGGTCGATGAGGGCGGGCCCGTAGCCGTTGACGACGAGAAGAAGGAGGGTGAAGGCGGCGAGGAGGGCAATGTCCCGCGCCGTCGCGAGCAGGAGCATGGGAACTGGGGATCCACGTCTGAGCAAGCTGCTCGCGGCGCCGCAGCACAGCCCCGGCAGCAGCGCTCCGAGGAGGACCTCCTCCATCTCCGGGCTCAGATCCTCATAGGCCGCCCGGATCACGAGCAGGGCGGCGGCGAGGCCGAACGCGGCGGCACCGCCGGCAAGGCCGGGCACGGCAAAGCGCCGGCGCAGGATGGCGGCGAGGAGCGCGATGAGCGCAAGCGCGAGGCGTAGCCAGGTCGCGGCGAAGAGAAAGGCCGCGCCGAGTGCCAGGGCCGCGAGGGCGCCGACGACATAGGCGGCGGTCGCCGCCTCGAGGCGGTCGTCGCGCGCCGTTACCCGTGCCGCTGCCGCGGCGAGCAGCGCGAGACCGAGGGCGAGATGGGGCCAGGGCAGCGGAATGCCCACGGCTTCGAGCCGCAGCCGCAGCAGTGCGAGAGCCGCGAGCGGAACAGCTGCCGAGAGGCTCGCCCACAGCCCGCCGGGGGGTCTGCGGCGTGCGGCCAGAAAGCCGAGGGCGGCGAAGCCCGAGCCGGTCGCGAGCGCGGCCAGGAGCAGCCCGCGGATGCCGCGGGGGTGGGGAAACAGCGGCGCAAGGCCGACCCCGGGCTCGAAGAGGGGATCCTGCAGCGCGGAAAGATCGATTTCCCACAGCCCGACCACGGCGAGCGCGAGCAGCGCACCCAGAAAGGCCGGCGCGCGCATCGGCTCGTACAGCAGGCTCGCGGCCGCACCGGCGAGGGCGAGCAGGATCAGCACCGCGACGAGGCCCGGGGTGAAGCCCGTCGCGACCGCCGCCGCGATTGCGGCCAGGCCGGCGAGGGCGTAGCTCGCGGCAAGCGCGAGCCGCATCGGCGGCCGCGGCGGAGGGACCAGATTGGCTGCGGCGAGAAGTGCGGGCAGCGGCGCGTTCGCCGCCCCGAGGGCGAGCGCGAGCAGCGCTGCCGCATCCGCCCGGCGGATGCCGTCGCTCTCGAACAGGACGGACAGCCAGTCCGCGAACAGGGCGAGGGAGATCCAGAAGGCCGAGGCCGGCAGCACGACGAACAGGAGCAGCCACCACCAGCTGCGCAGCAGGGCGATGAGCGAGAGGGCCGTGGCCAGCACCGCGAGATAGCCGAAGGTCACCCAGGGTTCGGCCACACCCGCATCGACCACAGCCGGCACCGCAAAGCCGCCGAGCGCCGCGAGCAGTGCATGGGGCCAGCCGAAACGCCAGCCGCAGGCGAGGCCGAGCAGACTCGTGAGCGCGAGAAGCGCGAAGGCCGGATCCGCGGCAAGCTGCGCATAGCGGGCGTGCGCGGCAAAGATGTCGGCGTAGAGGGTGACGAGGCCGCCAGCGGCGAGCGCGGCCGGAGCGGCCGGTGCTCCCGCCTTTCCAGCCCCTGACCGTGCGGATGCGAACCAGCCGCCGACGACGGCCACAAGACCCAGGAGGCCGATCGCGGCGAGCCTGAGGCGGATGCCGACGAACCCCTGCTCGACCGCCCACAGCACGCCGAACAGACCGCCCGCGGCGAGCGCCAGTCCCCCGACCCAGACGAGGCCGCGTTCCGCGAAGCGTTGCTCGACGCTTGCGATGTCGGGTGCGGGAGCCGGAGGTGGCGGGGGCTCGGGCGGCCGCATCTCGATCGGAGCTTCGGCCTGCTCGCGGGGTGCAGGCCCGACCGGCACGGCGAGACGTCGCTCGAGGGCGGCGACGCGGCGCTCGAGCCGTCGCAGGCGGGCCGCGGTGAAGAAGGCGAGAAACGGTGAGAGGAGCAGCGCGAGCGCGATGAGACCGGCGAGCCACACGATGGGAGAGGCGATGGGAAGAAAGGGAAAGAACATGGAGCCGCTCGGGTCCCTCTCGCGCCTGGCGGCCGGATGCCGCGGCCGGGACGTTTGCAAGCGCAAACGGGGCCGCTAAGCAAGGGGTCGGGGACAGCGGGGAGACATCGCATGAGCAAGCCGATCCGGCCCCGGCGGAGCGTGCTCTACATGCCGGGGGCCAATCCGCGCGCACAGGAGAAGGCGAAGACCCTTCCCGTGGACGGGGTGATCCTCGACCTCGAGGATGCGACCGCGCCGGAGGCGAAGGTCGAGGCACGGGCCACGGTGCGGCGCACGCTCGAGCAGCGCGAGGCCTACGGTCGCCGCGAACTCGTGGTGCGCGTGAACGGGCTGGACACGCCCTGGGGCTATGAGGATCTCGCCGTGATGGCGCGGGCCGGTGCCGATGCCATCCTGCTGCCGAAGGTCGACGACGCGGAGATGGTACGGCGCGCGGTCGCGGTGCTCGAGGCCCACGGCGCGCCGGAGGAGCTCGCGATATGGTGCATGGTGGAGACGGCGCGCGGTGTCCTCCATGCCGAACAGATCGCGGACTCCCACCCGCGCGTGAGCTGTTTCGTCATGGGCACCTCGGATCTCGCCCGGGAGCTCAACTGCGCCCACACCCCCATGCGCCTGCCGATGCTGACCTCGCTCGGCCTCTGCCTGCTCGCCGCCCGCGCGGCCGGACTCGCGATCCTCGACGGCGTCCATCTCGACCTCCAGGACATGGAGGGTTTCGAGGCCGCCTGCCGGCAGGGGCGCGAGCTCGGCTTCGACGGCAAGACCCTGATCCACCCCAGGCAGATCGAGGCCGCGAACCGCGCCTTCGCGCCGAGCGAAGAGGAGGTGGCCAAAGCGCGGCGGATCATCGAGGCGTGGCAGGCGGCCAAGGCCGAGGGTCGGGGCGTGGTCGTGGTCGATGGACGGCTCGTCGAGAATCTCCACGTCGTCATGGCCGAGCGCACGCTCGCCCTCGCCGAGGCGATCCGGGCGATGGAAGGCTGAACGCCGCGCAGGACAAAAAAAGGCGGCTCCCGCTCACGGGAGCCGCAACACCATCGGCCAGGGAGGGAAGGGAAACTTGCCGCAATCGACGGACGTCCTGCGCCCGCCTCTTGCTGCGCCGCAACATAATGGCCCGCCCGCAAAGCTGCAATGACCGCTCCGGAATGGCAGCCATGCATGCGGTGCATGGCTCTCTTGTCGGCCGTCAAGGACGTGCGCGGCCTTCGCAGCCGCGAAGGGCCCGCCGCGCCGTCGTCCATGCGTAAAGGAAGCACCGGCAGCAGGCGGATCTCCCGCCTGCGCCCGTCTCACCCCGCGGGGCGGGTACCGCGCCGCGCACCGAAGGGAACAAAGTCGGCGAGCCGCTCGGGCAGGCGACCGAGGGTGAGGGCGTCCTCGATCCGCCGGTCGAGGAAGGCCCAGGTGTCGCGGAAGTCCTCGGAGCTGTCCTCGAGCCAGTAGAAGAACGTAGCGACGAGGATCGCCGCGAGCAGCAGCCTGCGGCTGTAATAGCTCATGCCTTCCGCCGTGCGCTCGAAGCCGGCGGTACGCCAGATGCGATCCACGGTCCGCCACAGCGCCTGCAGGCCGCCGGGAAGGTGCTGCGGCAGCGTGCGCGCGACGGCCGCGCGCCGCAGCGATTCGCGGTAGGGCGCGAGCGCCTCGAAGCGCGCCCGGACCAGTCGCGCGATGCGGCGGCGTACGGGAAGCCTGGTGAGATCCTCGCCGGCGACCCGAGCCAGCATCCGACGGTCCGCCCAGTCCTCGAGCCATTCGAGAAGACTCTCGCCGCCCTGCGGAAACAGCCGCCGTGCGGTGGCCCGATCGACACCGGCATCGGCCGCGGCAAGCTCGAGGGTGCGTTCGCCCCAGCCGTCGAAGGCCGCATGCTGCAGAGCCGCCTCGAGAATGCGGTCCTTGAGATCCCGCCGCTGCTCGCTCGCGTCGCTCACCCCGCCCCTCCACCGGTCGCCGCAAATCGCCGTCACCTCGCATAACGGATTCCGCGCCCGCGGTCGAGCCGCGCGCCCCGGGGCGCCTTCTTCTTGCGGACCCGTCGCCGGGATCTTATATTACCGTTTGCTGATAGAAAGGGGAGCGAAGCGATGAACGTCGACCGTGCCGTGCTGCTTTTCGCCGGCCTCATGATCCTGCTGAGCGTTGCCCTCACCCTGCTCCACTCGCAGTGGTGGCTGCTGCTCACCACGTTCGTCGGGCTCAACATGACCCAGGCTTCGATCACCGGCTTCTGCCCGCTGGCGATCCTGCTGCGCAGGCTGGGGCTGCGGCCGGGCGAAGCCTTCGCCTGAGGCAGGTCGCGGCAGGCGGGCCGGGCTTGCCGAAGCGGTCGCATGCCGCCACCTTGCGCGCGTGGCGACCATTCGCGAAACAGCGGCATCCCGGCCCGTGCTCGAAGATCTCAAGATCGCCGCGGTCTTCCTCACCCGCCTGCCGATCCGGCTGGAAGGCGGCGTAACCCTCAAGGCGCTCGCGGATGCGGTCTACGTCTTTCCCGTCGTCGGGGCGCTCGTGGGTGCCGCGGGCGCGGTGGTGTACGCCCTCGCTCAGGGATTCGGGCTGCCGCCGCTTGCGGGTGCGGTGCTCGCGCTCGCGACCATGACCGCGGTCACGGGGGGGCTGCACGAGGACGGTCTCGCCGATACCGCCGATGCGCTCGGGGCCCGGGAGGACCGCGAGCGGGCGCTCGCCATCATGCGGGACAGCCGCATCGGCTCCTATGGGGCCATCGCCCTCGCCTTCGCGCTGCTCGCCCGCACCGTGGCCTATGGCAGTCTCGTCGAGGTCGGCCGTTTCGCAGCCGTGGCGATCGCCGCCTGCGCGGCCTCGCGTGCGGTCATGCCGGCGGTCATGCTGGTGCAGCCGAGCGCGCGCGCGAGCGGGCTTGCCGCCTCCGCCGGCCGGCCGCAGCCGGAGCGGGTCTATGCCGGTCTCGGCCTCGCCGCCGCCCTCGCCTTTCTGCTCCTGCCGACAGCCGGCGCCTTCAAGGCCGTGGCCGCCACCGCCCTCGCCGCCGCCGCGCTCGCCCTCTGGCTCGGGCGGCGCTTCGGGGGCTGCACCGGCGACACCCTCGGCGCCATCCAGCAGGCCGCCGAGGTCGCCTTTCTCTTCGCCGTGCTCGGTGCCCGCTGAGAGCGGCATGGCCACCGCAAGGCGCGACCCCGTACCGGGCACGGTTTATCTCGTGGGGGCGGGGCCCGGCGATCCCGAGCTTCTGACCCTGAGAGCGGTGCGGCTGCTGCGGGCGGCCGAGGTCGTGCTGTTCGACAGCCTCATCCCCGAGCGCGCGCTCGAGTACCTGCCCGCCGGGGCGCTGCGCATCTTCGTCGGCAAGCGGCGCGGGCGCCATGCGAAGACCCAGGACGAGATCGCCGCCCTGATGATCGCGCATGCCCGTGCCGGCCGCATCGTGCTCCGCCTCAAGGGCGGGGATCCCACCATCTTCGGGCGGCTCGGCGAGGAGATCGAAGCCCTCGCCCGCGCCGGCATCCCCTTCGAGATCGTGCCCGGGGTCACCGCGGCCTCGGCCTGCGCCGCCTGGGCCGGAATTCCCCTCACCCACCGCGAGCATTCGCGCATGGTCGTGCTCAGCACCGGGCACGGCAAACAGGGCGAGCCCGAACTCGACTGGGACAGCCTGTGCCGTCCCGGACGCACGCTCGTGTTCTACATGGGAGGCCACCGCCTCGCGCATCTCTGCCAGCGGCTCATCACCCACGGCCTGCCCGAGACCACGCCGGCGGTGCTGCTCGCCGGCGTCGGATTCCGGCAGCCGCGCCTCGTTGCCGGAACGCTCGCCGATCTCGCCGCGCGCGTGCGCGAGGCGCAGGTGGAGGGTCCGGCGCTCGTCATCGTCGGTGCTGTCGCGGGCCTCGCTGAGCAGGCGCCCGGCGGTCAGAGGCGCAATGGTCCGTAGGCGAGATCGGGCAGGAAGGTGGACAGCGCCGGAATGTAGGTGACGAAGGCGAGGAACAGCAGCAGGATCAGCAGCCACGGCAGCGCCGCCCGCACCACCTGCAGCACCGGCATGCCGGTGATACCCGAAGTCACGAAGAGATTGAGCCCCACGGGCGGGGTGATCATGCCGATCTCCATGTTCACGACCATGATGATGCCGAGGTGGATCGGGTCGATGCCGAGCTCGAGCGCGATCGGGAACAGGATCGGCGCCATGATGAGCAGGATCGCCGAGGGCTCCATGAAGTTCCCCGCGATCAGGAGCAGTATGTTGACGACGATGAGATAGGACCACCAGTCGAAGCCCGCTTCCACGATCCACTGCGTGATCGTGTGCGGGATGCGCTCGGTGGTCAGCACATGGGCGAACAGCATCGCATTGGCGATGATGAACAGGAGCATGATCGTCGTCCGCCCGGCCTCGAGCATGACCCGGCGGGTGTCGCGATGGACCATGGCCCAGGGGAGATACAGCAGCAGCTCCCCCAGCGAGCGCAGGAGCGCGGCGAGCGGCCGCTGTACGCCCCGGGCCGGCGCGAGCAGCAGATAGGCGAGCAGGAAGCCGGCGGTGAGCAGGAGGCCGAAGACGGCCCGCTCGCTGCGGAAGGCGCCGCTCCAGAGGCCTCCGACAAAGGTCAGCGCGGCCACCGATGCCACGAGCGCCACGCCATGCGTCGTGGTCGCGCCGGCGCGCGCCGCGAGCGGCCCCATGTCGCGGTACACGAAGCAGGCGATGAGGAAGGCATAGACCGCGGAGACCGCGGCCGCCTCGGTGGGGGTGAAGATGCCGCCGTAGATGCCGCCCATGATGATGACGATGAGCAGAAGCCCCCAGATGCTCTCTCCGAGCCCCTCGAACCAGACCGCCCAGGAGACGCGGGGCTGGCGCGGCAGATCGAGCATGCGGGCGCGGATCGCGATCGCCGCCATGAGCATGAGACCGGCGATGATGCCGGGGACGACACCGGCGAGAAACAGCCGCCCTACCGACTGGTCGGTGGCCGCCGCGTAGACGACCATGACGATCGACGGCGGGATGAGAATGCCGAGCGTGCCCGCATTGGAGATGACCCCGGCGGCGAATTCGAGCCGGTAGCCCGCCTGCACCATGGCGGCGATGGCGATCGAGCCGATCGCCACCACGGTAGCCGGCGAGGAGCCGGAGACGGCGGCGAACAGCATGCAGGCGAGGACTCCGGCCATCGCCAGCCCGCCGCGATAGTGACCGACGCTCGCGATCGCGAAGTCGATGAGCCGTCGCGCCACGCCGCCGGTGGTGAGGAAGGCGGAGGCGAGGATGAAGAAGGGAATGGCCAGGAGCGTGTAATGCTCCATGGTCTCGAACAGCTTGAGCGCGATCGAGGCGAGGCTGTCCTCCGAGAACAAGAGGATCACGAGGACGCTCGAGAGACCGAGCGCGATCGCGATCGGTGTGCCGATGAGCAGGAGCAGGAACAGCGTCAGGAAGAGGGTCGCGATCGCCACCTCAGTCTTCGCTCCTCTCGCCCGCGGGCGGCCGTCTTCCCAGGATCTCGCGGATCGTGTCCCGGGCCTCGTCGGCGAGCAGCGAGCTGCGCCGGCCACGCAGGATGGCGAACCCCGCCTCGAGCAGCCGCAGGATCAGAAGCAGCATGCCGATGACGAGGACGCCGTAGGGAATCCAGCGGGGTACGGGAAGGTCCACGGCAGCGATGCCGAGCCGGTAGAGCTTGGCGACATAGGTCCAGGCGCCGGCGAGCACGAGCACCGCATAGGCGAGACCGGCGACCACGCCGAGAAGACCGAAGAGACGCTGCGCCCCGGTGGGCAGGAGCTTGACGAAGGCGTCGACGCCGAGATGTGCCGAGCGCCGCACGCCGTAGGAGACACCCAGCAGCACGAGCCAGGCGAAGGCGAAGGTGGTGAGCTCGAGCGCCCACACGGCGCCGGCGTTGAAGACGTAGCGGGCCACGACCTGGGAGAAGGTCACGAGGACCATGACGGCGAACAGGAGCGTGAGGAGGATCTCCTCGAGCTCCGCGAGAAGGCGTGCGAGACGACGCATGGTCCGGGACGGGCGGCGGGATGCTCCGGCATCCCGCCGCGGACTTCCGCTCAGGAACCCCGGTTGGCCGCGAGGGCCGCTTCGAGCACGTCCTCGCCGATGTCGCCCTTGAACTTCTCCCACACCGGCAGCATCGCCTTGCGCCAGGCCTCGCGCTGCTCGGGGGTGAGCGCGCGGACCTCGACGCCCGCCTCGATGATCTTCTGCTTCGCCTCCTCGTTCAGCCTGGCGGCGGTGGAATTCGCAAGCTCCGTGGCCTTGTCCAGACAGGCGCGAAGCTCGCCGCGGATGTCGTCGGGAAGCCCGTCCCAGAATTCCTTGCTCGTCACCACGAGGTAGGAAATGATGCCGTGGTTCGACTCCGTGATGCCGTCCTGCACCTCATAGAACTTCTTGGTGTAGATGTTCGTCCAGGTGTTCTCCTGACCGTCCACCACCCCCTGCTGCAGGGCGCCGTAAACCTCGGAGAAGGCCATCTTCTGCGGCACCGCGCCGAGGGCCTCGAACTGCGCCTGCAGCACGTCGGATTGCTGGATGCGGAACTTGAGCCCCTTGGCGTCCTCGGGCACGAGCAGCGGCCTGTTGGCGGAGATCTGCTTCATGCCGTTGATCCAGTAGTCGAGGCCGACGAGCCCCTTGTCCTCCATCGCATGCAGGAGCTCGCGTCCCTTGTCGCTCTTCATGAAGCGCAGCACCGCGTCGAGATCGTCGAACAGGAAGGGGAGATCGAACACGCGGTACTTGAGGGTGAAGCGCTCGAACTTGGACAGCGAGGGGGCGGCCATCTGCACGTCCCCGAGCAGCAGCGCCTCCAGCACCTTGTTGTCGTTGTAGAGCTGGGAGTTCGGGTAGACTTCGACCCGCACCCGGCCCTTGAGGTTCTCCTTGCCGTTCACGCAGTCGGCGAAGGCCTGGGCTGCGAGTCCCTTGGGGTGGTTCGTCGGTGAGACCACGTGGCTGAACTTGATCACGATCTCGGCCCGGGCCGCACCCGCCACCAGGGCAGCGAGGAGGGCAGCCGATCCGAGCAATCTGGCGACCGCGGTCATGACGTCATCTCCCTCTCGGCTGTGATCCGGCCCAGGAGCCGCGCCTCCGGCTCTCGAGCTGATCGCTGTTTAGCAGAGGCGGATCCTTCGCGACAGCTGCGCGAAGGACGGTACCCGGCCGGAGGCCGCGTTGCGCATGCGGTTGAATTCTGTCATGCTGCGGACTAGCTCGATGCCCCCGAGGGAGGGGTGTGCAACGCGCGAGGAGTTCCCATGAGCATCGGCATCTGGCAGGTGGTCCTGATCCTGCTCATCGTCCTCATCCTCTTCGGCGCCGGCAAGCTGCCGAAGGTGATGGGCGACCTGGCCAAGGGCGTGCGCAACTTCAAGAAGGGTCTGCAGGAGGACGAGGAGGAGGAAGCGGCGAAGCCGAAGCCGATCCCCGCCGAGGAAGAGGCCGGGGCTTCGGCAGCGCCGGTCGTGGAGGCCACGGTCCACAAGGACGAGCCCGCGAAGAGCTGATCCGGGCCGCGGCGCGCGGAGCCCGCGATGTTCGACGTCGGCTGGTCCGAAATGTTCATCATTCTGCTGGTGGCGATCCTCGTCATCGGCCCCCGGGACCTGCCGAAAGTGGCGCGGACCGTAGGCCGCTGGATGGGCAAGGCGCGCGCCATGGCGCGCGAGTTCCAGCGCTCCCTCGACGACATGATGCGCGAAGCGGAGCTCGACGAACTCAAGAAACAGATCGAGAAGGTGGGAAGCGGAGATCTCGGCAGCGCCATCGACCGCACCGTCGATCCCGGCGGAGAGATCTCAAAGGCGCTCGACTTCTCGGATGTCGGCCGCAGCGAGAGCAAGGAGCCGCAGGCCGCGATGGAGAAGCGGCGGGAGGCCTCGGAGGGTGAGGCCGAGGCGCCGGATGCCGAACTGCCGCAGCCGGAAAAGAGCTGACGCCAGGTGCTCAAGATCAAGGACATCGACGATCGCGAGATGCCGCTGCTCGATCACCTGATCGAGCTGCGGAACCGTCTCATGTACTCGGCGATCGCGATACTGCTCGGCTTCGTCGTATGCTACTTCTTCGCCGACGACATCTACCGCTTCCTCACCGCACCGCTTGCCGACATCTGCCTCCACAACGTGCGCGCGGACCAGAAACCGCTCTGCTCGCGCATGATCTACACCGGCCTCACCGAGGCCTTCTTCACCTACCTCAAGGTCGCCTTCTTCGCCGGCGCCTTCATCACTTTTCCCTTCGTGGCCACGCAGCTCTGGCTGTTCATTGCACCGGGGCTCTACCGGCATGAAAAGGAGGCGCTGCTGCCCTTCCTCGTCGCCACGCCGGTGCTGTTCTTCCTCGGCGGGGCGGTCGTCTACTACTTCATCTTCCCCCTCGCCTGGCGCTTCTTCCTGAGCTTCCAGACGCCGGGCAGCGAAGGCAGCCTGCCGATCGAGCTCGAGGCCCGGGTGGGCGAATACCTCGACCTCGTCATGAAGCTCATCTTCGCCTTCGGCATCTGTTTCCAGCTGCCGGTGGCGCTCACCCTCATGGGCCGGGTCGGGCTCGTCTCCTCCAAGGGGCTCGCGCGCAACCGCAAATACGCCATCGTCGCCGTGTTCGCCGTGGCGGCCGTGCTCACGCCGCCGGACGTGATCAGTCAGATCGGTCTCGCCCTTCCCATTCTCCTCCTCTACGAGGCCTCCATCTTCATGGTGCGCATGGCGGAGAAACGCCGCCGCGAGGCGGAAGAGGAGGACGAGGAGGAAGAGGAAGCGGAGAAACCGGTCTCCGGCTGAGCGCGTCCCCTCTCTCCGTCCGTCCCTTAGTCATTCCAGACCGCGCGGGGATCCGTCGTGATCGACCTCAGATGGTTGCGTGAACATCCGGAAGAGTACGACCGCATTCTGGCCCGCCGCGGCCACCCGCCGGCGGCGCGGGAGGTGCTCGAGCTGGATGCGGAAAAGCGGGCGGTGGAAACCCGGCTTCAGGAAGGCCAGGCGGCGCGCAACCGCATCTCGCGCGAGATCGGCGAACGCAAGCGTCGCGGCGAGGACGTCTCCGCGCTGCTCGCCGAGGTCGCCCGCCTCAAGGAGGGCATCCGCGTGGATGAGGAGCGCCTCAGGGAACTGACCGAGCGGCTCGAACGGCGCCTCGCGGAGCTGCCCAACCTGCTCGCCGAGGACGTCCCCGAGGGCCCGGACGAGAGCGGCAACCGGCTCGAGCGGGAGTGGGGGCGCGTGCGGGATTTCACCTTCACGCCGCGCGAGCACGACGCGCTCGGGGCGCGGCTCGGGATGGACTTCGCCTCGGCGGCGAGGCTCTCGGGAGCGCGCTTCGTCGTGCTCTGGGACCAGCTCGCGCGGCTCGAGCGGGCGCTTGCCCAGTTCATGCTCGATCTCCATCTGCGCGAGCACGGCTACCGCGAGGTATGGGTGCCCTATCTCGTGCGCGAGGCGGCGGTGTTCGGCACCGGTCAGCTGCCCAAGTTCGCGGACGACCTGTTCCGCACCACCGACGGCTACTGGCTCATCCCCACGGCCGAGGTCTCGCTCACCAACCTCGTCGCCGGGCGGATCCTCGCCGAGCGGGAGCTGCCGCTCAGACTCGTCGCCGCCACGCCCTGCTTCCGCTCCGAGGCCGGGGCGGCGGGCAAGGACACCCGGGGCATGATCCGCCAGCATCAGTTCGACAAGGTCGAGCTCGTCTCCATCACCGTTCCCGAACGCTCGCGCGAAGAGCACGAGCGGATGACGGCCTGCGCCGAGGAGGTGCTGAGACGCCTCGATCTGCCTTACCGGGTCATGACCCTCTGCTCCGGCGACACCGGCTTCGCCGCCATGAAGACGTACGACCTCGAGGTCTGGCTGCCGGGCCAGGGACGCTACCGGGAGATCTCGAGCTGCTCCAACTGCGGCGACTTCCAGGCACGGCGGATGAACGCGCGTTATCGACCCGAGGGCGAGAAGCGTCCGCGCTTCGTCCACACCCTGAACGGCTCGGGTGTCGCCGTCGGACGCTGCCTCGTCGCGGTACTCGAAAACTACCAGCAGGAAGACGGAAGCGTGGTCGTGCCCGAGGCGCTGCGGCCCTACATGAGCGGCATCGCGCGGATCGAACCCCATGACTGATCCGGTGCGAGCGCGGCGCATCCTCGTCACCAACGACGACGGCATCCACGCCCACGGGCTCAGGGTGCTCGAGCGGATCGCACGGCGGATCGGCGAGGAGGTGTGGGTCGTGGCGCCGGAGACGGACCAGAGCGGCGCCGGCCATTCCCTGACCCTGCGGCGGCCGCTTCGCATCCGGCGCGTCTCCCACCGCCGCTTCGCCGTCGACGGCACGCCCACGGACTGCGTGCTGCTCGGGCTCCAGCATATCCTCGACGCCCCCGCCGATCTCGTGCTCTCGGGCATCAACGCGGGGGCCAATCTCGGCGAAGACGTGACCTATTCCGGCACCGTCGCCGCCGCCATGGAGGCGACGCTTCTCGGCGTGCGGGCGGTCGCCCTGTCCCAGGCCTGCGACGATCGCAGCCGCGTCCACTGGTCGACCGCGGAGACATTCGCCTTCCCGGTGCTCGAACGGCTGCTCGCCGTTCCCTGGGAGCAAGGGGTGTTCATGAACGTCAACTTCCCCGACCGCCCCGTCGCTGCCGTGCGGGGGCTGCAGATCACCCGCCAGGGGCGGCGGAAGATCGGCGATCATCTCGTCGAACGCATCGATCCGCGCGGCGATCCCTACATCTGGATCGGCGCGCTGCGCGGGGACGACCGCCATGCGGAGGGAACCGACCTCGCCGCGATCGCGGCGGGCTGTGTGTCCATTACGCCCGTCCAGCTCGACATGACCCACTGCGGAAGCCTCGAGCTCTTGCGCCGCACCTTCGATTCATGGCAGAGGATGGCGGCGGAGTGAAACGCCTCCCATGAACGTTCCGAGGGCGAGCGGCACCGCACCTCGGAAGCCGGACAGAGCCCAGACGTGCCGCGGGGTGGGGGAAGGCCGTCCGACAGCAGCGAGACGGGGTTGGACGGTTCGGGTGCAGATGAACAACGATCAACGGGTCCCGCAGACGGTCCGGTTCGCTGCGGTTCTCTGCCTCACCCTCGTGGTTGCTGCCTGCAGCGACTACCGCCCCCTTTCCTGGGACGAGGGGGTGAGCTGGGCGCGGGCACGACAGCTCGCCAATCTCGGCGTCGCCGAAGCCCGCCGGGGTTCCGCCGCCCGCGCGCGGCGGCATCTCGTGATGCCCGGGGACACCGTGATCGGCATCGCCAGACGTTACGGCATTCCCGTCAAGCGTCTCATTGCCCTCAACGGGCTCGAGCCTCCCTACCGCATCTACGTGGGCCAGGTGCTCCGCCTCGAGGGCGAGGTGCGGCGGCCGCGGGGCCGCTATCACGTGGTGGCGCGGGGCGAGACCCTCTCCCACATCGCGCTTCGCTACGGCCTGCGGGTGTCGGACCTTGTCGCCGCAAATCCCGGCATCGAGCCGAGGCGGCTGTTCGTCGGCCAGCGCATCCGGCTGCCCGAAGGTGCAGAACGGTCGGCAACGCGGCGCATCGCCCGCCTCGAGCCGCGGGAGGAGGTGAAGCGGCGGGAGGCCCGAGCGCGGGTCCGCGAGGCGTCGCGCATCACCGCGCCGCCGCTCTCCGGCCGCGGCTTTCTGTGGCCCGTCGAGGGGCCGATCCTCGCCCGTTTCGGCAAGCGCGCAAATGGCCTGCGCAATGACGGTATCAACATCGCGGCACCCGAGGGAACGCCGGTGCGGGCGGCCGAGAGCGGCGTCGTCGTCTATGCGGGCGATGCGATCCCGGCCTTCGGGCGCATGCTCATCATCCGCCACGCGGATGGCTATCTGACGGCCTATGCCCACAATGCGACGCTGCTCGTGAGCGTCGGCGACGTGGTGCGGCGGGGACAGACGATCGCCCGCGTCGGGCATACCGGCGATGTCGCGACGCCGCAGCTTCACTTCCAGCTCCGCCGCGGCAGCCGTCCCCTGGACCCCCTCGCCTATCTCGGCAAGCCCGCGCATCTCGCCGCCCGCGGCTCTTGACCCCCCGCGGCCCGGCGCCACATGCGGAACGGCCCATCGGGCCGGCTGTGGAGGAACGCGTCATCATGGCGAGATCCGATCGCTGGCACGGCACCACGATCCTGTCGGTGCGCAAGGGCGCGGAGGTCGTCGTCGCCGGAGACGGGCAGGTCAGCCTCGAGCAGACCATCGTCAAGGGCAATGCGCGCAAGGTGCGCCGCATCGGCGACGGCAACGTGATCGTCGGCTTCGCGGGCACGACCGCCGACGCCTTCACCCTGCTCGAGCGCCTCGAATCCAAGCTCGAGCGGCATCCGGGCCAGCTGCTGCGCGCCTGCGTGGAACTCGCCAAGGACTGGCGCACGGACCGCTATCTGCGGCGGCTCGAGGCCATGATGGCGGTGGCCGATGCCGAGATTTCGCTGCTCCTTACCGGTGCCGGCGACGTCCTCGAGCCCGAGGACGGGCTCATCGGCATCGGCTCGGGCGGCAACTACGCGCTTGCCGCAGCGCGGGCGCTGCTCGACATCGAAGGGCTGTCGGCGGAGCAGATCGCCCGCAGGGCGCTGTCCATCGCCGCGGACATCTGCGTCTACACCAACCACGCGATCACGATCGAGAAGATCGAACGGCGATGACGACCCTCACCCCCCGCGAGATCGTCTCCGAACTCGACCGCTTCATCGTCGGCCAGCAGCAGGCCAAGAAGGCGGTCGCGATCGCGCTCCGCAACCGCTGGCGGCGCCAGCAGCTCGACGAGAGCCTGCGCGAGGAGGTGCTGCCCAAGAACATCCTCATGATCGGGCCCACGGGCTGCGGCAAGACGGAGATCGCGCGGCGCCTGGCCCGCCTCGCCCAGGCCCCCTTCCTGAAAGTGGAGGCGACCAAGTTCACCGAGGTGGGCTATGTGGGGCGCGACGTGGAGAGCATCGTGCGCGATCTCGTCGAGATCGCGGTCAAGATGACGCGCGATCGGCTGCGGCGTGAGGTCCGCGCTCAGGCCGAGCGCAACGCCGAGGAACGGGTGCTGGATGCCCTCGTGGGACCCGCGGCGCATCGCGAGACGCGGGAGAAGTTCCGCCGCATGCTCCGCGAGGGTGCGCTTGCGGATCGCGAGGTGGAGCTCGAACTCCTGGATACCTCCGGTGCGAGTCTCCCCACCTTCGAGATTCCGGGCATGCCGGGATCCCAGGTGGGCATGATCAACCTCGGCGACATCCTGGGCAAGGCGTTCGGCCCCCGCACCCGCAAGCGGCGCATGACCGTGGCCGAGAGCTACGACGTCCTCATCGCCGAGGAGAGCGACAAGCTCATCGACCAGGAACGGGTCGTGCGCGAGGCCATCGAGGCGACCGAGCAGAACGGCATCGTCTTTCTCGACGAGATCGACAAGATCACCGCGCGCGAAGGGCGGATGGGCGCCGACGTGAGCCGCGAGGGAGTGCAGCGCGACCTGCTGCCGCTGATCGAAGGGACGTCGGTGGCGACCAAGTATGGCGCGGTCAAGACGGACCACATCCTGTTCATCGCCTCCGGCGCCTTCCATCTCGCCAAGCCCTCGGACCTTCTGCCCGAGCTTCAGGGCCGCCTGCCCATCCGGGTGGAGCTCAATCCCCTGCGCCGCGAGGATCTGCGCCGCATCCTCGTCGAGCCGGAAGCGAGCCTCGTGCGACAGTACGTGGCGCTGCTCGCGACCGAGGGGGTGACGCTCGAGTTCAGCGAGGACGCCCTCGACGAGATCGCGAGCCTCGCGCATGACATCAACAGCAAGGTCGAGAACATCGGTGCCCGCCGGCTGCAGACGGTGATGGAGAAGCTCGTCGAGGACATCAGCTTCACCGCCTCGGACCGCAGCGGCGAACGCATCCGCATCGACCGCGCCTATGTCCAGCGTCAGCTGGGCGATCTCGTGGCCGGTGCCGATCTCTCGCGCTTCATCCTCTGAAGCGGGACCGTCACCGAAGCAGAAAGGCCCCGCATCCGGGGCCTTTCGCGATCGCAGCGGAGAATGCCGCGGTTACGCCGCGAGCTTGCGCATCTCGTCGAGGTTGGCGGCGGCGCGCTTGACGAGCAGCTCGACGACCTGGCTCTGGGTCTTGAGCCCGAGGTCGACGGTCTCGCGGATCTGGCCCACCGCCTTCTCCAGCGCCGCCTTCGCCTCCTCGGCGTAGCTCGCGGGCTGCTTCTTGGGATCGAGGCCCTTCATGAGCTCCTCGGCGCGGGCGATCGCCTCCTCGAACAGCGCCGCCTGGCGCTTTCCGAGGGCGGTCGAGAAATCGAACAGGATCTTCTGGGCCTGGAACCAGGTCTCGAGGTTCTCCCGCTGGAGCCGGAGCAGGGCCTCGAGATCGAACTTCGGAAGAACGGGTGACACCGTCTGCGCCTTGGCGCTCATGGCTTACCTCCTCGCGCGTTTTGCTGCGGCGCAACATAGATAGGCCGGACCGACCCCGGATGCAAGGAAAAAATTGTGCATCGCACAAAATCAGCCGGCGGGCGAGGGCCGCGTGGACCGTCGATCCGCGAACAGCGGCCCGAGGCCGGCGAGGCGGCGGAGGAGCCAGCTCCGCAGCCTTTCCGGATCCTGCCGCGAATCCAGCGCCCAGCGCGCGAGTGCCCCGAGGAAGAGAGCGGTGACGGCGATCTCCTGGGCGCTGCGCCTGAGGCCTGTGGATTCGATGCGCGCGGCATCGAGCATCCAGTGCACGAGCCGCGAGAGATCGAAGACCATGGGCAGCCAGTGGTGGGGATGGAAGGGATAGAGCTTGTGGGCGATCATCTCCCGCGCCTGGTCGCGATGCGGCTCGACGGCCTCGAACCAGCGCAGCATGACGAGCAGCAGCCGGTCCCGCGCCGAAAGGCGGTGGAAACCCTCGGGAGGCTCGGCCACCACCGCATCGAGTGCCCGGTCGAAATAGGCGTTGGCGATCGCGTCGAGATCGCGGAAATGGGCGCGGAGCTCGGAGAGCGGCAGATCGAGGGCCTCTGCGATGTGGAACATGCGCAGATCGGCCCAGCCCCGCTCCGCGGCGAGGGCGAGCGCGGCATCGACGATGCGCCGCTCGAAGGCGCGGCGGCCGGCGTAGCTCATGATCCGGCGGCGAGCCGTCCCACCCGCGCGAGCGCGCGCGGGGGCGCGATGCCGTAGCGTTCGAGGGCGGGGCGGAGGATGCGCGCGACCTCCTCCCGGCCGAGATCATCCATGAGCGCGCAGGGCGGATTGCGGAACTTGAGCGCCTCCCGGGCGCCGAGGTCGAACACCTCGGGTTCCGCCACCTCCTCGTCCAGCGCCTCGAGCACGGGCAGGAAGCAGCCGAGCCGCAAGCGGTCCGCGATCGCCGCCCGGCGCGCGGGCGGAATCTCGCCCGGCTCGTCGATCGCGAACGGGTGGTCGGCCTCGCCGTGTTCGATCATCGCCGCCGCCGGCGCATAGAAGGGGCCGAGCGGCTCGAGGTTGCGGATGGCGTGGAGATTGATGCGGGGCTTGATGATGTTCATGACGAAGAAGGGCCCGGCGGCGGCGCCGAACACCTCGCGCGCCACGGCGTCGATCTCCCCCGTGCTGCCGAGGCCCTCGTCCAGTGCACGGGCCGCCTCGTTCGTGTAGGGGCAGAAGAAGCGGTTGATCGCGAAGCCGCGGGCGTCGCGGCAGCGCAGCGCGAGCTTGCCGGTGCGCGCGAGAAAGCCGAGCGCCCGCTCAAGCGCCCGCTCATCGGTGTGGGCGCCGGAGACGACCTCCACCACGGGATTGACCTGGGCCGGGCTGAAGTAGTGGAGACCCAGAAACCGCCCGGGGACGCGCACATGGCGCTGCAGGTCGGTGACCCGAAGACAGCTCGTGTTGGTGGCGATCAGCGTCTCCTCCCCGAGAAGCGGGGAGAGCCGCTCGAACAGTTCGGCCTTGAGCGCGAAATCCTCGAACACGGCCTCGATCACGAGATCGACCGCGGCCAGATCCTCGAGCCGCCGCACGGCCCGGAGCCGGGCCGCGGCCGCTTCCGCCTCGCCCCCGCTCATGCGGCCCTTTTCCGCCTGACGGGCGAGGAATCCCCGCACGAACCGGCCCGCGCGCTCGATCGCCGCGTCATCGATGTCGAACAGCCGCACTTCGATGCCGTGGGCGACCGCATTGGCGGCGATGCCGCTGCCCATCGTACCGGCGCCGACGATGCCGAGCCTTGCGATCTCCATGCCCTCCTCCCGACTTCGCCGCGCTGCAACAGCGCACGAGGCGCGGCCCTTGTCAACCATCGCCCCGGGCGCGCTGCGCCCCTTCAAAAGCACAGGCCGCTGTGTTAGCAGGCGGCGTGTTCCCGGATTTCCCCGCAAACGGGAGGAAGCGGATGCCGCTTGCGCGGCCGGTGGTGTTCGGCAACTGGAAGATGCACGGGCTCAGGCGGGACGCCCTCGCCCTCGCCGGCGCGCTTGCCGCCCGCGCGCCCAGGCTCTCGGCCACGCTCGGCATCTTCCCGCCGTTTACGGTGCTCACCGAGGTCGCACGCCGCATCGAGGACAGCGCGCTGCTGCTCGGCGGCCAGGACTGCCACGACAGGGCCGAGGGTCCGTATACCGGCTGCATCAGCGCCCCGATGCTCCGGGACGCCGGCTGCCGGGCGGTGATCGTCGGGCATTCCGAGCGCCGCCACGGCCTCGGCGAGAGCGACGACTTCATCTGCCGCAAGGCGCAGGCGGCGATTCAGGCGGGGCTGCTCGTGGTCCTCTGCATCGGCGAGACCGAGGACGAATGGCTCGCCGGACGGCGGTTCGAGGTCCTCGCCCGCCAGCTCGACGGCTCCCTGCCCGAGGGAGCGAGCGCGGACAATCTCGTCCTCGCCTACGAGCCGGTGTGGGCGATCGGCACCGGCCGCACCCCCACGGCCGAGGACATCCGGACCACGCACCGCTGGCTGCGGGCCGAGCTCGCCCGGCGCATCTCCGGCGGTGAAGCGCTCCGCATCCTCTACGGCGGCTCGGTCAAGGCCGCGAACGCGGGCGAGATCATGGCCCAGGATGACGTCGATGGCGTGCTCGTGGGTGGCGCCAGTCTGGATGCCGAGGAGTTCTGGCGTATCTACACCGCGGGCGGGGGCGCCTGAGCCCTTGGTCCCGGGAGCAAGCGCGGACGCCGGACATGGAAGCGGTCATCCTCGTCATACATCTGTTCATCGCCATCGCCCTCGTGGGCGTGATTCTCATCCAGCGCAGCGAGGGCGGCGGTCTCGGCCTCGGCGGCGGCACCATGGGCGGCCTCATGACCGGCCGCGGCACCGCCAATCTGCTGACGCGCACCACCGCGATCCTGGCCACCGCCTTCATCGCCACGAGCCTGCTGCTCGCCATCCTCGCCGGGCGGGAGCGGACCGCCGAACGCATCCTCGAGGCGCCGGCGCCCGTGCCGGCGGCCCCTGAAGCGCAGGAGCCGCAACCCGCCAAGCCGGAGAAGCCCCTCGCCCCCGTCGCGGAGTGAAACGGGTCTCCCGCTGCCTGCCTTTTCCGCCTTGAAGCGGAGCGGCGTCCGTGAATATTGACGATTGATGACGCGCTACGTGTTCATTACCGGCGGTGTCGTAAGCTCGCTCGGCAAGGGCATCGCCGCCGCCGCGCTGGGCGCGCTCCTGCAGGCGCGCGGCTACCGCGTCCGTCTCCGCAAGCTCGACCCCTATCTCAACGTCGATCCCGGCACCATGTCGCCCTATCAGCACGGCGAGGTGTTCGTCACCGACGACGGCGCCGAGACGGATCTCGATCTCGGGCACTACGAGCGCTTCACCGGGGTGAGCGCGCGCGAGAGCGACAGCTGGTCCGCCGGCAAGATCTACTGGAAGGTCATCACCCGCGAGCGGCGGGGCGACTACCTCGGCGCCACCGTCCAGGTCATCCCCCATGTCACCGACGCCATCAAGGAGGCGATCACGGGCGATGTCGGCGACGCCGATGTCGTCATCGCCGAGATCGGCGGCACCGTCGGCGACATCGAGGGGCTGCCCTTCCTCGAGGCCATCCGCCAGCTCGGCAACGAGCTCCCGGCCGGGCACTGCGCCTATGTGCATGTCACTCTCGTGCCTTGGATTCCCGCGGCGGGCGAGCTCAAGACCAAGCCCACCCAGCATTCGGTGCGCGAGCTGCGGGCCATCGGCATCCAGCCCGACGTGCTGCTCTGCCGCTGCGACCGCCCGGTGCCGGCGGAGGCGCGCCGCAAGATCGCGCTGCAGTGCAGCGTGCGCGAGGACGCGGTCATTCCCGCCGTCGACTGCCCCAACATCTACGAGGTCCCGCTCGCCTATCACGAGGTGGGGCTCGACCGTGCGGTCATGGGCGCACTCGGGCTGGACTACGCGCGGCCTCCGGATCTCTCCGCCTGGCGCGAGATCACCGAGCGCATCGAGCGTCCCGAGGGGGAGGTGACGATCGCCGTCGTCGGCAAGTACACGGGCCTCGCCGACGCCTACAAGTCGCTGTACGAAGCGCTCGCCCACGGCGGCATCGCGAACCGCGTCGCGGTGCGGGTCGAATGGGTGGACGCCGAGGCGTTCGCGAGCGAAATCCCGGACGAGCGCCTGCAGGGAGCGAACGGCATCCTCGTTCCCGGGGGCTTCGGCGAGCGCGGCGTGGAGGGGAAGATCGCCGCCGTCACCTATGCGCGCGCGAAGCGCCTGCCGTTCCTCGGCATCTGCTTCGGCATGCAGCTCGCCTGCATCGAGATCGCCCGCAACCTCGCCGGCCTCGAAGGTGCGAGCTCGAGCGAGTTCGGGCCCTGTGCGCATCCCGTCGTCGGCCTGCTCACCGAGTGGGAGAAGGAGGGGGCGACGATCCGGCGCAGCGGTGAGCAGAACCTCGGCGGCACCATGCGGCTCGGCGCCTATCCCTGCGTACTCGAGCCCGGAAGCCTCGTCGCGCACATCTACGGCGTGCGCGAGATCAGCGAGCGCCACCGCCATCGCTACGAGGTCAACATCCACTATCGCGACATTCTCGAGCGGGCGGGACTTCGCTTCTCCGGCATGAGCCCGGACGGGAGACTGCCGGAGATCGTCGAGCTGCCCGGCCATCCCTGGTTCGTGGGGGTCCAGTTCCACCCCGAGCTCAAGTCGCGGCCGTTCGCGCCCCATCCCCTGTTCGCCGCCTTCGTGGCCGCGGCCCTCGAGCAGTCGAGGCTGGTATGAGCGGGCCGGCGCGTATCGTCGAAGTGGGCCCGGTCCGCCTCGGCAACCGGCTGCCGCTGGTGCTCATCGCCGGCCCCTGCGCCATCGAGAGCCGCGAGCATGCGATCTTCATGGCCGAATCCCTCGCCCTGCTCGCGAAGCGGGCCGGCATTCCCCTCGTCTTCAAGGCTTCCTACGACAAGGCCAACCGCACGAGCGTGGATGCGCCGCGCGGGGTCGGGATCGAGAAGGGCATCGAGATCCTCGCCGAGGTCCGCACCCGCTGCGGCTGTCCGGTGCTCACGGATGTCCACGAGAGCTGGCAGTGCGCGCCGGTGGCCGAGGCCGTCGACATTCTTCAGATCCCCGCCTTTCTCTGCCGCCAGACGGATCTTCTGCGCGCCGCCGCGGCCACGGGGCGGGTGGTCAACGTCAAGAAGGGGCAGTTCCTCGCCCCCTGGGACATGGCGCAGGTGGTGGCCAAGCTCGAGCGCTTCGGCGCCCGCGGCGTTCTCCTCACCGAGCGCGGGACATCCTTCGGCTACAACAACCTCGTGACCGACTTCCGCGCCCTCCCCGAGCTCGCGCAGAGCGGCTGGCCGGTCGTCTTCGACGCCACCCACTCGGTGCAGCAGCCGGGCGGCCTCGGCGCGCGGAGCGGCGGAAAGCGGGCGTTCGTGCCGCTGCTCGCGCGGGCCGCAGCCGCCCTCGGCGTGGCCGCCATCTTCGTCGAGACGCACGATCGGCCCGAGGCCGCGCTCAGCGACGGGCCGAACATGGTCCCGCTCGCGCGCCTCGGGGAACTCGTCGAGGACTGGATGCGCTTCGACGCACTCGCCAAACGGCATCCGCTCCCGCAACTCGAAAAGGGGGAGACGCGACCGTGAGACTTTCCGCCAGTGCCGAAATCGTCTTCGTCCGTGCGCGCGAGATCCTCGATTCCCGAGGCAATCCCACGATCGAGGTGGAGGTCGGGCTCGCCGACGGCAGTCTCGGGCGCGCGGCGGTCCCTGCCGGGGCCTCGACCGGGAGCCGCGAGGCGGTGGAAAAGCGCGACGGCGATGCCCGCCGCTACGGCGGCAAGGGCGTGCTCCGCGCCGTCGATGCGGTGCACGGGGAGATCGCCGACGCGATCAGCGGTCGCGACGCCCTCGACCAGGAGGGCATCGACCGCGCCCTCGTCGAGCTCGACGGGACGAAGACCAAATCGCGTCTCGGCGCCAACGCCATCCTCGGCACGAGCATCGCCGTCGCCCGGGCTGCCGCCGCCTCGCTCGGCATCCCCCTCTACCGCCATCTCGGCGGCATCCGGGCGCGGATGCTGCCGGTGCCGCTCATGAACGTCCTCAACGGCGGCGCCCATGCCGACAACCGGCTCGACTTCCAGGAGTTCATGATCGCGCCCGTGGGCGCGCCGAGCTTCCGTGAGGGGCTGCGCATGGGAGCCGAGATCTTCCATGCGCTCAAGGCGGCGCTCAAGGAACGGGGCTTCAACACCAACGTCGGCGACGAAGGCGGTTTCGCCCCCGATCTGCCCGATGCCCGCGCAGCGCTCGAGTTTCTCACCCGTGCCGTCGAGCGGGCCGGCTACCGCGCCGGCGAAGAGGTCGTGTTCGCGCTCGATGTGGCGGCGAGCGAATTCCACCGCGAGGGACGATACCGGCTCGGCGGCGAGGGACGCGAGCTCGATGCCGCGGGGATGGTGAACTACCTCGAGGAGCTCGTGGACGCCTTCCCCATCTTCTCGATCGAGGACGGTCTCGCGGAGGATGACTGGGAGGGATGGGAGGAGCTCACGCGCAGGCTCGGCCATCGCATCCAGCTCGTCGGCGACGACCTCTTCGTGACCAACCCGGAAATCCTCGCTCAGGGCATCCGTCGTCACCTGGCCAACGCGGTCCTCGTCAAGCTCAACCAGATCGGAACCGTGAGCGAGACCCTGGACTGCATCGCCCTTGCCGGGCGGCACGGCTATCGGGCCATCGTCTCCCACCGCTCGGGCGAGACGGAGGATGTGACCATCGCCGACCTCGCGGTCGCCACCAACTGCGGCCAGATCAAGACCGGCTCCCTCTCGCGTACCGACCGCACGGCCAAGTACAACCAGCTGCTGCGCATCGAGGAAGAACTCGGCTCGGCGGCGCGCTACGCCGGACGACGCGTGCTGCGGCTCGCGGAGCCCGAGCCGTGAGCGCCGGCGAGCGCATCGTCGAGATCGTCTACCGCCTGCGCCGCCTGCTCCAGGCGCACTGGCTCGTGCTGCCGCTTATCGCTCTGCTCCTCTACTTCGTCTACCACGGGATCCATGGCCGCCGCGGGCTCCAGGCCTGGATCGCCAAGGAGCAGGAGCTCGCGCAGGTCCGCGCCGAGCTCGAGCGCCTCGAGCGCGAACAGGCGCGCTGGCAGCGCCGGGTCCGGGCGCTGGAGCCGGGAAAGGTGGACGGCGATCTGCTGGAGAGCGAACTGCGGCGCCTCGGCTATCTGCGCCCGGGCGAGGTCGTGGTGCTCGATCCCCGTGGTGCCGACGGCCCGGGCGAGGAAGCGAAGTAGGGCATCGCATCGCCGCCATGCGGCCGTGAGGGTGGTCCGCCCGCGGCTTTTGGTCTAGCAAACCGGAGCGAGCGTACCACTATCGGTCGCGCAGGCGCAGAG
Organism: uncultured Geminicoccaceae bacterium; assembly: GCA_964532215.1. Lineage (GTDB taxonomy): Bacteria > Pseudomonadota > Alphaproteobacteria > Geminicoccales > Geminicoccaceae > HRBIN39. The sequence goes on from CAZHHU010000001.1 coordinate 54,770, forward strand.
GGGCACCCATCGAGGAGAGCCGTCATGTGTGCCGTAGCCCGCAAGCGGTCGCGTGCAAAGGCCCGCACCGTCGAAGCCCCTGCTGCAGCGGAACCGCTGCCGCCGGCCGAGAAGCTGTTCGCCTTCTACCGGGACATGCTGCTGATCCGCCGTTTCGAAGAGAAGGCGGGGCAGCTCTACGGCATGGGCGTGATCGGCGGCTTCTGCCACCTCTATATCGGCCAGGAAGCCGTCTGCACCGGCATCCAGCACGCCCTCGACCATCGCGATTCGGTGATCACGAGCTACCGCGATCACGGCCACATGCTCGTATGCGGCATGGATCCGAAGCGGGTCATGGCCGAGCTCGCCGGACGGGTGACGGGATATTCCAAGGGCAAGGGCGGCTCGATGCACATGTTCGCGGTGGAGAAGAGGTTCTACGGCGGTCACGGCATCGTCGGCGCCCAGGTGCCGCTCGGCACCGGCATCGCCTTCGCCCACAAGTACCGCGGCGACGGCGGCATCTGCGCGACATACTTCGGTGAAGGTGCCGCCAACCAGGGCCAGGTCTACGAGGCCTTCAACATGGCGGCGCTGTGGAAGCTTCCCGTCCTCTACGTGATCGAGAACAACAAATACGCGATGGGCACGCCGCTCACCCGTGCCACCGCTCAGCCCGAGCTCTACCAGCGGGGCCACGCCTTCGCGATCCCCGGCGAGCCCGTCGACGGCATGAACGTCATTGCCGTCTACAACAAGGCGCGCGAGGTCGTGCCGAGGGTGCGCGAGCAGGGGCCGTACATCCTCGAGGCCCGCACCTACCGCTACCGCGGTCACTCGATGTCCGACCCGGCCAAGTACCGCACCAAGGAGGAGGTCGAGGAGGTGCGCAAGCATCACGATCCCATCGACCAGCTCCGCAAGGTCATGCTCGAGGCCGGCATCGCCGACGAGGCGCGGCTCAAGGAGATCGATCGCGAGATCCGGGCGGTCGTCAACGAGGCCGCGCGCTTTGCTCAGGAAAGTCCCGAGCCCGATCCCGAGGAGCTCTGGACCGACGTGCTCGTCGAGGACTGAACGCCCGCCGCGGGACCGCTTCGAGGGGAACTGCCGATGGCGACCGAGATCCTCATGCCGGCGCTCTCGCCCACCATGAGGGAGGGCACGATCGTGCGCTGGCTCAAGAAGGAGGGCGACAAGGTCGAGCCCGGAGACGTGCTCGCCGAGATCGAGACCGACAAGGCGACGATGGAGATGGAAGCGGTCGATGAGGGGGTGCTTGCGAAGATTCTCGTCCCCGAGGGCCGCGAGGCCGTGAAGGTGGGCACGCCGATCGCCATCCTGGCCGAGGAGGGCGAGGAGGTGACGGCAGCAGCCGGCCCGGCCAGGGCGGCGGTGGCCGTCGCCGAGCCGCCGAAGGCTGCGGCGGTGGCGCCGCAGCTCGCCCGCCGCCGCGCGATCCTGCGCGAGCCCGAGATCCCGGCGGGGACGCCCATGGTCCGGCTCACGGTGCGGGAGGCGCTGCGGGATGCGATGGCGGAAGAGATGCGCCGCGATCCCGACGTCTTTCTCATGGGCGAGGAGGTCGGCTACTACCAGGGTGCCTACAAGGTCAGTCAGGGCCTGCTCGAGGAGTTCGGCGAAAGGCGGGTCATCGACACGCCGATCACGGAATACGGCTTCACGGGGCTTGGCGTCGGGGCGGCGTTCGCGGGTCTCCGGCCGATCGTCGAGTTCATGACCTGGAATTTCGCCATGCAGGCGATCGACCACATCATCAATTCGGCCGCCAAGACCCTCTACATGTCCGGAGGCCAGCTCCACTGTCCGATCACCTTCCGCGGCCCCAACGGCGCAGCAGCCCGGGTCGCGGCGCAGCACAGCCAGGAATACAGCTCCTGGTATGCCCACTGTCCCGGGCTCAAGGTCGTAGCCCCCTGGAGCGCGGCGGACGCCAAGGGACTGCTCAAGTCGGCGATCCGCGATCCCAACCCGGTGATCGTGCTCGAGAACGAGATCCTCTACGGCGAGAGCTTCGAGGTTCCGCAGATCGAGGACTGGCTCGTGCCCATCGGCCGCGCCAAGCTGCTCCGGGAAGGAAAGGATGTCACGATCACCGCCTTCTCCCGCTGGGTCTCGCTGGCGCTCGATGCGGCAGAGGTGCTCGCGCGGGAAGGTATCGAGGCCGAGATCATAGACCTGCGTACCCTCAGGCCGCTGGATCGCGAGACCATCGTCGCCTCGCTCAGGAAGACGAACCGCCTCGTCTCGATCGAGGAGGGATGGCCGGTCTGCGGCATCGGCGCCGAGATCGCGGCGATCGCCATGGAGGAGGCCTTCGACTGGCTCGATGCGCCGGTGGTGCGCGTCAGCGGTGCCGATGTGCCGATGCCCTATGCGGCGAACCTCGAAGCGCTCGCGCTGCCGCGGCTGGAGCAGGTCGTGCAGGCGGCGAAGGATGTCTGTTACCGCAGCTGAGGGACGGGAAAGCCGCAGATGCCGATCACCCTCACCATGCCGGCGCTCTCGCCCACGATGAGCGAAGGAAAGATCGCCCGCTGGCTCAAGAAGGAGGGCGAGAAGGTCGAACCGGGCGACGTCCTCGCCGAGATCGAGACCGACAAGGCGACGATGGAATTCGAGGCCGTGGACGAGGGCACCCTGGGCAGGATCCTGGTTCCGGAGGGAACCGAAGGAGTGAAGGTGGGCACGCCGATCGCCGTGCTCCTCGAGGAGGGCGAGGATCGCTCGGCGCTTGAGGGGTTCGAGCCCCGGGCCGAGGCGGCAGCCGCGGCCGTGGCCGAGGAGGCCGGCGCGCCGCCGCGGCTCGAGCCCGAGGTGACGGCAGCGGTGGCGGAAAAGCCGCCCGCCGCAGGCCGCCGCATCTTCGCAACCCCCCTCGCCCGCCGCATCGCCCGCGAGGCCGGCGTGGATCTCGCGGCGCTCCGGGGATCGGGGCCGCACGGCCGGATCGTCAAGGCGGACGTCGAACGGGCGATCGAGGAGCTGCGCAGGGCGGCGGCGCGTGCGCCCGCGGCCGCACCCGGGATCACGCCGCCACCGGCCGCCTTCGCCCCCTCGCCGGGCATGCGCTACGTCGAGATCCCCCTCTCCAACATGCGCAAGGTCATCGCCCGGCGGCTCACCGAGGCGAAGCAGCAGATCCCGCATTTCTACCTCACCGTGGACTGCCGCCTCGACCGGCTGCTCGAGGTGCGGCGCGAGCTCAATGCGCGCCTCGGTGAAGGTCTCCGGATCTCGGTCAACGATTTCCTCATCAAGGCGGTGGCGCTCGCGATCCGCGACGTGCCCGATGTCAACGTGAGCTTCGGCGGCGACCGCCTGTACCGTTACGAGGACATCGACATCGCGGTCGCGGTCGCGACCCCGGGCGGTCTCATCACCCCGATCCTGCGCAGGGCGGATGAAAAGGGTCTCGCCACCATCGCCAGGGAGATGAAGGATCTCGCCGCGCGGGCCCGCGAGGGCAAGCTCAGGCCGGAGGAATACCAGGGCGGCGGGTTCACGATCTCCAATCTCGGCATGTACGGCATCCGGCAGTTCGAGGCCGTCATCAACCCGCCGCAGGCCTGCATTCTCGCCGTCGGCATGGGCGAGAAGCGGCCCGTGGTGGTGGAGGATCGGGTCGAGATCGCGACCATGATGACCGTGACCCTGTCCGTCGACCACCGGGCGGTGGACGGCGCGCTGGGTGCGGAGTTCCTGAAGGCCTTCAGAGGCTACGTCGAACAGCCGCTCACGCTGCTGCTCTGAACGTTCGATCTTCCCTCGAGGAGCGGATCATGGCTTCGCATCGCTTCGATCTGGTCGTCCTCGGCGGCGGCCCGGGTGGATATGTGGCCGCCATCCGCGCGGCCCAGCTCGGCATGAACACGGCGCTCGTAGAGCGCGAGCATCTGGGCGGCATCTGCCTCAACTGGGGCTGCATCCCCACCAAGGCCCTGCTGCGCTCGGCGGAAGTCCTCGAGCTCATGAGACGGGCGGAGGACTTCGGACTGCGCGTGGAAAACGCCGGCTTCGACCTCGCCCGCATCGTGCAGCGCTCGCGGCGCGTGGCGCAGCGCCTCAACCGCGGCGTCGCCCACCTGCTGAAGAAGAACAGGGTCACCCTGTTCGAGGGAGAAGGGCGGCTCGCCGGCCGCGGCCGTCTCGCGGTGCGCAGCGCAAGCGGCGAGGAGACCCTCGAGGCGCCGCACATCATCCTCGCCACCGGCGCTCGCCCGCGCATGCTGCCCGGTCTCGAGGCCGACGGCAGGCTCGTGTGGAGCTACCGCGAGGCCATGATCCCGAAGGAGCTGCCGCAGCGGCTGCTCGTCGTCGGCAGCGGCGCCATCGGCATGGAGTTCGCGAGCTTCTACCGCGCCCTCGGCAGCGAGGTGACGATCGTCGAGATCCTGCCCCGGGTGCTGCCGGTGGAAGATGAGGAAATCTCGGCCTTCGTCCGCAGGAGCTTCGAAAAGCGGGGTATTCGCATCCTCACCGAAACCACGGTGGCGGCGCTCGCGCCAGAGGGCGGTGCGGTGCGGGCCCGGCTCGAGGCCGGCGGCGCCGCGGTCGAGGAGACCTTCGATCGCGTCATCCTCGCGGTGGGCATCCAGGGCAATGTCGAGAACATCGGTCTCGAGGATACCGCGGTGGTGGTCGAGAAGGGGCACATCGTGACGGACGGCTTCGGGCGCACCGCGGAGCCCGGCATCTACGCCATCGGCGATGTCGCCGGACCCCCCTGGCTCGCCCACAAGGCGAGCCACGAGGGAATCGTCTGCGTCGAGGCGATCGCCGGCATCGAGGGGGTGCATCCCCTGGATGTCACCAGGATCCCGGCCTGCACCTACTGTCACCCCCAGGTGGCGAGCGTCGGCCTGAGCGAAGCGCAGGCGCGCGCGGAGGGTCGGGAGATCCGGGTGGGACGCTTTCCCCTGATCGCGAACGGCAAGGCGCTCGCCTCCGGCGATACGGAGGGCTTCGTCAAGACGGTGTTCGACGCGGACAGCGGCGAGCTGCTGGGAGCGCATATGGTGGGGCCCGAGGTGACGGAGATGATCCAGGGCTTCGCTGCGGCACGTACGCTCGAAGCCACCGAGCTCGAGCTCATGCATACCATCTTCCCCCACCCCACCGTTTCCGAGGCGATGCACGAAGCCGTGCTTGACGCCTATTCGCGCGCCATCCACATCTGAGCCCGGAGACCGCGCGTACCATGGCCAGCGTCACCGTCCTCGACCGCCGGAGCCTTCCCCGCAAGCCGCCCTGGATACGGGTCAAGGCGCCCACTTCCCGGACCTTCGGCGAGGTCCGCCGGCTGATGCGGGCGAAGAGCCTGCACACGGTCTGCGAGGAGGCCGCCTGCCCGAACATCGGCGAGTGCTGGCAGCAGAAGCACGCCACCTTCATGATCCTGGGCGACGTCTGCACCCGGGCCTGCGCCTTCTGCAACGTGCGCACGGGACGGCCGCGCGCCGTCGATCCCCTGGAGCCCCGGCACCTCGCCGAAGCCGTGCTGGCCATGGGGCTCGAGCATGTCGTCATCACTTCGGTGGACCGGGACGATCTCGAGGACGGCGGCGCGCAGCAGTTCGTGCGTTGCATCGAGGAGATCCGCAGGCGCGCCCCCGGGGTCACGGTCGAGGTGCTCACGCCCGACTTCCTGCGCAAGCCGGGCGCCGTGGAGCGGATCGTGGACGCGCGCCCGGATGTCTACAACCACAATCTGGAGACCGTTCCCCGGCTGTACCGCACGGTCCGCCCCGGCGCGCGCTACTTCCACTCGCTGCGCCTGCTGCAGCTCGTCAAGGAGCGCGATCCCTCGATCTTCACCAAGTCGGGGATCATGGTCGGCCTGGGTGAGGAGAAGCGCGAGATCTACCAGGTCATGGACGATCTCCGCACGGCGGAGGTCGATTTTCTCACCATCGGGCAGTATCTGCAGCCGACGCCGCGGCACCATCCGGTGATGCGCTACGTGCCGCCGGAGGAGTTCGATTCCTATGCCCGCATGGCCCGGGCCAAGGGGTTTCTGATGGTCTCGGCCTCCCCCCTCACGCGCTCCTCCTATCATGCCGGGGAGGATTTCCGCCGGCTCCGCGCAGCGCGGCAGGCGCAGCTGCGGGCATCCGGGCGGGCGTAAGCGGCGATGCCGACCCACGCCGAGAAGCGTTACGTCCCCTACCGACCCGATCAGATGTTCGACCTCGTCGCAGCGGTCGACAAATATCCGGAATTCCTGCCCTGGTGCAAGGCGGCCCGGATCACGAGACGCGAAGGCAACGTCTTCTATGCGGATCTCGTGGTCGCCTTCAAGATGTTCCGGGAGCGCTTCCGCTCGAAGGTCAAGCTGCTGCCCAAATACGGCATCGACGTGGAATACATCGACGGACCGTTCAAGTACCTCAACAACCACTGGCGCTTCGAAGAGGGGCCGGACGGTGGCTGCATCATCGATTTCTATGTCGATTTCGAATTCCGCTCCAGATTCCTCCAGACCCTCATGGAGATGCTGTTCAACGAGGCCGTGCAGCGCATGGTGCGCGCCTTCGAGGCCCGCGCCCGCGAGCTCTACGGCGGGGGTGTGAAGGAGGGGACGGCGCAGACCGCGGCGGAAGACGACGGCAAGGCCGAGCCTGCACCCGCAAGCAGCGGCTGAGCTCAGGCGCTTAGGGGCGCGCCTGCCTCCTCCTCGAGCATCGCGAGCGCGGTCCGCACCGCTTTGAGCCGGATCGCCGAACGGTCACCGGCAAACCGGTGCTCCGCGTGGCGCGTCGGCGCGCCGCGGCGGGCTACGGCGAAATGGACGAGTCCCACCGGCTTTGCGGGGGAGCCTCCGCCGGGTCCGGCGATACCCGTGATCGCGACGGCGAGATCGGCGCGCGCGCGGGTGAGCGCGCCTTCGGCCATCTCCCGGGCGACGCGTTCGCTCACCGCCCCTTCCCGCTCGAGGCTCGCGGGCCGCACCCCCAGCATGTCGATCTTGGCTGCGTTGCTGTAGGTCACGAAACCCCGGTCGACGACGTCGGACGCGCCCGCGATCTCGGTGAGAGAGGCGATCACGAGCCCGCCGGTGCAGGACTCGGCGGTGGCGATCCGCAGCCCGCGCTCGCGGCAGAGGGCGAGAAGACGCCTCGCGGCTGCACCCAGCTCGGGATCGAACATGATCTCATTCCTCGAAGCTCGCGGTCGCCACCGCATGGGCCGCGATGCCTTCCTGCCTGCCGGTGAAGCCGAGCCCCTCGGTGGTCGTCGCCTTCACACTCACCGCCTCGCGGGGAAGCCCCAGGATCGCCGCGAGCCGCTCGCGCAGACGTTCGCGGTGCGGGCCGATGCGGGGCCGCTCGCAGACGATGGTCACGTCGACATGCTCGAGGCGTCCGCCGCGCGCGCGCAGGAGATCGAGCGCGTGCTGGACGAAGGTCGCCGAATCGGCGTCCTTCCACCGCTCGTCCGCGGGCGGAAAGTGGCTGCCGATATCGCCGGCCGCCACCGTCGCGAGGATGGCGTCCGTGAGCGCATGGAGCGCGACATCGGCATCCGAGTGCCCGGCGAGTCCGTAGCTGTGGGCGAGCTCGACGCCGCACAGGCGCAGCCTGCGCCCGCGCGCGAAGGCGTGAACGTCGTAGCCGAAGCCGGTGCGGAATCGCCGCGCACGGCACTGCAGCCAGCGCTCGGCGCGGGCGAGATCCTCTTCGGTCGTGATCTTCATGTTCTCCTCCTCACCGGCCACGGCCACGACGGGGATCCCGGCCGCCCGCGCGACGCCCGCATCGTCGGTATGCCGGCCGCGCTCCGCCCGCCGGTGCGCCTCGAGAATGGAGCCGAAGTGAAAACCCTGCGGCGTCTGAACGCGCACGAGGCCGTCGCGCGCAACATCGGCACCGAGATGATCGTCCTCGAGGCGCCTCAGGGTATCGACGACCGGCAGCACCGGGACGGCTCCCTGTTCGCTCTGCAGCGCCGCGAGAACCCGGCCCGTGAGCCCGCGGCTCGCGAACGGCCGCGCGGCATCGTGAATGAGCACGAGCCGCGGCGGCCGCTCGGCCTCCGCCTCGAGGCCGCGCCGCGCGCTCTCCTGCCGCGTGGCTCCACCTGCGACCGGTTCCGGCAGGCCGAGGTCGCCGACGCTCGCCTCGTAGAGCCCCCGATGCTCGGGAGCGATCACCACCCGCACGCGGTCGATCTGCGGATGCGCGAGCAGGTTTTCGACCGTGCGCCTGAGCACGGGCACGCCGGCGATGCACCGGTACTGTTTCGGTACGCCGCCGCCCATCCGGGTGCCGCATCCGGCCGCGAGTACGAGCGCGAGCCGCACGATCCCCTCCGCCTGCCCCATCCGCTGGCTATAGGGAGCCGGCCTCGCCCTGCCAAGGCCGGGGGAGCGCGTCAGGGGCGGATGTAGACGTCGATGTGCGATCCCTCCGCGGCGGGTTTCGCGGCCGCGGCCCGGATTTCGCCCGCCCCCGGGAAGATGATCCGATCCGGATCGATGCCGTGGCGGCGGATGAGAACGCCCCGCACCCGCTGAACGCGGCGACGCGCGAGGTCCCGGTCATGCGGCGCGTCCGCGGCTTTGTCCTCCGGCTCCAGAATGCGCACCGAAGTCTCCGCGTGACGCTTGAGAACCGCCGCGAGCCGCGCCAGAGAGCGCAGGGATTCGGGCGTGAGCTGCCCGTCGCCCTCAGCGGCGAAACGGATCCCGTCGAGGATGCCGAACAGCCGGCCGGCCTCATCGCGGGCGAGCACGAGCTCCGGCGCCGTCGCCTCCGCACCGGCGGCCGGTTCGATGACTGCAAGCGGCAGCTCGCCGGTCGCGACGCCGTCCGCGGTCGCGGCATCTTCCGGTGCAGTCCGCGCCATGCGCGCGGATGCGGACGCAGACGGCCCGGCACCCGCTCCCGCGAGCGCCGCCTCCTCGTCCCCGACGACGGCCGCGAGCTCCTTGCGCAGACGCGCAAGCTGCGCGCCATGCCGTTCCACCCGGGCGCGGATCTCGGCGATACCGCGCGCGAGCTCCTGCCGCTCCCCGCGCATGGAAGCGAGCGTGCGAACGAGCTGTTCGTTCTCCGTCATCACGGCCGCAAGCTCGGTGGCGAAATCCTCGAGCTCGCGGAGCGCGCGCGTGACGACCGACCGCAGCTGCTCGCGCGCGCGCTCGAGCACGGCGATCCGGCTGCGCGATGCCCGAAGCTCTCTCTGGAGGGCCTCCCGCTCCCCTTTCAGGCGCTCGAGCTCGCTCTGCTGGGCATTCACCCTCGCCCGCAATGCGCCCTCCACCTTCCGCGTCCGCTCGAACTGCTGCTGGAGAGCCATGAGGGCCTCCTCCTTGGCGTCGCGCTCCCGCCAGGCCTGCTGCAGACTGTTCGTGAGCTCCTCGATCTGGGCCGTGGCATCCTCCAGCCGCAGCCGCAGCTCGGCGCGCTCCTCCGCGAGCCGGCGCCGGAGCTTTCTGAGTTCGACGATGCGCGCCTTGGCCTGTTCGAGCTCTCCTACGAGAGCCTCGAGCCGGACAGCCGGCTCCTTCCCGACTGCCACGCCCCCCTTTTTCCCACCTCGGGCGGAAGGCGCGGCCTCTTCGGCCCACACGGCCCCCGCGCCGACCGCAACGAGCAGCAGCGTGGCGATGCATGCCGCATTGCGGAGGCAGATCCTCGCGGACCCACCCGGACGGTGCGCTGACATCACCCCCTCCCCCAACACGCATGGCGCGGCCCGTTGGTGAACATACGGATACCCGGGAGAAACCGTTGATACAAGTTCGAGGCCATACGCCGATACGTATGGTGGCGTCAGCCGGGGTCCGGCCGCAATCCGCGCAGGCGTCAGTTCGCCGTGAGGACCGGCACTTCCGCCTGCGCCAGGATGTGACTCGTCGCGCCGCCGAAGATCATCTGACGCAGCCGGCTCTGGGTGTAGGCGCCCTTGACGAGAAGGTCGCCGCCGAGGCGCGCGGTCTCCTCGAGAATGGCCGCGCCCACGTTCCGCTCCCCGCGCGGCACGTGCACCGAGGTCACGGGCACGCCGTGGCGCTCGAGCGTGCGGGCGAGGGCGCTTCCCTCGG
>CAZHHU010000001.1:64920-85872 GCA_964532215.1 uncultured Geminicoccaceae bacterium
GAGGTCACGGGCACGCCGTGGCGCTCGAGCGTGCGGGCGAGGGCGCTTCCCTCGGGGCCGGGGACCATGCCGCCTTCGACGGTGAGGACATGCACGCCCCGGGCCGAGAGCAGAAAGGGCATGGCGAAGGCGACGCTGCGCGCGCTCTCGGTACTGCCGTTCCAGGCCACGACCACCTGCTCGCCGAGGGTCGCGGGCGGCCGCGGCGGTGCCACGAGTACCGGCCTTCCGGCCTCGAACAGCGCCGATTCCAGGGCCGCCATGCTGGGCGTGGGCGAATCGGGAAGCGGCCGCCCCACGATCACGAGGTCGAAGATCCGCCCGTAGCTGCCGAGGGCGCCGTGCCCGGCGGCCTCTTCGGTGCGCCAGCCCGCGCGGGGGCCCTGCTGCGGCGCCCCGCTCTCCTCAAAGGGGATCCCATGGCGTGCACAGAAAGCTTCGAACGCAGCCCGCATGCGACGGGCGCGCTCCCGCGCCTCGCGCTCGAAGCCGGTGACGAGCTCGGGCGCGGCGGCGACGAAACCGTCCGCGCCGGCGGCGATGATCTCCGGCTGGCCCGGCCGCGCGTGATAGCCCTCGAGATAGGAGCCGAACCGCAGCGCCACGAGCCGCGCGCAGACGAGCACCGCATCCACGCTCGGACTCGGCTCCAGGTGCACGAGCAGATTCTTCATGGGCCATGTCCATGCCGACCCTCGCGGGAAGGTTGCGTTCCAGCCGCAGGATCGTCAATCATGCCGAGGATCCCATAGAGTTCCGGGCGTCGCCCCGGCCGCGGAAGGGCGGCGGTCTCCGGCAGCTCGAGGACATCGAGCATCCCTGTGGCCTCGCGGACGCCGCCATCCGGCAGATAGAGGCCCGAGAGCGAACCGCGCCCGGAGGCGACGGCGAGCGGAATGCCGTTCTCGATCGCGCGCAGCCGGAACCATTCCCTGGAGCGCGGCGGTGCCGGCTGCGGGCTGTCGAGATGGAGGAGCAGCGTCGCACCCGCGAGGGCGAGGCAGCGTGCCGGCTCGGGAAGGAGGATGTCGGCACCGAGCGAGAGTCCGAGGCGGTGCGCATGCAGCGGAGCGATGGTAAGCCAGCTTCCGGCCGCAAGCTGCGGTGCTTCCCCGGGAAGGAGGTGGCAGCGGCGGTAGTGCCCGCGGGCACATCCATCCGCGCCGTAGACGACCGCGGCACTGAAGAGGTTGCCGAAGGCCCGCTCGAGATAGCCGAGGGCGAGCGCAACCCCATAGGACCTCGCGAGGTCGGAAGCGGCGCGCAGCAGAGGCCCGTCGGACGGCTCTCCGGGCTGCGCATGCGCCGATCGCGGGGCCATCCCACCGCCGCCCCAGGCCTCGGGCGTGAGCAGGAGTTGCGCACCCGCCGCGCGTGCCGCGGCGAGCCCGTGCTCGAGCTCGCGCAGCACGGCCTGCCGCCCGCTCGGGCTCGGATCCGGTGAGAGGAGTGCGATTCGCATTTCCGTTCGCCGCACCCATATCCATGACGCAGGTTTCACGACCACGCAAAGACTTCGCCAGCGAACGCGCGCACCTATGCGGACGACCCAGACCACGCGGGAGGACAGCCCATGCCCCGATCCGTTGACACCGCAGTGCACCCGACGAGGAAGATCGGTGCGGCTCTGAGCGCCCTCGTCCTCATGGGCCATCTCGCTCTGAGCCCCGAGGCAGAGGCCGGCGTCGTGCAGGAGAAGCTCGCACAGGTCCGCGCCAGCGCCAGTTTCGAACGTTCCTATGCCGACCTGGTCGAGGCGGTCGTGCCCGCGGTGGTCTATGTCGAGGTCACGCGCAAGGTGGAGACCGCGACCCCGGCCCCAGAGGTGCCGCCGGAGCTCAAGCGCTTCTTCCGGCGCTTCTTCGGCCCCGACGTGCCGTTCCCGTTCGAGCAGCCTCCCCGGCGTCCGCGGCGGGCCGAGGCCGTGGGCTCGGGGTTCATCGTCGATGAGCAGGGGCACACGGTAACCAATGCCCATGTGGTGCGGGGTGCCGAGCGGATCCTCGTCACTCTTCAGGATGGCAGCAAACATGACGCGACCCTCGTGGGGATCGACGAGAAGACCGATCTCGCGGTGCTGCAGCTCGAGGGTGAAGGTCCGTTTCCCTACGTGGAGTTCGGGGACAGCGACCGCGTGCGGGTCGGCGACAAGGTCATCGCGATCGGCAATCCGTTCGGCCTCGGCGGCACCGTGACGGCGGGCATCGTCTCCGCCACCAAGCGCGAGATCGGTGTCGGACCGTATGACGACTTCCTGCAGATCGACGCGCCCATCAATCGGGGCAACTCGGGCGGCCCGACCTTCAACCTCGACGGTGACGTGATCGGGGTCAACACGCTGATTTTCGCCCCGGCCGGCGGAAACGTGGGCATCGGCTTCGCGATCGCGGCCAATCTCGCGAAGGAGGTGGTCACCGCGCTCATCGAGGAGGGCCGCGTCGAGCGGGGCTGGCTCGGCGTCATGATCCAGCCCGTGGACGAGGACGTGGCCGCCGCTCTGGGCCTCGAGGAAGCGAAGGGTGCGCTCGTGAGCTCGGTGGAAAAGGGCAGCCCGGCGGACCGGGCAGGCATCGAGCCCGGCGACGTGGTCGTCGCCCTCGACGACCGGGAGGTGGAGGATCCGCGTGATCTCGCCCGGCTCGTGGCCAAGGCCGGGCCCGGCAGGCAGGTCGAGATCACGATCGTCCGTCGCGGCACCCGCAAGACGATCACGGTGGAACTCGGCGAGATGCCGACCACGACCGCCGAGGCCGAGACCGGCCCGGCTGCGGCGGAGACACCGAAACTCGGTCTCGTGGTGTCGCCGGTCACTCCGGAGAGGCGGGACGAGCTCGGCCTTCCGGAAAATGTCACGGGGGTGCTCGTCAACGAGGTGCTGCCGGACAGCCCGGCGGCGGAGAAGGGCATCCGGCCGGGGGACGTGATTGCGAGCGTCGACGGTCAGCCGGTGCGGGATGCCGGAGATCTGCGCAAGGCCGTAAGCAAGGCTCGTGAAGCGGGACGCAAGGCGGTGCTGCTGCGCGTCTTCCGAAGCGGCGAGGCGCGGTTCGTGGCGGTTCCCGTCGACAATACGGCCTGAGGGGGGCCGTGAAGCCGCCCCCGGCGCGCGCTAGATTCGGGCCATGCGCATCCTGGTGGTGGAAGACGATCGCGAGGCCGCGGCCTTCATGGCCAAGGGCCTGAGAGAGAGCGGCCATGTCGTGGACGTCGTCCACGATGGTCGCGACGGGCTCGTGGCCGCCCAGAGCCGGGACTACGACGTGCTCATCGTCGACCGCATGCTGCCCGGGCTCGACGGCATCGCGCTGGTGCGGACCCTGCGCGCCACCGGAAACCGCACCCCTGTCCTGTTCCTTTCCGCTCTGGGACAGGTGGATGATCGGGTCGAGGGACTGCGCGCCGGGGGCGACGACTATCTCGTCAAGCCCTACGCCTTTACGGAACTCCTCGCGCGGCTGGAGGCGCTCGTGCGCCGGCAGGTCGCAACCCCTGCGGAGGCCCGCGAGACGGTGCTGCGCTATCGCGATCTCTCCATGGACCTGCTCACCCGGCGGGTGGAGCGGGCGGGACGCGAGATCGAGCTGCAGCCGCGCGAGTTCAAGCTGCTCGAGGTGCTGCTGCGGCATGCCGAGCAGGTCATGACCCGCACCATGCTGCTCGAGAAGGTCTGGGACTACCGTTTCGATCCCCAGACCAACGTCATCGACGTCCACATCAGCCGGCTGCGGCAGAAGATCGACAAGGACTTCGACTACCCGCTCATCCACACCGTGCGTGGCGCCGGATACACCCTCCGTGCTCCTGACTAGGCTGCTGCGGTCGGCCACCTTCCGGCTGACCCTGACCTATCTCGGCATCTTCAGCCTCTCGGCGATGGCCCTGCTCGCCTTCGTCTACGAGGCGAGCGTGCGCTTCATGGAGCAGCAGACGCGCGAGACCATCGAGGCGGAGATCAAGGGGCTCGAGGAACAGTTCCTGCAGCGGGGGCTGCACGGGCTGCGGCAGGTGGTGGACTTCCGCGCCAACCCCGAGCGCAACCGCGGCGGCATCTACCTCCTCGTGGGACCGGACGGGCGGCGGATTGCCGGCAACCTCGACCGCTGGCCGGAGCGGGTGCGCGAGAACGAGGACGGCACCATCCGCTTCACCTTCGAGCGCGAGGGGCCGGAGGGAAAGGTCGAGCGGCGCGAGGCCCTGGCACGCGCCTTCGTGGTCCAGGACCGTTTTCGCCTTCTCGTCGGACGCGACGTGCAGGACCGGGTGGCGGTGCAGCGGCTGCTCACCAACGCCCTCGTGACCGGCGCGGGCATCATGCTCGTGCTGGGTGTGCTCGGCGGCTTCTTTCTCGCCCGCGCGACCCTCTCCCGGCTCGAGGGCATCAACCGTGCGACCAAGCTCATCATGCGCGGTGATCTTTCTCGGCGCATCCGCCTCGAAGGGAGCGAGGACGAGTTCGACGAGCTCGCGGCCAATCTCAACGCCATGCTCGATCGCATCGAGGAGCTCCTGCGCGCGATGCGCGAGGTCACGGACAACATCGCCCACGATCTCCGCACCCCCCTCACCCGTCTGCGCTCGCGCATCGAGATCGCGCTCCTCGGCAAACTGGACGCCGAACAGGCACGCGAGCTGCTCCTCGAAACCATGCGCGAGGCGGATGGTCTGATCGCCACCTTCAATGCGCTGCTCGCCATCGCCCGCGCCCAGAGCGGTGCCGTCCAGGCGGAATGGGAGGAGATCGACCTCAGCGAGATCGCGAGAGACGTCCACGAGCTCTATGAGCCGCTCGCCGAGGAGAAGGGGATGGAGCTCTCCCTGTCCGCATCCGGCCCGGTTCCGGTGCGGGGCCACCGTCAGCTCATCGCCCAGGCGGTGGCGAACCTCGTGGACAACGCCGTCAAGTACACCCCGCCCGGGGGGCGCGTGGACATCGTGACGCGAAACGGCACGACGGCGGTCATCGAGGTGTGCGACAACGGTCCCGGCATTCCGGAGGCGGATCGCGAACGGGCACTGCAGCGCTTCGTGCGCCTGCAGCCGGAGCGTTCGGCGCCGGGCAACGGTCTCGGTCTGTCGCTGGTGGATGCGGTCGCCCGGCTCCACCACGCCGAGCTCGCCCTGCTCGACAATCACCCGGGGCTCAGAGCCCGGCTCGCGTTTCCGAAGCCGGCCGCCTTGCGACCGCGAGTGCCTGCGCGATCCGGAACAGCTCTTCGCTGATCCGCAGGTCGCTGCGCTCGGGCAGCGCCGCGAGATGGCGCGCGATGCGGCATTCGAAGCCGGCGAAAGGACGCAGTGCGACTCGCGGGTCGGGAGGCTGCTCGCCGGCGAAGACGACGCCGAGCCCGAGGCCGGCGACCACCGCTTCGCGCACCGCCTCGCGTGAGCCGAGCTCGAGACCGGGCCGCACTTCAAGCCCCCGCTCGCGGCAGGCCTGCTCGAACAGGGAGCGGGTCATCGAGCCGGGCTCGCGCAGCACGAGGGGTGCCGCCACGAGCCGCGCGAGCGGCACCCGCGGAAGATCACAGAGTTCGTGACCGGCGGGCAGAAGAACGGCCAGCCGGTCCTCCCCGATGGCGAGCGTGCGGAAGCGTCCGGCATCCTCCGCGAGCATGAGCACCGCGGCATCGACGCGCCCCCGCTCGAGCTGGCGCCGTACCTGTTCGGTGTTGCCGATCTCGATCCGCACCCGCACGCCCGGATGGCGGCTGCGGAACGCCGCCACGAGCGGCATGACATCGAACGGCCCGTCCGCGCCGAGGGTGAGCTCTCCGGCTTCGAGGCGCCCGCGCTGTGCGAGATAGGCGTCGACCTCGCGGGCTGCGCGGGCGAAGGCCTCGGTGCGCGCGCGAAGCTCGCGTCCGGCCGCGGTGAGCTCGAGCCGGTTGCCGCAGCGGTGGAACAGGGCGCGGCCGAAGCTGCGCTCGAGGCTGCGGAGACGGGCGCTCACGGCCGGCTGGGTGAGGCCGAGCCGCATCGCGGCGGCGGACACGCCCCCCTCCTCGATCACGGCGTGGAAGGCCTCCAGGGCGCGCAGATCCATAAATGTACTCGATAGATCCATCCGGAAGATAGATTTGACGAATGGCTCAGCCGGGCGCAAGAGCGCTCCGCAGGAGGTCGGATCATGGCTCAGGTTCCGCTTCTGCTCACGCCCGGTCCGCTCACCACCTCCGAGGCGGTGAAGCGGGCCATGCTGCGCGACTGGGGCTCGCGCGACGGCGACTTCATCGCCCTCAACCGCGAGGTGCGCGATCGCCTCGTCCGCCTCGCGGGCGGCGGAGAGAGCCACGTCTGCGTACCCATGCAGGGAAGCGGCACCTTCGCTGTCGAGGCGATGCTCGGCACCCTCGTTCCCCCCGATGGCAAACTGCTTGTGCTCGCGAACGGCGCCTACGGGGAGCGCATGGCGAAGATCGCCCGCTACCACCGCCGCCCCCTCGCCGTGCTCCGCGATCCCGAAGACCGGGCGCACGATCCCGCGCGGCTCGATCAGCTCCTCGGCACGGATGCGGCGATCACCCACGTCGCCGTCGTGCACTGCGAGACGACCACCGGGCTCCTCAATCCCCTCGAGGCGATCGCCGAGGTCGTGGCCCGCCACGGCCGGGCGCTGCTCGTCGATGCCATGAGCAGCTTCGGCGCCCTCCCCCTCGACCTGCTGCGTTCACGCATCACCGCGGTCGCCGCCTCGGCCAACAAATGCCTCGAAGGCGTGCCCGGGATCGCCTTCGTCATCGTCGAACGCGAACGTCTGCTCGCCTGTGCCGGGAACAGCCCTTCGCTGGCGCTCGATCTGCATGATCAGTTCCTGGCCATGGAGAAGAACGGTCAGTACCGGTTCACGCCGCCGACCCATGTGCTCGCCGCCTTCCACCGCGCGCTCCTGGAGCATGAGGCCGAAGGCGGCGTCGCGGGCCGCGGCCGGCGCTACCGGGAGAATCTCCGCGTCCTGCTCGAAGGCATGCGGGGTCTCGGCTTCCAGCCCTTCCTCCCGGAAGCGTTGCAGGCCCCGATCATCGTCACCTTCCACGAGCCGGCCTCGCCCCGCTGGGCGTTCGAGAGCTTCTACGCCCGCCTGCGCGCACGCGGCTTCGCCATCTATCCGGGCAAGCTCACCCGCCTGCCGAGCTTCCGCATCGGCTGCATCGGCCGCGTCTATCCGGACGATCTCCGCCGCGCCGTGGAGGCCGTGCGCGAGGTCATGGCCGAGATGGGAATCGCGAGCGGGCGCCCGAGGAAGCATGTGGAGACCACATCATGAGCCAGATCTACGACTTCCGTTACCGCCGCAGCTATGCGGGCCGCGTGCAGGCGGTGATCCTGGATTGGGCCGGCTGCACCATGGATTTCGGCTGCATCGCGCCGGCCGTGGTCTTCGTCGAGGTCTTCGCCCGCAGAGGCGTGCCGATCACCATGGAGGAGGCGCGCGCGCCCATGGGGGCCCACAAGAAGGTCCACATCCAGCGCATCACCGAGCTCCCTTCGGTGCGCGCGCGCTGGGAGGAGAAATACGGCCGGCCGCCGAACATGGAGGATGTCGAGGCGATGTTCGCGGATTTCGTGCC
Organism: uncultured Geminicoccaceae bacterium; assembly: GCA_964532215.1. GTDB lineage: Bacteria > Pseudomonadota > Alphaproteobacteria > Geminicoccales > Geminicoccaceae > HRBIN39. Next base: position 72,489 of record CAZHHU010000001.1, read on the forward strand.
GCTCCAGCTCGAATGTCTTTCCCGCTATTCCACCCTCATTCCGGGCACGCTCGATGTGGTGCGGGTACTCAGGGGACGGGGTGTGCGCATCGGCTCGACCACGGGCTACACGCGGGAGATGATGGAGATCAACCTGCGGGATGCGGAACGTCAGGGCTACGTCCCGGATTCCACCGTCTGCGCCAGCGACGTCCCCGCCGGCCGTCCCTACCCCTTCATGTGCCTGCAGAACGCGATCCATCTCGAGGTGGACTGCGTCGCCGCCTGCGTGAAGGTCGACGATACCGTCCCGGGGATCGAGGAAGGGCTGAATGCGGGCATGTGGACCGTGGGCCTCGCCGTCTCGGGCAACGAGGTGGGGCTCAGCCTCGAGGAGTGGAACGCGCTTTCGCCCGAGGAGCAGGAGCAGAGGCGTCAGCGCGCCTATCGGCGCATGCTCCAGTCCGGCGCCCATTACGTCGTCGATACCATCGCCGATCTCCTGCCCTGCGTCGAGGACATCGAACGGCGTCTCGCACGGGGCGAGAAGCCCTGAGATCGGCGCGCACGCCTTCCCTTCCCGTGGTGCCGGCATCTTCGGGCGGATCCCCCGTCGCCCCCGCAGGCCGTGAACCAGCGTGCGACCGGATCGCCTCAGCCGGAGAGGAGGCGTTCGCCGAGCAGGGCGAGGAGAAAGCCGAACACGGCCCCGAGCGGTGGGCCCCAGTGAAGCCGCAGCGGCACCTTGGGTGCGATGTCCTGGAACATGAGATAGAGAATGCCCCCGCCGGCGAACAGCATGAGGCCGCCGAGAAGCGCGTCCTGTCCGGCGAGGGCGATCTGGCCCAAGGTGGTCGCCACCGGCCCCAGCAGAGCCACCGCGGCGAAGAGCGGCATGCGCCTCAGGCGGGGAAAGCGGTGGGCGAGTTCCTGCTCGGCGTTGAAGGCTTCGGGCAGGTTCTGGACGAAGATCAGCCAGGCGAGCAGGAGCGCGGTGTCGGGATCTCCCGCGAGCAGCGCCCCGAGGGCCACCGCCTCGGGCAGGAAGTCGAGGAGCATGGCGAAGAACATGGCCATCGATCCGCGCCTTTTCGCGAGCGCGCGGTCGACGGCCATGAAGACCAGAGCGCCGGCGGAGAAGCTGAGCCCGGTCGCGAGCGGGTGGAGCCGCGCTGCGCCTTCCGGCGCGAGCACGAGGCCCACCGCGGCGACGAGCACGCCGGCGCCGAAGGCGAGCACGCTATGACGCAGATCCGCCTCGATGCGGCGGGGCAGGATGCGCCGCATGCGCCCGAGCGCGGCGCCGATCGGAATCGCCGCACCGGCAATGACCCCGAGCGTGGCCGCCCAGGCCAGGGTGGCGGCCGCTTCGCTCACCGCCTCCGCCCGGCGCCGGCTGCGCGCCCCCGCTCAGGGCACCTGCGCACAGATCTTGCGATACTCCCCTTCGGGGAAGGCCTTGAGGGTGGTCGTGCGCACGTAGCCGAGCGCCCCCACGCGCAGGGTGAAGAGTGCCGCCACCTCGTCGTCCGGTGCCTCGAAGATCGCGACGAGATCGTAATCGCCCATGGTCATGTAGACGTCGCGGAAGCGGCCGCCCATGTCCTCGAGCATGGCCTTGGCCGCATCGAGGCGGCCCGGCGAGCCCTTGACGTTCATGATGCCCTTCTCGGTGAAACGCACGAGCTGGATGTAGGTCGGCATGACAGCTCCTCCCTCCTCTACCCGCTTCATCTAGGAAGTCTCCTGCCGCAGCGGAACCGGCCGCTCAGCTGGAAGCGCGGGCGCGCAGCAGGGCGAGCACGACGCGGAGCGTGGGAACCTCGACCGAGACGAGCTCGGCGAGTTCCACCACCGCACCCAGGAGGGCATCGATCTCGAGCGGCCGACCGCGCTCGAGATCCTGCAGCATCGAGGTGCGGTGATCGCCCACCGCCGCCGCGCCCTCGATGCGTCGTTCGAGATCGACGGCGAACCGCACCCCGAGCCGCTGTGCGACCTCGCGTGCCTCTTCCATCATCCGCCGGACGACCGCGCGCAGTTCCGGATCCCTACCGATCCGCCCCAGCGTCGCGCCGGTGAGGGCGCTCACCGGGTTGAAGGCGAGATTGCCCAGGAGCTTGATCCAGATCTCGTCGCGGATGCGGGGTCGCACGGGCGCCCGGAAGCCGGCGGCCACGAACGCGCGCGCGAGCCGCAGGACGCGCGCGCTGCGCTCCCCTGAAGGCTCGCCGAGAACGAAACGGTCTCCCTCGATGAGGCGCACCACGCCCGGCTCGAGCAGCTCCGCCGCGGGATAGACGACGCAGCCGATGACCCGCTCCGGCCCGATGCTGCGCCACTGCACACCTCCCGGATCGACGGATGCGAGCCGGTGACCCTCGAAGGCGCCGCCTGCGCGATGGAAGTACCACCAGGGAATGCCGTTCTGGGCGGTGACGACGGCCGTGGCGGGACCGAGAAGGGGCTTCATGCGGGGAGCGACCTCGGGCCCCGCCGGCGCCTTGACGGCGACGATGACATAGTCCTGCACGCCCAGGAGCGCCGGGTCCTCGACCGCCCGCACGGGAACGTTCACATGCTCCTCCTCCGGGCCGACGAGGGTGATGCCGCGGGCGTCCAGTGCTTCGAGATTGGCGCCGCGGGCGATGACGGAGATCTCGCCCACCTCGGCGCGCACGAAGCGCGCCGCGAGCAGGCCGCCGATGGCACCGGCACCGTAGATCGCGATCTTCACGATACGAGCCCCAGCCTCTGTGCCAGTCCGATGCGCTGCAGCTTGCCCGTGGGTCCCTTGGGGATCGCCTCGACGAACAGGATCCGCCGGGGCACCTTGAAGTCCGCGAGCCGGGCGGCGCAGAAGTCACGCAGCTCCCGCTCGCTCGCTTCCGCTCCCGCCCGCAGCACGATCGCGGCTGCGACCTCCTCGCCGAGCTTCGCATGCGGCAGGGCGAAGGCCACCGCCTGGGCCACCGCGGGATGCTCCATCAGCACGTTGTCGACCTCGAGGGGGGAGACCTTCTCGCCGCCCCGGTTGATGATCTCCTTGCTGCGTCCGACGAGGTGGAGGTGACCGTCGTCGTCGAAGCGTCCGAGATCGCCGGTGCGGAACCAGCGCCGTCCTTCCGCCTCGAAGAAGGCGGCGGCGTTCGCCTCCTCGTTGTCGAGATAACCCGGTGTGACATTGGGGCCCGAAATCGCCACCTCCCCTTCCCTGCCCGGGGGCTGAAAGCGGCCGGCCTCATCGACGATGCGGACCTCGGGGCCCGCCGGCAGACCGCAGCTTCCCGGCCGCCGCACCCCCGGAGGCAGCGGATTGCTCGTCATCTGGTGGGCGGCTTCGGTCATGCCGTAGGACTCGATCAGCGGGCAGGAGAAGGTCGCCTCCAGCTCCCTCATCACCGCCGGCGGCATCGGGGCGGAGCTCGATCGCAGAAAGCGCAGCCGCTGGCGGGCGAGAACTTCGCGGTTGCGCGCCGCGCGCGCGAGCATGGTCTGGTACATGGTCGGCACGGCGGTGATCCAGCTCGCCCGGCTCTCGTCCAGCCAGCCGAACAGGCGCAGGGCGTCGAAACCCGGCGCGCAGAAGACCGAACCGCCGGCGCCGAGCGGCGCGAGCAGCCCGGCGACGAGACCGTGGATGTGGAACAGGGGCATGATCTCGAGCACGCGGTCCTCGGCGGAGAGGCGGAGCGTGTCCGCGATGTGGCGGCAGGAGGCGAGAAGATTGCGGTGCAGGAGGGGGACGAGCTTGGGACGCGAGGTCGTGCCCGAGGTGTGCAGCAGCAGCGCCACATCCCCGGCTGCGGCGAAGACCGGCCGCGCGCCGGCAGAGCTCGCGCCTTCCTCCGGCCGCAGCGTGAAACGCCCCGCGACCGCAGGATCTTCGACGAGGCGCAGGATGCGCACCCCCCGCGCCCGCGCCACGGCGACCGCAGGGCCCTCTTCGCCCGCGGCGACGACGAGCGCCTTCGGCCGCAGATCGTGGAAATAGAAGTCGAACTCCTCGCGCCGGTAGGCGGGATTGAGGGGGGCTGCGGCCGCCACCGAGGCGACGGCGAGAAAGGCCGCCGCGGCCACCGCCCCGCCCGGCAGCACGAGAGCGACCCGATCACCGTTTCCGATGCCCAGGGCGGCGAGCTCCGCCGCGCTCTGCTCGACGAGCGCCTCGAGGCCGGCGAAGGAAAGCGGCATCCGCCCCGGCGCGAGCAGCGCGGGGGCATCCCGGCGTCCGCAGGCGAGAAGTTCGCGAACGTTCTGCGGCACGGCTCCCTCCCGATCGTCCGCATGTCCTATGCACGCATTCGCCCCCTTCCGGCAAGCGGCCCCAAGGCTATGCTGGAGGCGGTGCAAGGGAGGCATCCGATGTCGCTGGGGCGCCATGCGATCGTCCTCGTCGCCGCAGCTCTTCTGCTCCTCGGCGAGCGCGCACGGGCGGGCGGAGGACGCATTGTCGCGACCGTGGAGAGCGAGCGGGCACATTTTGTGCTGCGCGAGCTTGCGCGCGGCCTCGAACATCCCTGGTCGCTCGCCTTTCTGCCCGACGGGCGCTTTCTCGTCAGCGAACGACCGGGGCGGCTTCGCTATGTGGCCGCGGACGGTACTCTGGATCCCGAGCCGATTTCCGGCATTCCCGAGGTGTGGGCGCGTGGTCAGGGCGGACTGCTCGACGTCGCCCTCGATCCGGAGTTCGCGCGCAACCGCCTCGTCTATCTGAGCTATGCCGCAGCGGTGCCGGGGGGTGCCGCCACCCATGTCGCCCGCGGAAGGCTCGTCGACCACCGCCTCGAGAAGGTGGAGGTCATCTTCCGCTCCAACGGCGTGAGCCGCACCGGCCGCCACTTCGGCTCGCGGCTCCTGTTCCGCGATGGGCTGCTCTACGTCACCCTCGGCGAGCGCGGAGTCCGCCGTTTCGCCCAGGATCTCTCGGTGCATGCGGGCTCCGTCATCCGCATCCGCCCCGACGGCTCGGTGCCCGAGGACAACCCGTTCATGGGCACGCCCGGGGCGATGCCCGAGATCTTCACCTACGGCCACCGCAACCCGCAGGGCATGGACCGCAACCCCGCAACCGGGGAGGTCTGGATTCACGAGCACGGCCCCCAGGGCGGCGACGAGGTCAACCGGCTCGTGGCCGGCGCCAATTACGGCTGGCCGCTCTACACCCATGGTCGCGAATACGGCACCGGAGAGCCGATCGGACTCGGCACCGAAGCGCCGGGGATCGAACCGCCACTTTGGGTCTGGATTCCCTCGATCGCCCCATCGGGCATGGCCTTCTACGGCGGCGACGCCTTTCCCGGCTGGAAGGGCGACCTGCTCGTCGGTGCGCTCCGCGCCCAGATGCTCGTCCGCCTGGATATCGAGGATGGGCGCATCGTCGCCGAGGAGCGCCTGCTGCGCGGCCTCGTGGGGCGCATCCGCGACGTCCGGGTGGGGCCGGATGGCCTCGTCTATCTTCTGAGCGATGCTGCCGATGGCGGTCTCTACCGGCTCGAGCCGCGCCCCTGAGCGGACATCCTGCACCGCCGACCGCTTTCGCGACGCTCGCTGTCGCCTGCCATGGTCCCGGATCCACGGCAAGGGGTTAGCCTTGCCGCGGATCGTCGAGGAGCAGGTCCATGGCACGCGAAGGTCGACGCGGCGGTCGTGCGGGTCGGCGGGCGGAGCGGGAGCGCGCCGGACTGCGATCCCTGCCGCCCCTGCGGCGCAGACTCCCGCCGTACGAGATCCTGACCCCGGGCGAGCTCGAGCGGATCCACGAGGCCTCGCTCGACATTCTCGAGCGCATCGGCATCGCCTTCCAGTCGGAAGCTGCATGTCGCAGATGGCGCACCGCCGGGGCACGGGTGGAGGAGCTGCGGGTTTACATTCCCCGCGCGCTCCTGCTCGAGCTCGTGGGGCAGGCACCTGAGCGGTTCACGATCCGCGCCCGCAATCCCGAACGCGACCTCGAGATCGGCGGCGCCTCCAGCGTCTTCTTCCCCAATTACGGCTCGCCCTTCGTGCGCATGTTCGACGGCGAGCGGCGCTACGGCACGCTCGCCGATCTCGAGCTGCTGCACAAGCTCGCCCATCTCGCCCCGGCGCTTCACGGGGTGGGGTCGATCATCTGCGAGCCGGTGGACCGCTCCGTGGCCGAACGTCATCTGTTCGTCACCCTCTCGGCGATCCTGCACTCGGACAAGGTGTTCATGGGGCCCGTCACCGCGCCCGAGCGGGCCGAGGATGCGCTCGCCATGGCCGAGATCCTCTTCGGCAGCGAGCGCATCGCGCGCGAGGCGGTGATGATCTCCCTCGTCAACTGCAACTCGCCCCTGGTGTGGGACGGGACCATGCTGGGGGCGCTCGAGGTGTACGCGCGCGCCGGCCAGCCCACCATCGTCTCGCCGTTCACGCTCGCCGGCGCCAACACCCCGGCCTCGGTGGCGGCCACCCTGGCCCAGCTGAATGCCGAGGCGCTCGCCGGCATCGCCTACGTTCAGCTCTGCCGTCCGGGCTGCCCGGTGGTCTATGGCAACTTCCTCTCCACCGTGTCGATGAAGTCGGGCGCGCCGATGGCGGGGACGAGCGAGCTCGCGCTCATGAATCTCGCGATCGGCCAGCTCGCCCGCTTCTACCGGGTGCCCTGGCGCTCCTCCGGTCTGCTCACCGGCTCCAAGATCGTCGATGCCCAGGCCGGCTATGAGAGCGCCTTCAACATGATGCCGATCCTCTTCGCGGGCGCCAATCTCGTCCTCCACTGCGCCGGCTGGACGGAAGCCGGGCTCACCGTGAACGTGGCCAAGTTCATGCTCGATGCGGAGCAGATGGAGATGCTGTACCGCCTCGGAAGAGGGATGCCGTTCGCGGACTTCGAGGATGCGCTCGCGGCCATCGCCGAGGTGGGCCCGGGCGGCCATTTCTTCGGCACCGCCCATACCCGGGCGCGGTTTCAGGATGCCTTCTTCATGGCCGGGCTGTTCGATGCCAACAGCTTCGAGCAGTGGCAGGAGGAAGGCGGCAGGGACGCGTATGCGCGCGGTCTCGAAGCGGCGCGGACGGCACTCGAGAGCTACCGCGCACCACCGCTCGAGGACCGCATCCGCGGCGAGCTCGAGGCGTTCGTCGCCCGCCGCGCCGAGGCGCTGGCCGGCGGCGCGGAGGCCTAGAGGAGACGGGCGAGGCTGCGACGCACACCCGCGCGCAGCGCCGGCAGGCTCGCGAGCAGGGCGAGCACGGCGAATCCCGTGACCGCGATCCAGTCGAAGGGGCGCAGCTGGAATTCCGTGGCCGCCGTCGTCATCACCCTGAGCGCGGTCTGGGCGAGCGCGAGCAGGATCACGCCCGCGACATAGCCGAGAAGGGCGCCCCGCAGGCTGCAGCCAACGAACACGGCCTCGAGCTGCCGGCGCAGATAGCGCTCACAGGCGCCGATCTGATGCAGCAGCGCGACCGCGTCGCGGTCGAGGCCGGCATGGGTGCGGGCGAGGTGAAAGGCCACGACGACGAGCCCCAGGAGCGCGAGCCCGGCCACCGCGGCGGCGAGATTGCGGAGCGCGCGCAGTCCCTCCGAGCGCGGCGGCGGGGGTACGCTCACGCTCGCGCCCGGAAGCAGCTCCTCGATCTTCGGCCCGAGCGTGTCCGCGGCGGGATGGATGCCGGGGTTGAAGGTGACATCGAAGAGCTGCGGCATGGGCGGAAGCAGCTCGACCCCCTCGCCCACCCAGGGTTCGACGAGATCCTCGAGCTCACGGCGCGACAGCGGCTCGACGAAGGCGACCCCCGGAAGGCGTTCGAGCCTGGCCGCCGCCGCCTCGACGGCCTCGCGACCGTCGACGCCCGCGATCGCCACCGTGACCGTCACCGGCACCCGGGCGAGCTCGCGCAGGCGGCGGTCCGCGACCAGGGCGAGGGCGACGGCGATCACGCCGAGAGAGACGAGGGCCGCCACCGCCCACAGCTGCAGACGCTGTCCCGCGGTGTCCGCAAGCGGCAGCTCGGGGGACATCGTCCATCAGTCCGCGGCCGACAGGTCGCGCACCCCGGGTCCGTGCATGAGCGTGCCGCGGCGCAGTTCGACACGGGCGGCACCGGGGAGCTGGAGGGCGCGATCGTGACCGGCCACCAGCACGGCGCTTCCCCGCGCCACGAGCTCGCTCAGGAGATCCCCGACGCGCGCGGCGCGTGCGGGATCGAGATGACTGGTGGGCTCGTCCGCGAGCAGCAGCGCTGGCCGGGTGACCGCCGCGCGCGCCACGGCCACGAGCTGGCGCTGGCCCATCGACAGGCATTCGGGCCTGCACTCCATGACGCCCGTGAGCTCCAGCCGTTCGAGCAGATCGCCGACGCGCGGCACGAGCCGCTCCTCCGCCATGTCCGCGATCCGCAGCGGCAGGGCGACATTGTCGAACACGCTCAGATGATCGAGCAGGCGGAGATCCTGCGGCACGACACCGATGTGGCGACGCACGGCCGCCCGCTCGCCGCTCGAGAGCTTCGCGACATCGCGTCCGAAGAGGAGGATCCTGCCCCGTGCCGGGGCATGGGAGAGGGAGGCGAGGCGGATGAGCGAGGTCTTGCCGGCGCCGCTCGGACCGGTCAGCAGATGGAGGGAGCCGGCCTTGAGCGTGAGCCGGATATCGTGCAGAACTTCGGCACCGTCGCCATAGCACATGGCGACATCCTGCATGTGCAGGACCGTGGCGCTGCGTGACACCGGCACGACCTCGAAGGGATGGGGCCGGGATGAGGATCTCACAGCACGGGCGAAGCGTCCAGATGGAAAATCAACTGATGCGGGAAAACGGGCCATGACCTCGCCCGCCGCCATCGACGAGGTCGTGCTCGCCTGTCCCGAATGCGGGACGCGCTTTCGCGTCCCCGCCCGGGCGCTCGCGCCCGAGGGCCGGACGGTCAAATGCTCGCAGTGCGGCCACCGCTGGTTCGCCGAGCCCCCGGCGTCGGAGACGGCGCGCGAAGCGGAGCCCACCGCGGAAGAGGCGGCGGTGCAGGAGGCGCCTGCGGCGGCCGCGCCGGCGGCGCCGCGAAGCATGGCCACGGTGGCCGGCTGGCTGCTCGTCGTGCTGCTGCTGCTGCTCGTGGCGGCGGTCGTGGTGGGCCGCGACGAGATCGCCGCCCGCTGGCCGCAAGCGGCGAAGTTCTACGCCCGCATCGGGCTCCCCGTGAGCGTGCCGCTCGGGCTCGAGATCCGCAATCTGCGGGCCGAGCGGACGGAGGAGGACGGGATGCCGCTGCTGCTCGTGCGCGGCGAGGTCTACAACGTCTCCGGCAGCGCGCGCCTCGTGCCGCCGCTCAAGGTGACGCTGTTCGATGCCCAGGGCCGTCAGCTCGATTTCGGCCTGTACGAGGCGGAAAAGCGCCGGCTCGCGGAAGGGGAGATCACCCGTTTCGAGGCCCGCCTGCTCGATCCTCCCGCGAACGCCGAGCGCTTCGAGGTCACCTTCACGGACAGGCCGCGGGTCGAATGAAGGTGAAGCGGCCCACGCCGATGGATCTCGCCCTCGAGGAGGCGCGGGCGGCCGCCCGGCGCTCGGATGTCCCGGTCGGCGCGGTGCTGACCGGTCCCGGCGGCGAGATCCTCGCCCGCGCCGGCAACCGCGTCGAGGCCGACGCCGATCCCACCGCCCATGCGGAGCTCCTCGTGCTGCGCGCGGGTGCGCGGCGGCTCGCCACCCCCCGCCTGTTCGGCTGTGATCTCTACGTCACCCTCGAGCCCTGCCCGATGTGCGCCTATGCCATCGCCTTGGCGCGCATCCGCCGCCTCTACTACGGTGCCGAGGACCCCAAATGCGGCGGCGTCGAGCACGGGCCGCGGATCTTCGCGAGTCCGGTCTGCCATCACCGGCCGGAGGTCTACGGCGGGGTGGGCGAACGGGAGAGCGCCGAACTGCTGCGCCGCTTCTTCCGCGAACGGCGTGGCTCACCTAGCGCCGGGTGATGGGCACACTGCCGTAGCGCCGCCGCGGCAGCGGCTCCTCCGCGCCGGCCTCGAGCGCGAGCAGGCGCCGGATGCGCTCCTCGGTGGGCGGATGGGTGCGGAAAAGCCCCGAAAGGCCGCCGCGCAGCGGATGAACGATGAACAGTGCTGCCGTCGCCGGATGAGCTTCGGCGGTCATGAGCGGAACGCGCGCCGCACCCCGCTCGATCTTCGCGAGCGCCCGTGCGAGCCAGCGGGGATGACCGCAGATGCGGGCACCGGTACGGTCCGCCTCGAACTCCCGCGCGCGGGAGATCGCGAGCTGCAGAAGCGTCGCCGCGAGGGGGGCGAGGAGCATGAGCAGGAGCGCGCCGACGCCGCCGAGCGGCGAATCGCGGCTGTCGCCGCGGCCGAAGAAGAACAGGAAGTTGGCGAGGAAGCCGATCGCGCCCGCGAGCGTGGCGGCGATGGTCATGATCAGCGTATCGCGGTTGCGGATGTGGGCGAGCTCATGGGCGATCACGCCCGCGAGCTCCTCGCGGTCGAGCAGATGCAGCAGTCCGCGGGTAACGACCACCGCGGCATCCGCCGGGCTCCTTCCCGTGGCGAAGGCGTTGGGCTGATCGCTCGCGATCAGATAGACGCGGGGCGTGGGAAGCCCCGCCCGCGCCGCGAGCTGCGCGACGAGCCGGTAGAGCTCTGCCGCCTGATCGGGCGTCACCGGCCGCGCATGATGCATGGCGAGCACGAGCCGGGCCGAGTTCCACCAGGCGAAACCGTTCATCGCCAGGGCGAGGAGGAGCGCCACGAGGGCTCCGCTCTCGCCTCCGAAGAGAAAGCCGACGGTGATGAAGAGGGCCGTCAGGGCGGCGAGGAGAAGCGCGGTCCTGATGAGATTCATCGCCGTTCACGAACGCCCGGACCGCCCTCGAGATAGGCGCAAGCGGCATGAGCGCAAGATGCGGGGAGCGGCAGGTGCGGCCTTGAAAGCGCTCGAAGAAAGCGGCCGGCTGCGCTAACTCCCGTTCCATGTCCACACCCGCTCTCTACCGCAACGTCGGCGTCCTCGCGGCCGCGCAGGTGCTCTTCTTCATGGGCAATACGATCATGATGAGCACCTCCTCGCTCGTCGGCCTGCAGCTCGCCCCCAGCCCGGCCATGGCCACGGTGCCGCTCGGACTTCAGTTCTTCGGCACCATGGTCACCACCTTTCCCGCCTCGCTGCTCATGCGCCGCATCGGACGGCGCGGCGGCTTCCTCATCGGCACGGCCTCCTGTGCCGCGGGCGGCACCCTCGCGGCCCTCGCGGTGCTGCGGGCGAGCTTTCCGCTCTTCTGCCTCGGCTCCTTCCTCTATGGCGTGTTCGCGGCCTTCGCGCAGTATTACCGCTTCGCCGCCGCGGATGCGGGCGAGCAGGCCCCTCTGGAGCGGCGCAGCGCGACCCGTGCGCGCGCCATCAGCTGGGTGATGGCGGGCGGCGTGGTGGCCGCGGTGGCGGGCCCGGAGCTCGCCCGCGCGACCCGCGAGCTCTTCCCGCCCTATCTGTTCGCAGGCAGCTATCTGGCCGTCGCCGCTCTCGGCCTGGTCGGTCTTGTCGTCGTGAGTCTTCTCCGGCTGCCGCGACCGCATCTCGCCCCGGGTGCCGGCCACGGACCGCCGCTCGCCGCCATCCTGCGGCGGCCGGCCGTGCGCACCGCCATCCTCACGGCGATCCTCGCCTATGTTACCATGAACCTGCTGATGACGGCGACGCCGCTCGCGATGCTCGCCTGCGGGCACGCCTTCTCGGACACCGCCCGGGTGATCCAGGCGCATGTCCTGGGCATGTTCGCACCGAGCTTCGTGACCGGCCATCTCATCGCCCGCTTCGGCTCGCCCCGGATCATCCTCACGGGCGCGCTGCTCACGACCGGCTGCGTGCTCGTCGCGCTCAGCGGCGTCGAGGTCACCCGCTTCGCCCTCGCCCTGTTCCTGCTCGGGGTCGGCTGGAACTTCATGTTCATCGGTGCGACGAGCCTGCTCACCGAGCATCACGATGCGGCGGAGAAGGCCAAGGTCCAGGGGTTCAACGACCTCGCCATGTTCACCGCCGTCACCCTGTCGGCGACGAGCTCGGGTGCGCTCCACGACCTGCTCGGCTGGAGCGCGCTCAACCTCCTCGCGCTGCCCGCGCTCCTCGTCGTCGCCATGAGCGTGCTGGGTCTCGCGCGCGCTGTTCCGGCGCGCTCCTCGGCCGGCTGAGGGCGTCTCTTCGATCTTCGAATCTTCGAGAAGAAAACGCCGCGGCGGGGGACGGCAGACCCGCAGGGATCAGGGCGGCTACTCGTAGCCGCCGACGGTCACGATCATCTCGGCTTCGTAGACGATGTCCGGATCGCCGCCGCCGCCGATGCGCTTTCGCCACCGCTTATGGCCCCCGCGCCGTTGCGCTATGAGGAGGAGCTCCGCATAGGACGGCCTGTAGTATTCCTCAGTGACATCGTCGGCACCGATCGGGTCGTGATCCGTGAACCTGATCCACCAGTACCAGCCGCCGCGGTCGCTCTCCGGTACGACATCCGTGCGCACCCAGCGCGCCGTGTCGGCGGGCACCTCATAGCTCCGCCCATCGTCGACGCGCATCTTGAAGGTCACGACATCGGAGCCCCGTCCCCAGTGGATACCGTATTCGATATCCATATCGACGCTGCCCGACGGGTCGGCGTTCGAATTGACGTGGAACCGCGGCATGCGAAAGCGCATCTCGAGCCGCGGATAGGGCACGCACCAGCGATCGCGAACCCACCTCCCGCCCGCGTACCCTTCGCTCTTCCTCCAGCGGGCCTCGTAGCACTGCCCATGGGGGTAGAGGCCCGGGCCACCCGCAGCATGGCGGCGGAACTCGCGCTCCTCGCCGGGCCGGAGCGTGGGAAGATCCAGCCGGTCGGAGAACACCAGCTCCCGGAAGGGGCGAGGATCCCCCTCCACGGGCCTGAGGACGAGGCCATCCCCCGGACAGACCGCGCGGCGTTCATACGGGCATCCGTAATCGACGACGAGCGTTCGCGCGCCCTGTGGGCCGGGATCCTTGAAGAGGAAGCGCAGGATCTCCGGCGGCTCGAGGATGAAACACATGCGCTTGAGCCGGCCGCGCCGGTTGCCGGCAAGCGCGGCGGGCTCGACGAAGAAGGAACCGCAGTTCCTGCCCCACGGCATGCGGTCGGACTGGAGAACCAGCGTCCTCCGCTCCCCGGGTCGCAGCGGCCGCAGCACGCGCACCGGTCGGAATCCGATTCGATACGCTTCGCCCGCCCAGCGAAGGGCGAACTCCTTTGCGGGTACGGTGCCGCGAGCCTCGATCTCCACCTCGAGCTTCGCCCGGCAGCCCGTGGACGCGCCTCCACAGCGCGCTTCCGTGATCTCGGCACGGCGCAGGACGAGCTGCGCGTAATGGAGTTGCTCCCGGATCCCGAAGCGCGGACGGATCTCGATGTTCTGGGCGAGCCG
>CAZHHU010000001.1:85972-93352 GCA_964532215.1 uncultured Geminicoccaceae bacterium
CCGGATCTTCACCGCGCGGCCGAAGAACAGCGGTCCGGGCCCGCGGAAGACCATGTAGATCGAGGGGATGACGAGCAGGGTGAGGGCTGTCGAGATGGCAAGGCCGAAGACGAGGGAGGTGGCGAGCCCCTGGAAGATCGGGTCGAGAAGGATGAAGGAGGCGCCCACCATGGCCGCGACGGCGGTGAGGAAGATGGGCTTGAAGCGGATCGCGCCGGCGCGGACGATGGCCTCGGTGAGCGGCCGCCCCGCCGCCCGCTCGAGATTGATGAAGTCGACGAGGAGGATCGAGTTGCGCACGATGATCCCACCCAGGGCGATGAAGCCGATCATCGAGGTGGCGGTGAAATAGGCGCCCATGAGCCAGTGCCCGGGGAGAATGCCGAGCAGGGTCAGGGGGATCGGCGTCATGACCACGAGCGGGATCCTGAAGTTGTAGAACTGCCATACGATGAGGAGGTAGATCCCGAGCATCGCGGCGACGAAGGCGGCGCCCATGTCGCGGAAGGTCACATAGGTGATCTCCCACTCGCCGTCCCAGAGCAGGGTCGGCTTCGATTCGTCGAGCGGCTGGCCGTGGTAGCGGATCTGGGGCGGACCGAGCGGCCCCCAGTCGTCGCGCGCCTCGATCCGTTTCATGACCTCGATCATGCCGTAGATGGGCGCTTCGAAACGCCCCGCGAGCTCGCCCATGACCATGTCGGCGAAATGGGCGTCCTTGCGGAACAGGGGCAGCGAGGCGCGCTCGCGCGTAACCGTGACGACATCGCCGAGCTCCACGTTGCCCGTGCCGATGCCCGCCGGGCCGCGCGCGGGGAGCGGTGTCGAGAGCAGCCGTTCGGTGATCTCCCGCCCCTTCTCCGGCAGCCGCACGACGATCTCCACCGGATCGGCGCCGCCGCCGCGGTGCGAGTAGCCGACGACCACGCCGGGGCCGAACAGGGCCTGGATCGTGTCGTAGACCGCCTGCTCCTCGACGCCGTGGAACTCGAGATTGGCCTGATCGATCCGGATCCGCAGGCGTTCCGGCGCCACCCCGAAGCTGTCGTCGACGTCGACGATGAAGTCGACCTCCTCGAAGATCTCCCGCAGCTTGCGCGCATAGGCCCGCCGCGTCGCGGCATCGGGCCCGTAGATCTCGGCGAGAAGCGTCGCGAGCACGGGCGGGCCCGGCGGCACCTCCACCACCTTGATGGCCGTGCCCTCCGGCACCGGCACGCGGGAGAGCCGCTCGCGCACCTCGAGCGCGATCGCGTGGCTCGTGCGCGCGCGTTCGTCCTTGGGGATGAGGTTGACCGCGAGATCACCGAGCTCGGGGCTCCTGCGGATGTAATAGTGGCGCACGAGGCCGTTGAAGTTGAAGGGCGCCGCCGTCCCGGCATAGGCCTGGATGGACCGCAGTTCGGGCAGATCCGCGATCGCCCTGGCGAGATCGAAGAGAACGCGCTCCGTCTCCTCGAGCGTGCTGCCCTCGGGCAGATCGACGACGACCTGGAGTTCGGACTTGTTGTCGAAGGGGAGAAGCTTGACGGTCACCGTCTCCGTGTAGAAGAGCGCGAGGGCGGCGATCATCCCGGCGCCGACGATAAGGAGGAAGAGCAGCGCGCGGCGGCGGGTGCGATAGAAGAAGGGCGCCACGCGCAGATAGAAGCGCCCCACGCGGTCGAGCCCCTCTTCGCTCGCCGGCTCCGCACCGGCCTCCCGGCGCGGCCGGCCCAGTTTCACCCGCATCCAGGGCGCGATGATGACCGCGACGAAGAAGCTGAACAGCATCGCCGCCGAGGCATTGACCGGGATCGGGGCCATGTACGGCCCCATGAGCCCGGAGACGAAGAGCATCGGCAGGAGAGCGGCGATGACCGTCAGGGTGGCGACGATCGTGGGATTGCCCACTTCGGCCACGGCCCGGACCGCCACCCGGATCGGGTCCGCCTGCGGCTCCATCCGCCAGTGGCGGGCGATGTTCTCGATGAAGACGATGGCGTCGTCGACGAGAATACCGATCGAGAAGATGAGCGCGAACAGACTGACCCGGTTGATCGTGTAGCCGAGCACCCAGGAGGCGAAGAAGGTGAGGAGAATGGTGACCGGGATGGTCCAGAATACGACCCAGGCCTCGCGGAAGCCCACGAAGACGGCGATGATGATGACGATCGAGATCGTCGCGAGGAGGAGGTGGAAGAGCAGCTCGTCGGCCTTGTCCGACGCCGTCTCGCCGTAGTTGCGCGTGACCTCGACCCGGACATCCTCGGGGATCAGCCGCCCGTACAGCGTCTCGAGCCGCTCGAGCAGCTCCTCCGCCACCACCACCGCATTCGCCCCCTCGCGCTTGGCGATCGCGATCGTCACCGCGGGCAGGGGCTCGAGATGGCCGCCCTCACGCGGAAGCAGCGTCCACACGCGATCGAGCGTCTCGCGGCCGCCCACCACCACATCGGCGACGTCCTTGACGTAGACCGGCCGCCCGTCACGGGTGGTGATGAGCAGAAGACCGATGTCGGGCACGCCGCGCAGCGTCTGACCGCCGAGGATCTCGATGCTGCGCCCGCGCTCGCGCAGCCGTCCCATGAGAAACTGGCGGTTGGCGTTGCGCACCTTGGCGACCAGCTGTTCGAGGGTCACGCCGAGAAGCGCCATGCGCTCGGGGTCCGGCTCGATGCGGATCTGATCCGGCCGGCCGCCGACGATGAAGGTGAGGCCCACCTCCTCGGTCTTGACGAGCTGATGCAGCAGCTCCTCGGCGATGTTGTAGAGCGCGTTGTCCGTCCAGCGGGCCTTCACGGCTTCCGGAAGGTCGGGGCGGGGGGAGAGGGTGAGCGTGAGGATCGGCACGTCGTTGATGCCGCGCTTGACGACCAGGGGTTCGGGAATGCCCACCGGGATGCGGTCGAAGTTCGCGCGCAGCCGCTCATGGACGCGGAGGATGGCATCATCCTCGGAGGTGCCGACGTAGAAGCGCGCGGTCACGACCACCCGATCGTCCCAGGTCTGGGAGTAGACGTGCTCGACCTCCTTGATGCCCTTGACGATGTCCTCGAGCGGCTTGGTGACGAGTTCCACCGCGTCCTCCGCCCGCAGGCCGTTGGCCTGGACGAAGATGTCCACCATCGGCACCGAGATCTGCGGCTCCTCTTCCCGCGGCAGCAGGGTGAGGGCCACCAGACCGGCGGCGAAGGCCGCGATCAGGAGCAGCGGGGTGAGCGGCGAACGGATGAAGGCCCGGGCGAGATGACCCGAGAGGCCGAGGGGGACTTCCGGAAGCTGGGCCACGCTCAGCGCTCCGGGACGACGAGCCGGTCGCCGGCGCGAAGACCGGCCAGAATCTCGATCCGTCCATCACGCGCGAGGCCGCGCTGGACGACGATCTCCTCGCCGCTCTCGAGGCGCACGTAATCCACGCCGAAGCGCTGGCCGATGTACTCGGGCGGCACGAGAAAGACCCGGCGCGAGCCGGTCTCGAGTTCGATGCGCGCGCGTTCGCCGACGAAGTAGGAGCCGAGCCCCCGGGCCTCGATATCGACGACCACGCGCCCCGCCTCGAGCGCCGGATAGACCTTGATGACCCGCCCCTCGCCCACCGGCGCCCCGGGGCCGAGGCCGCGCGGGCCGATCCAGACCGTATCGCCCTCGGCGATGAAACGCGCGTGCCGTTCCGGCAGTCGGGCGCGCAGAATGTACTGCTCGAGCGCGATCTCGGCGATCACCTCGCCCGGCATGACGACCGTGCCGGCGGTGACGCGCACATCCAGCACCCGCCCGGTTGCCGGCGCCAGCACATCCCCTTCGGCAACGCGTTCCTCGACCAGCTGCCGTTTGGCCCGCGCCGCCGCGAGCTGTCCCCGCACGACACGGAAGCTCGCCTCGGCCTGATCGAGGCGCGCCTGCGGGATGGCGCCGCGTTTGCGCAACTCTCTTGCCCGCGCAAGCTCCGTGCGGGCGAGCTCGAGCTGCGCCTCGAGAGCCCGGATTTCCGCATCCACCGCGGCCAGCTCGCGTGCGAGCTTGGGGTCCACGACCCGCGCGAGCAACTCGCCCGCCTCCACCCGATCCCCCTCGTCGATGCCGAGCGCGTCCACCGTGCCCCCGATGCGGCTGCGCGCCACCGTGCGCTCCACGCTCTCCACGGTCGCGAACACGGCCTTGCGGTCGGCGACGATGACGGGTTCGACGACGAAGGGTTCCGCCGCCGGGGCGGAAGACGGCTGCGCGAGCAGGAACAGCACCGCGAGGACTGCGATCATCGTCTCACCTTCCCGGGCTCGCAGGTCATGATTGAGCATTCTCTGATATGAAGCCAAGCGCCCCGCGCCGCATGGCCGCAGCCCGCCTCAGGCCTGAAGCCGCAGCAGCGCCCGGGCCGGCACGGGAAGTTTCTGCATCCCTTCGAGACCGGCGAGCTCGATCAGGAAGATCGCCCCCACGACGTCGGCGCCCACCTTGCGCAGCAGCTCCACGGTCGCCGCCGCAGTGCCGCCGGTGGCAATCAGGTCGTCGACGACGAGGGCGCGGCTGCCGGGCCGGATGAGCCCGTCGGCGAGCTGCAGGGTGTCGCTGCCGTACTCGAGGTCGTAGCTGTGGCTGACGACGGTGCCGGGCAGCTTGCCCACCTTGCGCACCATGACGAAACCGGCATTCAGCTCCAGGGCGAGCGGCGCGGCGAGGAGAAAGCCGCGCGATTCGATTGCCGCCAGCACGTCGGGCGCGAAGCTCCGCGCGAGCTCCGCCATGCGCTCGATGGTCGTGCGCCAGGCCCGGGGATCGATGAGCAGCGTCGAGATGTCGTAGAAGAGAATCCCGGGTTTGGGAAAATCGGGTATCCTGCGGATGCGCGCCGCGAGATCCATGACGACCTCCCCTCTCTCGGACAAGAAGGCCTGGCCCTAATGCCCGATCGCCGCACGGTATTGAAGGGGCTGCTTGCGGCTGCGGGTGCCGCTCCGGTCCGCGCCCGCGCCGATGCCGGACCTGTCTTTCCCCGCCTGCACGGCGTGCTCGAGACCGCGCGCGGCCGTTTCCCCCTCGCACTCGAGCTTGCCGACACCCCGGAGCGACGCGCCCGCGGCCTCATGTTCCGGGAGAAACTCGCGCGGGATTCCGGCATGCTGTTCGACTTCGGCCGCACCCGCCCGGTCGCGATGTGGATGAAGAACACCCTCGTCCCGCTCGACATGCTCTTCCTCGACGCCGACGGCCGGATCGTGTGGATCCACCGCGGCGCACGGCCGCTGAGCCTCGAGACGATCGCCCCTCCTCTTCCGGTGCGCTACGTGCTCGAGCTTCCCGCAGGGGCTGTGGCGCGTTACGGCGCGGCACCCGGGGACCGGCTGCGCTGGCAGCCCGTGGCGCGGTGAACATCAGTCCGTGAGCTTCGCGCAGGCCTCGTGGATGCGCCTGCAGGCCTCCTCGAGGAGTGGCGTCGCGGTGGCGTAGGAGATGCGGATGTGGGGATCGAGGCCGAAGGCCGCCCCGTGCACGACGGCCACCCCCGCCTCCTCGAGGAGGTAGCGGGCGAAGTCCTCGCTCGTCGCGATCCGCTGTCCCCCCGGCGTGCGCTTGCCGATGACTCCGGCGCAGCTCGGGTAGACGTAGAACGCCCCTTCGGGGCGCGGACAGGAGAGCCCGGGGGCGGCGTTCAGGGCTTCGACCACGAGATCGCGCCGTTCGCGAAAGATCCGGCGGCGCTCGGCGAGAAAGCTCTGATCCCCGGTGAGCGCCGCCACCGCCGCCGCCTGGGAGACGGAGCAGGGATTGCTCGTGCTCTGCGACTGCAGGGTGGCCATGGCGCGGATGAGCTCCCTCGGCCCGCCGGCGTAGCCGATGCGCCAGCCGGTCATGGCATAGGCCTTGGAGACGCCGTTCACCGTCAGCGTGCGCGGGCGCAGATCCGGCGCGACCTGGGCGAGGGTCGTAAATTCGAAGCCGTCGTAAGTGATGTGCTCGTAGATGTCGTCGCTCATCACCCAGACGTCCGGGTGACGCCGCAGCACCTCGGCGATCGCTTCGAGCTCGGCGCGGGTATAGGCCGCACCCGTGGGGTTGCTCGGCGAATTCAGCACGAGCCACCGGGTGCGGGGGCCGATGGCCGCCTCGAGATCTTCGGGACGGAGCTTGAAGCCCTGCTCGGCCGGACAGGGAATGAAACGGGGCTCACCGCCGGCGAGGCGCACCATGTCGGGGTAGGACACCCAGTAGGGCGCCGGGATGAGGACTTCCTCGCCGGGATCGAGGCTCGCGAGAAAGGCGTTGAAGAGCACCTGCTTGCCGCCCGCCCCGACCGAGATCTCCTCGGGCGTGAATTCGAGCCCGTTCTCGCGCCGGAACTTCTCGACGATCGCCGCCTTGAGCTCGGGCGTGCCGTCGACCGGCGTGTATTTGGTCTCGCCCCGGCGGATCGCCTCGATCGCCGCTTCCTTGATGGAATCGGGCGTATCGAAGTCCGGCTCCCCCGCACCGAGGCCGATGATGTCCCGCCCCTGGCGCCGCAGTTCGCGCGCGAGCTGGGTTACGGCGAGCGTGGGGGAAGGCTTGATGCGGGAGAGGGTGCGGCTCGGAATCGACATCGCTGCTCCACCTTCCAGGCCTCGGCCGGCGCGAGATTACGGCCCGCTCCCACCCCCGGCAATCGCCATCTTCCCCCGCTTGACCTGCCGCTGCCGCCGGACAAGATGGTTCGCGGGCGCCTAGCTCAATTGGTAGAGCAGCGGACTTTTAATCCGCGGGTTCAGGGTTCGAGTCCCTGGGCGCCCACCACACGCCATCGGGATCTCCGTCCTCTCGTCCCTCCGGCAGGGGTGCAATTTTTGATTGCATGCCGAACCGGCACAGTCATATTTGTAGCGTGATCGCCGCCACCGGGATCAGCTGCGTAGCCCATAACTCAGGGAGCTTCCGGAATGTCTGGGCCAGACAGCAAGACCTCCTCGAAGACCGCCAGCGACGACACCGAGCAGGTCCGTGGAGAGAAGAAGGGCTCGCGTCGGGCGATGCTGCGCTCGCTGGGCTACGGTGCACTCGCCGTCCTCGGCAGCGTGGGCACGGTGCCCGCGCTCGCGCAGCAGAAACTCGAGCTCAGAAAGCCCGCGCTCAAGGGCACGGGACGAACGGTGCAGGTCGGTCGGCTGAAGATTCCCCAGGAGATGCTGGATGCTCAGCTGACGCGGGTTGACCGCAATCTCCTGCGCCGGCTCGTGGTTCCCAAGCCGCTTCCACCGAGCACGCCCATCACCAAGATGTATCTGCGACCGGATGCGGTCTCGAAGCTCACGCCAGCCGCGAGAAAGCTGACGAAGCAGGACCTCGTGGCCATGCAGCGGGGCAAGATTCCGCCGCGTGCGCGAAACCTGACGGTGCGTGACATCGTGTCGATCAAGGAGGCGTTCG
>CAZHHU010000002.1:0-1887 GCA_964532215.1 uncultured Geminicoccaceae bacterium
GCGAAGCGGCGCGAGACCTTCATGCTCTTCGCCTACCCGAAGGGCGTCCAGGGCAACGTCGTCAATGCCGGCGTCAACGAGCTCGTGATCCCCAACTACAAGCAGACCTGGGCCAACATCCGCAAGCTCGCGGACGCGCCGCGTGCGGTCCGCCATCTCTCCTTCAAGTCTCAGGAATATCGGAGCGCCTGAGCCCGGAGCCTGCGGCAGGCGGCAGGAGGGCGGGACCCCGTGTCCCGCCCTCCGCTTTTCTGCGACGGCGATGTTCAGGCAGCCAGCACCCGGGTGAGAGCCCGATCGTAGAGGCTCTCCACCTCCTCTCCCTTGTAGACCGACACTTCGCAGCGCTCGAGCACGTCCCGCGGCGGATAGATGGCCGGGTTCTCGAGATCCTCCTTGGGCAGAAGCGCGAGCGCCGACCTGTTGGGGCAGGCGTATTTGATGAAGGCTGCGATGTCGGCGTGGACCTCCGGCGTGAGGATGAAGTTGATGAAGGCGTGCGCGTTCTCGGGATGGGGTGCGCCTTTGGGAATGCACATGGTGTCTTCCCAGCGCAGGCTGCCCTCCTCCGGCACCACATAGGAGATGTCGTCGTCCTCCTCCATGATCTGGAGGATGTCGCCGTTCCATTCGAAGGCGAGGTCCACCTCCCCCGCGAGCAGCAGATCCTGCCCCGTGTCCGGGGCAAAGGCCTTGATGCAGGGCTTGGCCTTGATGAGGAGATCGGCTGCGGCGTCGATCTCCTTCGGATCCCGCGTGTTCGCCGAATAGCCCAGATATTTGAGGGCACCCTGGATGACGCTCGTGTCGTTGAGCAGCGAGACGCGCCCGCAGAGGGCCTCCTCGGGCTCGAAGACCGCCTTCCAGCTCTTCGGCTGAGCCACCGACTTGCGGTAGCCGATGCCCATCGTGCCCCACATGTAGGGCATGCTGTAGCGGCGTCCCGGATCGAAGGCGGGATCCGCGAACACGGGATCGATGTGGACCCGGTTCGGGATCCGCTCGTGGTCGAGCGGCATCAGCATGTCGGCGGCGATCATGCGCTCGACGTAGTCGTTCGAGGGGAAGATCACATCGTAGCCGGGATTGCCGCTGCGCAGCTTGGCGAACAGCTCGTCGTTGCTCGCGAAAAGATCGTAACGGACCTCGATGCCCGTGGCCCTGGTGAAGTCCTCGAGGGTGGTCTCGCCGATATAGGTATCCCAGTTGTAGACGTTGACCTTCCTTTCCTCGCCGGCGCGGGCGAAGCGCGCGAGGGCGCTCGCGCTGGCGGCGACGGCCAGGGTCCCGCCGAGGAAGCGGCGGCGGCTCGCGAGGACGGACGGCGGGGGTGTCGAACGGCGCGGCATCGCGATCCTCCCTCCCAGACGGCGATATCGCCGCGAACATTCCCCCGCGGCCGGGAGTTGTCAACGCGACCCGCGCGGGCCCACAGGGCGGAAGGGGCGCGGAGGCCCCCTGTCACCTCGATGCCGCGCCCGTTCTCACTCGAAGGTGATTTCCACCCGGCGGTTCTGGGGCTCGCGCACGCCATCCGCGGTCGGAACCCGCGGCCGGCTCTCGCCGTACCATTCGAGCTTCATGTCGTCCCGCGCGACGCCGAGTGCCTCGAGCGCCGCCGCCACCGCCTTCGCGCGCTGCTCCGAAAGCTTCAGGTTGTAGCGCTCCGGGCCGGAACGGTCGGCGTGGCCGGCGAGCACGAGCCGCGTCGGCTTGCCCTGCTTGTAGTTGGCGGCGACCTGCTCGAGGACCTGCCGGGCGACCGGAGTGATGTCCGCGGAATCCCAGGCGAAGAAGACGATGTACACGTCACTGATGCCGGCCGCGAGGGCGGATTCGACCTCGGCCATCGCCTTCTCGAACCTGGCCTTGCAGGCCTCCGCCCCC
>CAZHHU010000002.1:1987-6643 GCA_964532215.1 uncultured Geminicoccaceae bacterium
AGATATCCCGCCCGCAGGCCCTGCAGGAAGGCGGGACCGTGCGGCTGCATCGCCCGCACCGCGGGCGCCTCGAAGAGCAGGAGATCGGCGTCGTCCATCGGCGTCGGGTCGATGCGCTCGAGGCCGGCGCAGCCCGCCAGCACCGCGCAGATCGTACCGGCGAAAAGGAGTTTGGCGCCCTTCAGCATCATACGGTCCCTTCGCTCACCGATCGGGAGGTTGTCGATGATCGCAGGCCGACACCGGGTCGGACGAGCGGCTCGCGCGACCGGCGCCGATATCACGGGAAAGATCAAGGCGAATCAAGTGCGATGTCCAGAAGACATCCGAGCGGGCAGCGACTGTTGCCCGCATCCAACGGCCGCAAGGCGGGGCGCACTCCGCCCGTCAGCTGCCGTCCAGGCACTCCTGCCGGGACGTCTCGAGCCGGCCGAAATACTCGCGGACCTGTTCGAGCCGTCCGCGCAGCTCGCCCAGCACATCCTCGCAGCTGCCCGCCTTCTCGATGCGCTCCGCAAGCCTGGCGACGGCCGTGATGCCCAGGTTCCGGCTCGCGCCCTTGAGCGCATGGGCGATGCGTGAAACCTCGGCCGGTTCCGTCGCGCGCTCGAGTTCCGCGCAGTAGCGCTCGGCCGTCGTCAGATAGAGGGAGCCGAGTTCGCGCGCGAGCTGGCGATCGCCATCCGTCACCGCATCGAGCCGGGCCGCATCGACCGCAGGCTCCCGCTCCTCCATCGCCGCGCCGCGCAGACCCGCAGCGCCGCTCCGCTGGGTGAGCTCCCGCACGAGCCCGAGAAGTCGCCCGATGGGAAGCGGCTTCGCGAGATATCCCTGCAGCCCGAGCTCCCGGCATGCGGCGCGCGTGCGCTCCTCGTCCCAGGCATCGCCGAAGAGCACGATGGGGACATCCCTGAGTTCGGGAACCGCGCGCCGGAACTCGCCGCCGAGCTCGAGACCGCTGCCGTCGGGAAGGTTGAGGGCGAGCAGCACGAAAGAAAAACGCTGTCGCCGCACCGCCCGGCGGGCTTCCTCGGCGGTGGCCACACAGCACACGGCATACTCGAGCTTGTTGAGCACAAGCTGCATGAGGCTCCGGCTGAGCGCCGGATCGCCCACGATGAGGACCGACTTCGGGCGCTCGTCCACCCCTGCGGGCCTCCACACCGGCTCTTTCCGGAACGGGAGGATTTCACCGTCGAGGGATCAACGTCAAGGGCAAATCAACCTTTGAGCGATAACGCCCTGCAGGCCACCGCAAGACGTCCGGCGAGACGGGCGTTGCGTACCGCGAGCTCGCGGTTGAGAAGCGCGCTGCGTCCCCCGCTCGCTTCGGCGATGCGCCGCAGGAGAAAGGGCGTCTCTTCCGGTCCCCGCACCCCCCGGGTGTGCGCCTCCGCCAGCGCCGAGGCGAGCAGCTCCTCGAATTCGGCGGCCGTGAACGCCTGCTCGCGCGGCGGCGGCTGGGCGACGAGCACGCTCGCGGGCCAGCCGAGGCGCGCCTGGGCGGTGATCACCGCGACCGCTTCCTCGATGTCGTCGAGGCGGGGTATGCGGTGCGGCGTCTCGCAGATGTAGAACCCGGGCAGCCGGTCGGTGCCAAAGCCGAAGATGGGGACGCCGAGCGTCTCGAGCACCTCGAGGGTGCGCGACAGATCGAGCACCGCCTTGATGCCCGAGCAGACGACGACGAGAGGGGAGCGCCGGAGCTCGCCGAGGTCGGCCGAGATGTCGAGGCTCCGTTCGCCGCCGCGGTGGACGCCGCCGAGGCCGCCCGTCGCCAGGAAGCGGATGCCCGCCCGCCGCGCGAGATAGGCCGTCGCGGCCACCGTCGTCCCGGCGGCGCGCCGCCGCGCCAGCAGATGGGCGAGATCGCGCACCGAAGCCTTGGCGCGGTCCGGCTCGGATGCCAGCGTTTCCAGTTGCCGCGGCGAGAGGCCGATGTGGATTCCGCCATCGAGCACGCCGATGGTCGCCGGCACCGCACCGGTCTCGCGCACCGCCGCCTCCATGGCGCGGGCGGTTTCGAGATTGAGGGGCGGGGGCAGGCCGTGGGTGAGAATCGCCGTCTCCAGCGCCACCACCGGACGCGATGTGGCGCGCGCCTCTGCCACTTCGGGGGTGAACAGGAGGTCTTCACGCACCCCTGTCGGGCTCCACCCTAACCGGCGCCCCCGGCGGCACGGCGGAAAGCGCGCGGACATCGTCCAGTGCCCGCGCCCAGATGTTGCAGCGGGCGGCGAGGCGGCATTCACCGGCGCGCGAGATCGGCGTGGGGCCGAAGCCGATGGCGATCGCGTCCCCCTCGGGCCAGAAGGCGAGCTCTCCGGGGGTGACGACCTCGCGTGCATCAGGCTCGCGCGGGGCGGAGACCGGCGTCGCGAAGTAGACCTCCTCGCCCCAGGTGTTGGCCACCGATTCGAACGGCGCCGCCTCGACGATCGCCCGCGCCGTGGGCGTGTCGAAGGGTTCCACGCGCAGGGTCACCCCGCCGATGACGATGCGCAGCCGGGAAACGCTCACCTCCACCTCCTTCAGGGAACGAGCACCGCCGCGCCAACGACGCGCCCCGCACGCAGGTCGGCCAGGGCCTCGTTCGCCCGCTCGAGCGGATAGGCCGTGGTCTGCGTGTGGATGGGGACATCGCGGATGCGGGCGAAGAATTCGCGACCGTCGCGGCGGGTCAGGTTGGCGACCGAACGCAGCACCCTTTCCTCCCAGAGAATGCGGTAGGGAAAGCCCGGTATGTCGCTCATGTGGATGCCGCCGCAGACGACCACGCCCCCCCTGTCCACCGCCCGCAGCGCCTGCGGCACCAGCGCTCCGACCGGAGCGAAGATGATGGCCGCATCCAGCTTCACCGGCGGCGGCTGGTCCGATCCCCCCGCCCACTCGCAGCCGAGCTCCCGCGCGAACGCCTGCGCCGCGGTGTCGCCGGGGCGGGTGAAGGCGAACAGCCGACGACCTTCGTGACGCGCGAGCTGGGCGAGAATGTGGGCGGCGGCCCCGAAGCCATAGATGCCGAGCGTCTCGACCTCGCCGACCATGCGATAGCAGCGGTAGCCGATGAGCCCGGCGCAGAGCAGCGGCGCGCTCGCCACCGGGTCGCTGGCGGATGGCAGCGGGAAGGCGTAGCGGGCGTCGGCGACCGTGTATTCGCCGTAGCCGCCGTCGCGCGTGTAGCCGGTGAACTGCGGCGCGTCGCATAGGTTTTCCCGCCCGCTGCGACAGAAGCGACAGCTGCCGCAGCTTGCGCCGAGCCAGGGCACGCCGACCCGCGCGCCAGGTGCAATGTCTTCCACGCCGTCTCCGACGGCCACCACCTCGCCCACGATCTCGTGCCCGGGAACGAGCGGCAGCCTGGGCTGCGGCAGCTCGCCGTCCACGACATGGAGATCGGTGCGGCACACGCCGCAGGCGAGCACCCGGACCAGCACCTCCCCGGGCCCCGGACGGGGCACCGGCCGCTCCTCGAGCCGCAGCCTCTCGCCCGGGCGATCGAGAACCATGGCGCGCATGCGCATCGCCTTCCCCCCGCATCTCCCGGTCGCAGCCATGCTCGCCTGCACAGCTGCGGAGATCAAGGGGCGGCGCCGGACGGTCGCACGCCTTTCCTTGAGCCCGCCCGGCCGCACAGCTAGAGCAGAGCGCGCAGGATGGTCGGATGGTCGGACCGCATGCGCTCTTCGCCCCTATCCCGTCTCACCTGGCTCTTTCTCCTCCTGCTGCTCGCCGGATCGCCGCTCACGGTTTCCGCTGCGGCCGGCCCCGCCGGCGAAAGCCGGGATAGCTCCCCCCTCGCCCCGCAGACGCGGCAGCTCGTCCGGGAGCTCGTGCGTGAGCTCGAGGATCCGAAGCAGCGGGAGCAGCTCATCGCACGTCTGAAACTTCTTCTCGAGGCGCGGGCTGCGGAGGAGGCGGAGCCGGGTGTTCTCGAGCAGTTCGCCGCGCGGCTCCGCGCGGCCGTGGGCCGTGGCGCTGCGGAGCTCGCCGGGGCGTTTCGGGAGCTCCTGCGCATCGGAAGGAAACTCGCCGTGCTCGGCGACTGGATCCATGAGCAGCTCACCGACGCCCGCCTGCGCGGCCTGTGGCGCGCAGCCCTCCTGCAGCTCGCGGCCGGCCTTGTGGTGGCGCTTTCGGGGATGTTCCTCCTGCGCCCCGTAACACGCCGGCTGCGCGCATCGGCGCAGGCCGGAGAAGCCACGCCCGTTCGCGCGGCGCTCCTGCTCGTCGCAATGCGCGTCCTCACGGTCGGCGTCTTTACCGTGCTCTTCGGCATCACGCTCGCGCTCGCGGGCGCGCCGCCGGCTCTCCTGCGCGCCGCGTTCGCGGTCCTCGCCGGTCTGTTCGTGGGCCGCAGCGTCGCCGCCCTTGCCGATGCGCTGCTCGCACCGCGGGCGCCCGCGCGCCGGCTGCTGCAGCTCGATGACCGGGACGCGCAGAGCCTCGCCCGCACCGTCGCGCTCCTCAATCTCCTGCTCGTCTACGGCACGGCGGCATTTTCCGCGCTCTACGATCTCGGCCTGCCGGCGACGCTGCACCTCTTCTTCCTCCAGCTCGACTATCTGGCCGCGGTCGCGGTGGCGCTCGTCGCGCTCTTCCGCTGGCGTGCGGCCGTGGCCGCATTCCTCGAGCGGCGGATCGCCGCGCTCTCGCCGC
>CAZHHU010000002.1:6743-10682 GCA_964532215.1 uncultured Geminicoccaceae bacterium
GCGACGCCGCTCGGGCGGGCGCTTCTCGGCACCGCGGGTCAGCTGCTGCTGCTCGTGGTCATAACCGTCGCCGTCATCGAGGGCGGAACCCAGATCGCGCGCCACTATCTCGAAGCGACGACGCCGGAGGGGCGTCCCGTCTATGGCGCCCGCGCCCGCACGCTCGTGAGCATCGCGAGCAACGGTCTGGTCGTCGTCATGTTCCTGATCGCGGCCTTCTGGGGTCTCTCCATCCTCGGCGTCGACACCGGACCGCTGCTCGCCGGTGCCGGCATCGTCGGCCTCGCGATCGGCTTCGGCTCCCAGAAGCTCATTCAGGATCTCATCACCGGACTCTTCATCCTCTCCGGCGACACGGTGCGCATCGGCGACGTCGTGGCGGTCGGCGGCCACGCCGGCGTGGTCGAGGCGATGTCCATGCGCACGATCACGCTCAGAAGCTACGACGGCAACCTCCATGTCGTGCCCTACAGCAGCATCGACACCATCACCAACATGACCAAGGACTTCTCCTTCTGGGTCATGGACATCGCCATCGCCTACAAGGAGGACGTCGATCGCGTCATGGAGGTGCTGCGCGAGCTCGACGCGGAGATGCGGCAGGATCCGGACTTCCGCACGGCGATGATGGCGCCGATCGAGATCGCGGGCCTCGATCGCTTCGGCGACTCCGCGGTGATCATCAAGGCGAGGCTCAAGACGAGACCGGGAAGCCAATGGCAGGTCGGCCGCGAGTTCCAACGACGACTGAAGAAACGGTTCGACGAACTGGGCATCGAGATTCCCTTTCCGCACCGCACCCTGTTCTTCGGCACCGATGCCCGCGGCCGGCCGCCCGCGCTCCTGCTCCGCACCGAACCCGGCTCCGCGGGCGGCTGAGATTCCTCGCCCTCGCGCTGCTTCTCTTCGCCGCCTCCTGCAGCGGCACCCCGGTTGCCGAAAGGCCGCTCAACGGCCCCGCGGCGCCGAGCGGCGTGCGCTATGTCGTCCGCTTCGCGGGCGAAGGCCTGTCGTCGGAGCTGCGCGAGCGCCTCATGGCGGCATCTCGCACCCTGGCCGAAGCCGCACGCCCCCCGGCGAACCGCCTTCTCCTGCGCCGCCGGGCCGAATCGGATCTGGAGCGGCTGCGCGCGGTGCTCCGCGATGAGGGCTACTATGCGGGACGCATCGAACTCGAGATCCGCACACCGCCACCCACGCCGCCAGCCGTCCACGGCGAGGCGGAGGCACCTTCCCCGGCGCCGGCGGGGACGGAGGAAGCGGTCGTCATCTTCCGCATCCAGCCCGGACCGCGCTATCTCCTCGGACCGAGACGCATCCATATCGTCGGTCCGCCACACGGCTTTAGGCCTCCTGCCCCGGAGGAGCTCGGCCTCGAACCCGAAGCCCCGGCCCGCGCCGCGGCGATCCTCGAGGCCGAACGGCGTCTGCTGCGGCGCGCGCGCGAGGAAGGCCACGCCTTTGCGCGCCTCGAGAAGAGGCGGCTCGTCGTCGATCACCGCTCCCGCCGCATGGAGGTCGATCTCGCCCTGGTGCCGGGCCCGAAGGTGCGCTTCGGAGACATCCAGATCGTCGGCGCGGAAGAGGTCGAGCGGAAGTTCCTGCGTCGCCACACCGGCCTCGTGCCGGGATCACCCTTCGATCCGCGCAAGCTCGAGCGCGCCCGCCAGCGCCTCCTGCAGACCCGCCTGTTCTCCACCGTACGCATCACCACCCCCAGCACCCCCGGGCCGTCGGACCGGGTACCGGTGCGGATCGAGCTGCGCGCCCGCAAGGCGCGCTCGCTCGGCGGCGCCGTGGGCTACAATTCGGACGAAGGGCCGAAGCTCCGCCTCTTCTGGGAACACCGCAATCTCTTCGGGGCCGCCGAGCGGCTCCGGGTCACCGGGCGCGCCACCCTGCAGGAGCAGGACGGCGAGATCGAGCTGCGCAAACCCGACTTCCTCGCCGTCGATCAGAACCTGACCGCCCGGATCGCACTCGTGTCCGAGAACAAGGATGCGTTCGACAGTCTCTCCCTCGCCTCCTTTCTGGGGCTGGACCGGGATTTCGGCGCCGGCCTCGATGGCGCAATCGGCATGCGGCTGCGCTTCGCGCGCATCGATGAACGGGGCGAGCGCCGGAACTTCGGTCTGCTCTCCCTCCCCGCCCGCATCGCGCTCGACCGTCGCGACAACCCGACGGATCCCCAGCGAGGCTTTTCCCTCGCGCTCGAGGCGGTCCCCTCCCTGGATGCCCGCGACCCCGGCCTGCACTTCCTGCGCCTCCAGGCGACCGGAATCCACCACCTGCCGCTCCGCAAGAAGCCGCGCCTCGGGCTCGCGCTGCGGGGTCGGATCGGCACCATCCTCGGGGCGAGGCGCGACCGCCTTCCCGCCGATGAGCGGTTTTATGCGGGCGGAGGCGGCTCCGTGCGCGGCATTCCGTTCGAGAAGGCGGGTGCGCTCGACGAAAGCCTCGATCCCCTGGGCGGGCGTTCGCTGCTCGAGGGCGCAGCGGAGCTGCGCCTGCGCCCGTTCGCAAAATGGGAATTCGCGGCCTTCTTCGATGCCGGCACCGTCTACACTTCCGTGCTGCCCGATTTCGACGGCGATCTGCGGCTGGGTGCGGGGCTCGGCGTCCGCTATCTTACTCCCGTCGGGCCCGTGCGGCTGGATGTCGCGGTTCCGGTGGACCGCAAGCCGGAAGTCGACGATCCGTTCCAGATCTATCTCAGCCTGGGCCAGCCGTTCTGAGGTCCGCCCCGGAGAGCGCCTCACGCATGCTTCGTCGCCTCACGCGCGTCTTTCTCATCCTCTTCGCCGCGGCGCTGCTCGCGCTCACCGGTGCCTTCGCACTGGCGCAGACGGAGTTTGCGAAAAGGCGCATCGGACGTGCGGTGGCCGCACAGCTCTCGGGGGAACATCAGCGGGCCGAGATCGAGGGGCTCGCCGGCTTGCTTCCCTTCGAGGTCCGGGTCGGCCGCTTCAGCCTGCGCGACGAGAAAGGAACCTGGCTCGAGATCGAGCAGGCCGAGCTCCAGCTCTCGCCGGGCGCCCTGCTCGCGGGTCGGCTAGAGATCGAGAATCTCGGCGCCGCCCGGGTCGAACTCGCGCGGCTGCCTGCAGCTTCTCCCGAACAGGAGCAGGCGGGCGTGGCGTGGCGCCTTCCCGAACCGGCTTCCCTGGTGCCGCCGGCGGTCGTCGATCGCCTGCATCTGGACGAGATCGTGCTCGGTCGGGCGGTCCTGGGAACGCCCGCGCGGTTTCGCGCCGAAGGTGCGCTTGCGAGCCACGATCCGGGACGGAAGGCCGCGCTGCACCTCGCGATCACGCGCCTCGACCGGCCGGGAAGCGAAGCCCGGCTCGAGGGCAGCCTCGATCTCCCCGCGGCGCGTTTCGCGCTGCGCGCGCAGGCAAAGGTCGATGCGGAGCTCCTGCGCGCGGTTGCCGGTGCTCCGGATGCCGGTCCTCTGTCCTTCACCCTCACGGCGGGGGGTCCGTTCGAGGAATTCGCGGCCGGGCTCGTGCTCGATGCCCCGAAACTCATGAGCGCCCGGGCCGAAGCGCAGGTGGCGCTCGCCGAGGACCGGAAACGCCTTCTCCTCGAGGCGACGGTCGATCTCGCGCCCGAGCGGTTCGGCCCCGAGGTTGCGGGCCTCGTGGGAGAGAAGGCAAAGCTCGCCATCGACCTCGAAGGCAGGGCCGGGGGAAGCCTCCGTCTGCACCGCCTCGAGGTGGCGAGCGCTTTTCTTCGCGCCGAAGGAAGCGGCGCCTTCGAACCCGCAGACGATCGCATCTCGGGCAGGCTCGAGGCACGGATCGACGATCTCGCCCCGCTCGAAGCCTTGATCGGCATTCCCGTCGCGGGGCACCTGGCCGTGGTCGCGAATGCCTCGGGCGCAGCGGGAAAGCCGCAGGTCCAGGCCCGCCTCACGGGCCGCGGGCTGCAATTGCAGGC
>CAZHHU010000002.1:10782-12593 GCA_964532215.1 uncultured Geminicoccaceae bacterium
GCGCGCAGGGGAAAGCTTGTCCTCACGGGCGAGAGCCCGGACCTCGCCGCTCTGCTGCGCGCCTTCGCGCCCGCTGCCGCGGGGTCCATCGGCGGATGGCTTCGCCTCGAAGCCGAAGCGAATCTTTCGGGACGCGAGCACCCCGTGACCGGGAGAATCCTGCTGAAGAGCCGCGAGCTCGCGCTTCCCCCGGGTGCCCGGGAACTTCTCGGCCGGCGGCCCGGCCTTCGCGCGGACTTCGCCCTGGGACCGGAGACCCTGGTGCTGGACGATCTCCGCGTCGAGGGTGCCGCAGCCCGGGTGGTCGGCTCCCTGTCCCTCGACCATCGGCGCGATCTGCTCACGGGCCGCCTCGAGGGCCGCATCGGCTCGCTCGAGCCGCTCGCTCCGCTCGTCGGCGGACCGCTTGCGGGCGCGGTCGAGGCGGGGCTCGAGATCGCAGGCAGCCTCGATGTGCCGCGCCTTACGCTGACCGCGCAGGCCCGTGATCCGCGCTACGGCGACTACGCGCTCGATCGCCTCGGGCTCGATGCCGTCCTCTCCGCTCCGCCCGGAGGGATGCAGGCGCAGTTCCGTCTCACCGCCGCCCGCGCGGATGTCGCGCTCGCGCTCGAAGGAAAGCTCCGCCAGCGGGACGAACATCTCGAGATCGAGGCGGCGAAACTCTCCGGCCCCGGGGTCAGCGGCCGCCTCCAGGGCGAGATCGAGCTCGCGCGGCTGCGCGGGCGCGGCGAGCTCGCGCTCGAGGTATCCGAGCTTTCCGCGCTCGCAGCCATTCACCGGCAGACGCTCGCGGGCGCGGTTTCCCTGCATGCCACCGCCGAACTCCGGGACGGACGTCAGAACCTCCGCCTCACGGGCGAGCTGCAGAAACTGGACACCCCGGCCGGCTACCTGGAGCGCGCCGAGGTGCACGCGCAGGGCGTCGATCTCCACGGCGCGCCGAAGCTCGAAGTGGATCTCGATGTCCGGGATTTCGAGGCCCAGGACCTCGTCGTGCGGAAAGCCGAGGGACGTCTCTCCGGCGGTCTCGATGCGCTCGCGCTCGAATTCGCGATCGACGGCGTGCGGCAGGAGCGCTTCGCGCTCCAGGGGCGCGCCACGGCCGATCTTTCCGGAAGGGAACAGGTCTTTCTGCTCACGGCCCTCGAAGGCACGCTGGGAACGCGTCCGGTGCGCCTCGAGAAGCCGATGAAGGCGGTGCTCGAGCGGGGCGTGCTGACCATCGATCGCATCGACCTGCGGGTGGGCAAGGCACGGGTTCGTGGCGATGTGCAATGGGGGGCGAATCGCGTCAAGCTCGCCCTGGGCCTGCATGAGCTTCCCCTCACAGCGCTTTCAGAGCTGGGCGGGCCCGCCTTCCGCGGCACGGCCACGGCCTCGCTGGCGCTCGACGGCCCGGAGGACGATCTCGGCGGCAGCTTCGAGCTGCATATCGACGATCTGCGGCCGGACATCCCCGAACTCGCCGACACCCCGCCCGCCACGGTGGACATCCGGGGCAGGCTCGGCGAAGGGAAGCTCGAGGTCCGCCTCCTGGCGCGTCGCCTGCCCGATGCGCGAACGAGGCTCGAGATCGCCGTGCCGCTCCGGCTCGGCCTCCGCGCTCCACCTCTCGAGCTTCCCGCGGACGGGGCCCTCGAGGGACGGGTGGAGGCCAATGTGGAGCTCGCAACCCTGGCGGTTCTCGCCGGCCTCGATGATCAGATCCTGCGCGGCGAGCTCGAGGCGCGGCTTGCCCTCGGCGGCACGCTCGAGGCCCCGGAACTCGATGGAGCGGTCACGATCCGCCACGGTCATGTCGAAGATGC
>CAZHHU010000002.1:12693-36828 GCA_964532215.1 uncultured Geminicoccaceae bacterium
GCGGAGTTCCGCGTCACCGATGGCGGCATCGAGGAGCCCATCGCCCTCGAGGTCAGCGAACGCGACGGGCGGGGACGGCTGACGATGCCGCTGTCGATGATCGAGCCCGAAGCAGGGCCGGACCGGGCGCAGACGCTCGAGCTCGACATCACGCTCGAGGCGCCGGCGCGCCTGTTCCTGCGCGGTCGCGGGCTGGATACGGAGTGGAACGGCCGCATGCGGATTGCGGGCTCGCTCGCCGCCCCCGAATTCGACGGCGGTTTCCGCTTCCGGCGCGGCCGCCTCGACTTCCTCGGGCAGCGATTCGCCATCCAGCAGGGCGAGATCTCCGTTCTCGGCGGCGCGTCACCTCAGATCTACCTCGACCTCTCGGCCCGTGCCGAGAGCGACGGCATCGTCGCCAAGGTGCAGCTTGTAGGGCCGATCGAGCATCCCGAGCTGCGACTTGCGAGTGAGCCGCGGCTGGCGCAGGACGAGATTCTGGCCCGTCTGCTGTTCGGTCGCAGCGCGAGCGAGCTCACGCCTCTCCAGGGCGTGAAGCTGGCTGCGGCGCTTCATGCGCTCCAGGGCGGGGACGGGTTCAACCTTCTCGCCTCGCTCCGGGACGCGACCGGACTCGATCGGCTTGATGTCGGCAACGACGAGGCGGGGGCCTACGTCTCCGCCGGCAAATACGTTTCCGACGAGGTCTACGTGGAGGTGGAACAGGGCACCTCGGCAGACGACACGCGCGTGCGCATGGAAGTCGAGCTCAGCCCCTCGGTCTCGGTCAATTCCCAGGTGAGTACGAGCGGTGAAAGCGAAGTCGAGCTCGAGTGGCGGTTCGACTACTGATGCTGTGGCGCCCGGCGGGATGTCCGCC
The DNA here is from genome assembly GCA_964532215.1 of uncultured Geminicoccaceae bacterium. Classification (GTDB taxonomy): domain Bacteria; phylum Pseudomonadota; class Alphaproteobacteria; order Geminicoccales; family Geminicoccaceae; genus HRBIN39. The sequence continues at coordinate 13,556 of CAZHHU010000002.1, forward strand.
CGGGGGGGCGACGCCGCCTTCGTCGCCACCTTCGGAACCCCCTTCGACCTCAACCTCGTGGGCCTCTGGACGCTCTACGAGAAGGAGGTGCGCCGCTTCCTCAAGATCCCGGCGCAGACCATCCTCGCGCCCATGGTCACCACCCTGCTGTTCCTCGCCGTCTTCGCCTTTGCGCTCGGCCGCTCGGCGCGGACCGTGGGGGGACTGCCCTTCCTCGACTTCCTGGCGCCGGGCCTGGTGATGATGGCGGTGATCCAGAATGCGTTCGCCAATACCTCGTCTTCGCTGGTCATCGCCAAGGTGCAGGGAAACATCGTCGACTACCTGATGCCGCCCCTCTCTCCGGGCGAGTTTCTCTTCGGCTTCGTCATGGGCGGCGTGACCCGCGGGATCGTGGTCGGCCTCGCAGTAGCGGGCGCCATGCTTCCCTTCGTGGAAATGCACCCCGTCGCCCCATGGCTCGCCCTCTATCACCTCGTCGCCGCTTCCCTCGCCCTCTCGCTGCTCGGGACCATCGCCGGGCTGTGGGCGGACAAGTTCGACCAGCTCGCCGCGGCGACGAACTTCCTCGTCACCCCGCTTTCCTTCCTCTCGGGCACCTTCTATTCCATCAGCCGGCTGCCCCCGGCGGTACAGCCGTTCGCCTACGGCAACCCCTTCTTCTACATGATCGACGGTTTCCGCTACGCATTGACGGGGCACAGCGACGGTGCCATCTGGTTCGGCGTCCTGCTGCTGGCGCTCGTCGACATCGGCCTCTGGGTCCTGGCCCTGCGCCTCGTCCGGATCGGCTACAAACTCAAAGCCTGAGTCGGGGACCGAAGGAAAGCCGTCATCTTCGGCGAAGCGTCGCTTCGACATACGGCGGACGGCCATGAACGAACAGGCGCGATTTCCGACCCTGCTTCCGGTGTACAACCGCATCGATGTCGTCTTCGAGCGGGGCGAGGGCGCATGGCTCTGGGACCGCGAAGGGCGCCGCTATCTCGACTTCACGAGCGGTATCGCGGTCTGCGCCCTGGGCCATGCCCATCCTCATCTCGTCGCCGCCCTCACCGCCCAGGCCCGACGCCTGTGGCACGTATCCAATCTGTTCCGCATCGCCGAACTCGAGCGCCTTGCGGCGCGGCTCGTGGCCCACAGCTTCGCCGACACCGTGTTCGTGTGCAATTCGGGTGCCGAGGCGGTGGAAGCCTGCATCAAGCTCGTGCGGCGCCATTTCTGGGCCCGGGGCGAGCCGCAGCGGCACCGCATCGTGACCTTCGAGGGAAGCTTTCACGGCCGTACCCTCGCCACCATCTCGGCGGCCGGCAGCCGCCGGCTCACCGAGGGGTTCGCGCCCCTGCTCGACGGTTTCGACATCGTCCCCTTCGGCGACCTCGCGGCGGTCGAGGCGGCGGTCGGCAGCCATACCGCCGCCGTCATGATCGAGCCCGTGCAGGGCGAGGGCGGGGTGCGGGCGGCCACCGCCGAATTCCTGCAGGGTCTGCGGCGTCTGTGCGACGAACGCGAGCTTCTCCTCGTCTATGACGAGGTGCAGTGCGGGATGGGGCGCACCGGGCGCCTGTTCGCCCATGAATGGGCCGGCGCGCAGCCGGACGTGATGGCGCTGGCCAAGGGACTCGGCGGCGGCTTTCCGATCGGCGCCTGTCTCGCCACGGCACGTGCGGCGGAGGCGATGACCCCCGGCACGCACGGCTCCACCTTCGGCGGCAACCCGCTCGCCTGCGCGGTCGCCAATGCCGTGCTCGACATCCTCTGCGAGGCGGGCTTTCTCGAGGGCGTGCAGGCCAAGGGGCAGCACCTGCGGGCGGCGCTCGACGATCTCGCGGAGCGCTACCCGACCGCCATCGCCGAGGTACGCGGACTCGGCCTCATGCTGGGGATCAAGGTGCATGGCGATCATCACGCCTTCGCGGCTCGGCTGCGCGAGCGGGGCCTGCTCACCGTGCCCGCGGCCGACAATGTCCTGCGCCTTCTGCCTCCGCTGATCGTCGGCGACGAGGAGATCCAGGAGGCGATCCGCATTCTCGAGGCCGTCTGCGCGGAGGGCGCGGGATGAAGGGGCCGCGGCACTTTCTCGATCTCGACCGCATCCCGGCCGTGGAGCTGCGTGCGATTCTCGATCTCGCCCGCGAGTTCAAGCGGGGGCGGAGTTCGGACGTCATGGCGGGGCGCGCGCTCGCCATGATCTTCAACAAGCCGTCGACGCGCACCCGCGTCTCCTTCGAGGTGGCGGCCCAGCAGCTCGGCGGGCACGCCATCGCCCTGAGCCCGCGGGACATGCAGCTCGGCCGCGGCGAGACGATCGCCGATACGGCACGGGTGCTCTCGCGCTATGTCCACGCCATCCTGATCCGCACCGATCGCCACGACAAGCTGCTCGAACTCGCCGAACACGCGAGCGTCCCGGTGATCAACGGTCTCACCGACAGCTCCCATCCCTGCCAGGTGATGGCCGATGTGCTGACCTTCGAGGAGCACCGCGGCCCCATCGCCGGCCGGCTCGTCGCCTGGTCCGGAGATGCGAACAACGTCGCGACCTCCTGGATGCACGCCGCGGCCAGGTTCGGCTTCATCTTCCACCTCGCCTGCCCCGAAGAGCTCGCGCCCGATCCCGAGGTGGTCGCGCGGGCGCGGGCCGAAGGAGCGCGGATCGAGATCTTCCGGGATCCCGCCGAGGCCGTGCGGGGCGCCGATCTCGTGGTCACCGACACCTGGGTGTCGATGGGCGATGAGGACGTGGAACGCCGCCACGCCCTGCTCGAGCCGTACCGGGTCGATGCGCGCCTCATGCGCCTTGCCGCCCCCGAGGCCCTGTTCATGCACTGTCTGCCCGCACACCGCGGCGAGGAAGTGACGGCGGAGGTCATCGACGGCCCGCAGTCGGTGGTCTTCGACGAGGCCGAGAACCGGCTCCACGTGCAGAAGGCCATTCTCGTCTGGTGTCTCGCGGGATGAGGGAAGTGCCTGCGGCATGAGTGCGCGGCGCGTCGCGCGAGAGGATCGGGTGCTGCCCTTTCTGCTCGAGCGCGCGAGCGTGCGCGGGCGCTTCGTGCGGCTGGAGGAAACCGTCGACTACGTGCTCACCGCCCACGCCTATCCGGAGCCCGTCTCGCGGCAGCTCGCCGAACTCCTCGTGCTCGCGGCGAGCTTCGTGGGCGCGCTGAAATTCCAGGGCACCTTCAGCCTCCAGCTGCGTGCCGACGGACCCGTCCGCCTGATGGTCGCGGATGTCACCAACGACGGCATGATGCGGGGCTATGCGAGCTTCGATGAGGCCCGGGTCGGCAAGCTCGCGGAGACCACGGCGGCGACCCTGTTCGGGGGCGGGGTGCTCGTGCTCACCGTCGATCAGCGCGCCGTCGGCGGCGAGATGCAGCAGGCCATCGTCCGCCTCGACGGCGAGAGCCTGAGCCAGGCCGTGCTCGCCTATTTCCACCGCTCCGAGCAGATTCCCACCGCCATCCGCACCGCCTGCGCGCGCGATCCTCTGAGCAGCCGCTGGCGGGCGGGCGGCCTCGTGCTGCAGGCGATGCCGGGGGAGGGGAGCGAGGACCCCGAGGAACGCAGCGAGCACTGGCATCGCGTCATGATGCTGCTCGAGACGGTGCGCGAGGAGGAACTCCTCGGCGACGGGCTGTCCATGGAAGAGGTGCTGTACCGCCTCTTCCACGAGGAAGGGGTGCGCGTCTTCGACCCGCTTGCCGTCGCACCTGGCTGTTCCTGCGACGAGGAACGGGTGCGGGACATGCTGCGCCAGTTCCCCCGTGAGGAGATCGAGGCGATGCGCCTTGCCGACGGCCGCATCGAGGTCACCTGCCAGTTCTGCAGCCGCCGCTATGTGCTGGACCGCGACGCCGTCGACGCCCTGCAGCGCGAGAAGCGGCAATCCACGAGGGGAGAAGGCCGGTGACCGGCAGAGCGCGGTTCCTTCCCTTTCTTCTGCTCCTTCTCTCCGCCTGCAGCGGCACGGTGCGCACGCCGCCGCCGCCCGAGCCCCCCGCGCAGCCGATCGCCCTCACCGTCGGGCGTGTGGAGATCGAGGCGCGCGGGCGTCTTCCGGAAGCGGCGACCTTCATCGACCGGCGCCGTTCGCAAGAGCTCGCGGAGAAGGCGAAGGGATATCTCCGCAGACGCGTGCGCGCCGCCGGCGGGCCGGGCTACGCCCGGCTGCTGCTCAGCGAAGCAAGCCTGCTCGAGAGACGGCGTCCCACCACGGGCGGCATCAGCGGCTGGTTTCTGCGCGAGGCCGACCGCGTGCTCGAGGCGACTCTCGCGGCGCGGATCTCGATCCACGACGCGGACGGCTTCGAGCGCGCCTTCGCCGAGGCGCGGGTGACGCGCCACCGTCCCGTGCTCGAAGCGACGAGCGTGGTGGAGCGCGACGCCATCGCCGGAAGACTCTCCCGCGATCTTCTGCTCGACCTCGAGGCCGCGCTCCGCCGCGCCATCGAGGAGAATCTGGCCCCATACCTGAGCCTCGAAGCGCCCGCGGGTGCCCCATGAGCCACGTCTTCCATCGCCATCTCCACGAGCACTACCCCACCATCGCCGGCGGCGAGGGCTGCTATCTCATCGACCGGGAGGGACGGCGCTATCTCGATGCGAGCGGCGGCGCCGCCGTCTCCTGTCTCGGCCACAACCATCCCGCGATCATCGCCGCCATCCGCCGCCAGGTCGAAACCATCGCCTACGCGCACACCGCCTATTTCACCAGCGAGGCGGCCGAGGAACTCGCGGATTTCCTGATCGCCCGCGCGCCCCGGGGCATGGAGCGGGTGTATTTCGTCTCCGGCGGCTCGGAAGCGGTCGAGGCCGCGCTCAAGATGGCCCGCCAGTACTTCGTCGAACGGGGCGAGCCGCAGCGCACCCGCTTTCTCGCCCGCCGCCAGTCCTATCACGGCAACACCCTGGGCGCGCTCGCGGTGGGCGGCAACTTCTGGCGCCGTGCGCCCTTTGAGCCGCTCCTCGGCCTCGAGGTCGCGCACCTCACGCCCTGCTATCCCTACCGGGAGAAGCGGGAGGGCGAATCCGACGCGGCCTTCGTCGAGCGCCTCGTCGGGGAGCTCGAGGAAACCCTCGCCCGGCTCGGCCCCGAGACGGTCATCGCCTTCGTCGCCGAACCCGTGGTGGGCGCGACGATGGGCGTGGTGCCCGCGCCTGCGGGCTATTTCGCGAGGATCCGCGAGGTCCTCGACCGCCACGGCATCCTCATGATCCTCGACGAGGTCATGTGCGGCATGGGCCGCACCGGCACCCTCTTCGCCTGCGAGCAGGACGGCGTGATCCCGGATCTGATCGCGATCGCCAAGGGGCTCGGTGGCGGCTATCAGCCGATCGGCGCCGTGATCGTACAGCGGCACATCGTCGAGGCGTTCGCCGCGGGATCGGGCTTCTTCCAGCACGGCCACACCTACATGGCACACCCCACCGCCTGCGCCGCGGCGCTCGCCGTTCAGAAGGTCATCGAGGAAGAGGGGCTGCTCGACCGCGTGCGACGCATGGGCGACGTCCTCGCCCGCGGCCTCGAGGAGCGCTTCGGCGGCCATCCGCACATCGCCGATCTGCGCGGACGGGGGCTCTTCCGGGGCTTCGAGTTCGTGCGCGAGCGGGCAACCGGCGAGCCCTTCGATCCCGCGCTCGCGCTCCACCAGCGCATCAGGCGCGCGGCCATGGCCCACGGGCTCGTATGCTATCCGGGCGGCGGCACCATCGATGGCAGGCGCGGCAACCACATGCTCCTCGCCCCGCCCTTCATCATCCGCGAAGCGGAGATCGAGGAGCTCCTCGACCGGCTCGAGGCCGCGATCGAGGCCGCGCTCCGCGACCTTCCCGGCGATGCGCGCTGACCTCGACCGTCCCTGCACGATCATGGTGGCGCCCAACGGCGCCCGCCGCGGCAAGTCGGATCATCCGGCGCTGCCCGTTGCGCTCGAGGAGCTCGCGGCGACGGCCGAGCGCTGCGCCGCGGCGGGCGCCACCGCGCTTCACTTCCACGTGCGCGACGCAGGCGGGGCGCACACGCTCGATCCGGAACGCTGCGAGTACTGGTACCGGCGGCTCGAGGAGCGCCTCGGGGCGCGGATGCTCCTGCAGCTCACCACCGAGGCCGCCGGCCGCTTCGCGCCCGAGGAACAGATGGAATGCGTGCGGGTCGTGCAGCCCGGGGCGGTGTCCCTCGCCCCGCGCGAACTCCAACCCGGCTTCGGCGAACCCTCGAAGGCGCTGCGCCGGTTCCTGGACTGGATCGCCGAGCGCGGCATCGCCCCCCAGTACATCCTCTACGACCCGGAGGAGGTGGACCGCTTCCAGGAGTGGCGTGCGCGCGGCTACATTCCCCAGGAGCGGCCCTTCGTCCTCTTCGTGCTCGGTCGCTACCGGGAGCCCGGCCGCCCCATCGAACCCCGATCGCTGCTGGACTTTCTCGCCCGCCACGACCCCGCCTGCCCGTGGATGGTGTGCGCCTTCGACCGCGAGGAGACCGCCTGCCTCATGCTGGCGGCGACCCTGGGCGGGCATCTTCGTGTGGGATTCGAGAACAGCCTTCTGCACGGCAACGGCCGTCCCGCCCGCGACAATGCCGAGCGCGTGCGCGCGATCGCCCGCGGTCTCGCGCTCATCGGCCGCCCGCGGGCCGGCCTTCGGGACACCCGGCTGCTGTTCGGGGACCGGGGGCTCTCACGGCGTCGCGAGCGCAAGAGGGTTGCGCGCCCGGACGATCCGGGTAGGTAGTTGCCGGCAGCGGACGAGCGCTCCGCGGCCTCGAGCCGGGCTCGGCCCCGTTCAACAACCAGGGAGAGAATCCATGCGCCGTCTATCGATGCTGCTCACCGGGGCGGCCGTCGTCGCCCTGAGCGCGGGCTTCGCGCGAGCCGAGATGCTCATCGCGACGGTCGGTCCGATGACCGGCCAGTACGCCAAGTTCGGCGAACAGATGAAGCTCGGCGCCGAGATGGCGGTGAAGGACATCAACGCGGCCGGCGGCACCCTCGGCGAGAAGCTCGTTCTCGAGATCGGCGACGACGCCTGCGACCCGAAGCAGGCCGTGGCGGTGGCCAACCAGCTCGTCAACAAGGGCGTGGTGTTCGTGGCCGGGCATTTCTGCTCGGGCTCCTCGATTCCGGCCTCCGACGTCTACGCCGAGGAGGGCGTGCTCCAGATCTCGCCCGCCTCGACGAACCCGCAGCTCACCGAGCGCGGTCTCGACAACGTCTTCCGCGTCTGCGGCCGGGACGACCAGCAGGGCCAGGTGGCGGCCAACTACGTCGTCGATCACAAGATCGCCGAGAAGATCGCCATCCTTCACGACAAGACGGCCTACGGCAAGGGGCTCGCGGACGAGTTCCGCAAGCAGCTCCACAAGCGCGGCATGGAAGAAGTCATGTACGAGGCGATCACCGCCGGCGACAAGGACTTCACCGCGCTCATCACCAAGATGAAGCAGCTCGGCGTCGACCTCATCTACCTCGGCGGCTATCATACCGAGGCCGGCCTCATCGTCCGCCAGGCCCGTGAGCAGGGGCTCAACGCCACCCTCATGTCGGGCGACGCTCTGGTCACCGACGAATTCTGGCAGATCACCGGCGATGCGGGCCAGGGCACGATCATGACCTTCAGCCCCGACCCGCGCAAGAATCCGGCCGCCAAGGAGGTGGTCGAGCGCTTCAAGGCCGCGGGCTTCGACCCCGAGGGCTACACCCTCTATACCTACGCCGCCATCCAGGTGTTCGACCAGGCGGCCGAGATCGCCGGCTCGACGGACCTCGACGCGCTCATCAAGGCGCTGCGGGAGAACAAGTTCGAGACCGTGCTCGGTACCATCGACTTCGATGAGAAGGGCGACGTGCTGGGCTCGAACTACGTCGTCTACGTCTGGGACAAGGGCCAGTACCACGAGGTCGAGGGCTGAGCCCGCAAGGGGAACGTTCGGGGACCGGGCCTTCGGGCCCGGTTCTCTCTGTCGAGCATGGAACGCGATGACCCGGCTGGAGATCGATCTCGAAACCCTCGTCGCCTGGCGGCGCGATCTCCACCGCCACCCCGAGCTCGCCTACGAGGAGCATCGCACGGCGGCTTTCGTCGCCGAACGGCTGCACGAGTTCGGGCTCGACGAGGTGCATACGGGACTCGCCGGCACCGGCGTCGTGGGTGTGCTGCGGGCGGGCCGCGGCAACGACGCCATCGGCCTGCGGGCGGACATGGACGCGCTGCCGATCACCGAGGCCTCGGGTGTCCCATGGGCTTCGGCCCGACGCGGGCTCATGCACGCCTGCGGCCACGACGGCCATACGGCGATGCTGCTCGGCGCCGCCTGGCACCTCGCCCGCACGCGGCGCTTCGAGGGCACGGTGTACTTCATCTTCCAGCCCGCCGAGGAGGGCCGGGCCGGCGCCCGGCGCATGATCGAGGACGGGCTGTTCGCGCGCTTTCCCATGCGCGCCGTGTTCGGCCTCCACAACTGGCCCTGGCTTCCCCTGGGCGAGTTCGGCGTGCACCGCGGCGAGGTCATGGCCGCGGCCGACCGGTTCGAGATCCGCCTTCGCGGGCGCGGCTGCCATGCGGCCATGCCCCACCTCGGCCGCGACCCGGTGGTCGCCGTCGCGGCCCTGATCCAGGTGCTGCAGAGCCTGATCTCGCGCGAAACCGATCCGCTGCGGCCGGCGGTGCTGTCGGTGACCCGCATCCGCGCCGGGGATGCCTTCAACGTCGTACCCGACGAAGCGGAATGCCTGGGCACGGTGCGGATCTTCGACCCCGCCCTGCGCGCGCGCATCCGCGCACGCATGGCGGAAGTCGTCGACCATGTCGCGGCCGCCCACGGCTGCAGCGGCAGCCTCGACTACCGCGAGGGCTATCCGCCGACGGTGAACAGCGCGGCCGAGGCGGAAGAAGCGGCAGCGGCGGCCGCGGCGGTGGCGGGTGCAGAGAGGGTGCACCACGATCCGCCCCCCTCCATGGGAGCGGAGGATTTCGCCTTCATGCTCGAGCAGAAGCCCGGGGCCTATGTGTGGATGGGCATCGGGGGCGCTCAGGAGGGCCGCATCCTGCACAGCCCGCGTTATGATTTCGACGATCGCGCCCTCGAGACCGGCGTCGCCTACTGGGTGGAACTCGTCGAGCGGCTGCTGCCGCGGCGCGCGGCGGCGCGTTAACGTTATCAGACAATTTTCCTAGAAGCGCCCCATGGGGCGGCGCGGAGCCCGGCTCTGCGGTTGCCGCTCCCGGACCATCCGTTAATATCCCGTTAACGCAGGAGGGAGTGCGAGAGCGAGGATGATGCGCAAGGAACAGGAGCGCTACCCCGGCGAGCGGCGGACGCTCGCCCTGTTTCTGGGCGAGATCCTGCCCGTGGTGGAAGCCGAGCTGGGCCGCGACTCCCTGCTCTACCACGGCATCCGACGTGCGCTTCAGCGGCAGAGTCTGAGCGCCCTGCGGCATGCCCGCGCGCTCTTCAATCATCTCCCGCGCGGGCTGCGGCGGCGCATATCCGACGGCCTGCTCGCCCGCACCCGCGCGAACGGAACGCGCCGCGAGGAGGGGGACGATGGTGAGCTGCGTCCCATGATATGCTTCGAGGCGGCGGAAGATGGAAAGGGCATCCCCCCCGGCAGGATCAAGCTTGCCCCGATGGAGACGGGTGCCGACGTATCCGTCCTCGTGCGCAGCGGCACGCTGCCCCGCGCGGCGGCGGCGCGGCTGCGCGAGATCGCCGACTGGATCGAGGAGGACCGCCGGCTGCTCTCGCCCCGCTACTGGGCCACGCGCGTGCTCGAGGACGGCGGGGACGCGGAGCGGCATCCGGGCTCGCGGCCCTGACCGCCCGGCGCACCTTCCCGGCCCCTCACGCGGCTCACGCGGCGGCAGCGAACCCGTCCGCGCTTCCCGGTACCTCGCTGGATTGCTGCGTTGAGAAAATCGTAACCGTTGCCCCGTATGCCGGTCACGCCGGAACGCGGACCGCGGGGGCGGGGCATGGCCGCAGCAGCCGAAGAGCATCAGCAGCGGGTACAGGGCCCGGATATCGAGCTCGCGCTCGAGAACGAGCGCGCGCTCAACGCCATTCTCCGCTGTGCGGTCTCGAACGAGGAGCTCTCCGAGGTCCTCGAACACTGCCTCGACATCCTGCTGTCCGTGAGCTGGCTCTCGATCCTCCCCAAGGGAGGCATCTTCCTGGTGGACGGGGAGCAGCGGGAGCTGCATCTCGTGGCCTCCCGCAACCTCGCCCCCGAACTCCTCAGCCTGTGCGCCCGCGTGCCCTTCGGGCGCTGCCTGTGCGGGCGCGCTGCGGCAACGCGCGAGATCCAGTACGCCCGCTGCGTCGACGACCGGCACGAGACGCGCTTTCCGGGCATGGCCCCGCACGGCCATTACAACGTACCGATCCTCGCCGGCGAGGAGGTGCTCGGGGTGATCGTGCTCTATCTGCCGCACGGCCATCCCGAACATGAGGGAGAGATGCAGTTCCTCACCAGCGTGGCGGACATCCTCTCGCTCGTGATCCGCCAGCACCGCGTCCGCGACCAGCTCCACCAGGCGGTCGAACAGCTCGAGATCCTGGCCAGCACCGATGTCCTCACGGGCCTCTACAACCGCCGCTTCTTCCTCGCCCGGCTCCGCGAGGAATGGTCGGCTGCCGACCGTCTCGAGCTGCCGCTCTCGCTGCTGCTCCTGGACATCGACCATTTCAAGCGCATCAACGACACCTGGGGCCACTGTGCCGGGGATATGGTGCTGCGCGTCACGGGCCATCTGCTGCGCGCGAGTCTGCGCCGTTACGACGTGGCCGCGCGTTACGGCGGCGAGGAGTTCGCGGTCCTGCTGCCGCGCACGCCGCTGCACGAGGCGGGCGAGATCGCGCGGCGGCTGCGGGACCGTCTGCGCAACCAGCGCATCGATGTCGGCGGAGAGACCGTCCGGGTGACGGCGAGCTTCGGTGTCGCGAGCCGCTTGCCGCCGGAAGGCGAGGAAAGCTTCCTCGCCCGCTGCGACCGGGCGCTCTATGCGGCCAAGGAAGCCGGCCGCGACCGCGTCGTGCTCGCCATCGAGGAGAGCGGCAGAGCCGTGCCGCCGCAGCGGCGTTCCTGAGCCACGGCGCGCCCGCGTTGCCGCCCGCCCGCGCCGGGCCTAGATTGCGCCCGGATCGCGAGCGGAACTCCCCGACGTCATGACCCGCGTGGTACGGCTTTCCCGCTATTTTCTGCCGGTCCTCAAGGAGGATCCGGCCGAGGCCGAGATCGTCTCGCACCGGCTCATGCTGCGCGCCGGCATGATCCAGCAGGCGGCGGCGGGCATCTACAACTGGCTTCCGCTCGGCTTCCGCGTGCTCAAGAAGGTCGAGCAGATCGTCCGCGAGGAAATGGATCGCGCGGGAGCGATCGAGATCCTGATGCCGACGATCCAGCCGGCGAGCTGGTGGCGGGAGAGCGGGCGCTACGAGGACTACGGCAAGGAGATGCTCCGCATCCGCGACCGCCACGACCGGGAGATGCTCTACGGCCCCACGAACGAGGAGAACGTGGTCGACATCTTCCGCCGGCACGTCCGCAGCTATCGTCAGCTCCCGCTCAATCTCTACCACATCCAGTGGAAGTTCCGCGACGAGATCCGCCCCCGCTTCGGGGTCATGCGCGGCCGCGAGTTCCTGATGAAGGACGCCTATTCCTTCGACTACGATTTCGCGGGAGCGAAGCGCGCCTATGAGAACATGTTCGTGGCCTATCTGCGCACCTTCCGCCGCATGGGCCTCACCGCCATTCCCATGGTGGCGGAAAGCGGCCCCATCGGCGGCAGCATGAGCCACGAGTTCCAGATCCTGGCCTCCACCGGCGAGAGCGTCGTCTACTACGATGCCGCCTTCGAGGAGCTCGACTTCTCCGCCGACGAGATCGACGTCGCAACACTGACGCGCCTCTATGCCGCCGTCGAGGAGAAGCACGACCCCGCGCGCTGTCCCGTGCCCGCCGAGCGACTGAAGAAGGCGCGCGGCATCGAGGTTGGGCACATCTTCTACTTCGGCACCAAGTACAGCGAGCCCATGGGCGCCTACGTCATGGGTCCCGACGGCCGGGAGGTGCCGGTGGAGATGGGATCCTACGGCATCGGCGTGTCGCGTCTCGTGGGCGCGATCATCGAGGCCTATCACGACGAGAAGGGCATCATCTGGCCGGAGGCCGTCGCCCCCTTCCGGGTCGCCCTCGTCAATCTCCGCGTCGACGACGAAGCCTGCCGGCGCATGGCCGAGGATCTGTTCGCGCAGCTCGACCGGGCGGGGATCGAGACGCTCTACGACGATACCGAGGAGCGCGCCGGGGCGAAGTTCGCAACCATGGAACTCATCGGCATCCCCTGGCAGGTGGTGATCGGGCCGCGCAGTGCGCGCGCCGGGCTCGTGGAGCTCAGATCCCGTGCCCGCGGGGAAAGCGAGGAAATCGCTCCCGACGCCCTGCTCGCCCGGCTCGCCGCCTGATGTTCGCCCGCATCGAGCGCCTCGTCGCCTGGCGCTACCTGCGACCCGTGCGCGGCGAGGGCTTCATCTCCTTCGTCGCCGCCTTCGCGCTCCTGGGCATCGCCCTCGGCGTCGGCACCCTGATCGTCGTGCTCGCGGTCATGAACGGTTTCCGCACCGAACTCCTCGGGCGCGTGCTGGGCTTCAACGGTCATGCCACCGTGGTCGCCGGCCCGGAGGGGATCGAGGAGTTCGACCGGCTCACGGCGCGCCTTCAGGAGATCTCCGGCGTGATCCGGGTCATGCCCTATCTCGAAGGGCAGGCGCTGGCCTCGGCGAACGGCGTCTCCTCCGGGGTGATCGTGCGCGGCGTGCGCAGGCGCGACCTCGAGCGCGCGGAAATCTTCGGCCATGCGCTCCTTTCGGGATCCTTCCAGGCTCTCGAGCGCTCCGGCGAGGCGATGATCGGAAGCCGCATGGCGGCCCGCATGGGGCTTGCGGTCGGGGACAGTCTCGTCCTCGTCTCGCCGGAAGGTGCGCCCACCGCTTTCGGAACCATGCCCCGCATCCAGTCCTTCCGCGTCGGCGCCATCTTCGAAGTCGGCATGTACGAGTACGACAACGGATTCGTGTACATTCCGCTCGCCGACGCCCAGGCCTACTTCCGCCTTCCCGGACGGGTGAACGCGATCGAGGTCATGGTCGAGGATCCCGATCACATCGAGCGCTACCGGCCGGCGCTCACAGCCGTCCTCGGCGGCGGCCACCGTCTCGTCGACTGGAAGCAGCTCAACGCCCATTTCTTCTCCGCGCTCGAGGTCGAGCGCAACGTCATGTTCCTCATCCTCACCCTCATCGTGCTCGTGGCCGCCTTCAACATCATCACCGGTCTCTTCATGCTCGTGCGCAGCAAGAGCCGCGACATCGCCATCCTGCGCACGATGGGCGCCACGCGGGGGGCGATCACCCGCATCTTCTTCCTCTCGGGCGCGACCATCGGCTTCCTCGGCACCGCCATCGGCTTCGCCCTCGGCCTCGCCTTCGCCCTCAACATCGACGCCATCCGCAGCTGGCTCGAGGGCCTCACCGGCTTCGAGCTGTGGAGCGCCGAGATCCGGTTCCTCTCCCATCTGCCGGCCGAGGTGCGCGCCGCCGATGTGATCCGCGTCGTGCTCATGGGACTGGGCCTGTCCTTCCTCGCGACCCTCTACCCGGCCTGGCGCGCCGCACGCACCGACCCCGTCGAGACCCTGCGCTATGAATGAGGCCGTCCTCGAGCTCGCGGGCGTGGAGCGGCGATTCCGGCAGGGCGATGTCGAACTCGCGGTGCTGCGGGGTGTCGATCTCGCCCTCGCCCCCGGCACCCTCGCGGCGCTCGTCGGTCCCTCGGGTTCGGGAAAGTCCACGCTGCTCCATCTCGCCGGCCTGCTCGAGCGTCCCACCGCCGGCGAGATCACCGTCCTCGGCCGTCCCACCTCGCGGCTCGGCGACCGCGAACGCACGCGGCTGCGACGCGAGGCGATCGGCTTCGTCTATCAGTTTCATCACCTTCTTGCCGACTTTTCCGCCCTCGAGAACGTCGCGATCCCGCGCCTTCTCGCCGGCGAGAGGATGCCGGCCGCGCGCAGGCGGGCGCGCGCGCTGCTCGAGGAGCTCGGCCTCGAAGAGCGCCTCGATCACCGCCCGGGAAGGCTCTCCGGCGGCGAGCAGCAGCGCGTCGCCATCGCCCGCGCACTCGCCAACAGTCCCCGGCTGCTGCTCGCGGATGAACCGACCGGCAACCTGGATCCCCACACCGCGGAGGAGGTCTTCGCGCTGCTGCTGCGCGTCGCCCGCGAGCAGGGGGTTGCGACCCTGGTGGCGACGCACAACGTCGAGCTCGCGCTGCGGATGGACGTGATCTACGCCCTCGTGGAGGGTCGCCTCGTGATGCTCGAGAGCGAGGCCGCACGCGCCTTCATGCGGCCGCTTCAGCCCGCGCGCGGCTGAGCGTCAGCGGGGCCGGATGTGGCCCTGCCCCCGCACCACATATTTGAAGGTCGTGAGCTGCTCCACGCCCACCGGACCGCGCGCATGCAGCCGCCCGGTGGCGATGCCGATCTCGGCGCCCATGCCGAATTCGCCGCCGTCCGCGAACTGCGTCGAGGCGTTGTGCATGACGATCGCCGAATCCACCTCGCGCAGGAAGCGTTCGGCGGCACGCGGATCCTCGGTGATGATGCTGTCGGTGTGGTGCGAGCCGTAGGTGTTGATGTGGGCGATCGCCTCCTCGAGGCCCGCGACCACCCGCACCGAGAGGATGGCATCCAGATACTCGGTCCGCCAGTCCTCCTCCGCAGCCGGCACGGCGCGCGGCTCGATCGCCCGCACCGTCTCGTCGCCGCGGATCTCGCATCCCTCCGCGATCAGCGCCTCCAGCACCGGCGGCAGCAGGGTTGCGGCCACCGCCCGGTCGCACAGCAGCGTCTCGGCCGCGCCGCAGATGCCGGTCCGCCGCATCTTGGCATTGACCGTGACCCGGACCGCCTTCTCCGGATCCGCCCGCTCATGCAGATAGACGTGACAGATCCCTTCGAGATGGGCGAAGACCGGGATGCGGCTTTCCCGGTAGACGCGCTCGATGAGCGAGCGGCCGCCGCGGGGCACGATGACGTCGATGTGCTCGTGCATCTGCAGCATGATGCCCACGGCGGCGCGGTCGGTGGTCGGCAGCGTCTGGATGGCGGCGCGCGGAAGCCCCGCCGCCTCGAGGCCGAGCTGCAGACAGTCGAGAATCGCCCCGCTCGAGCGGAAGCTCTCCGAGCCGCCACGGAGGATCGCGGCGTTGCCGGCCTTGAGGCAGAGGCCTCCGGCATCGGCGGTGACGTTGGGCCGGCTCTCGTAGATGACGCCGATCACGCCCAGGGGCACGCGCACGCGGGCGATGTCGAGTCCGTTGGGCCGGGTCCAGCGGGCGAGCTCGGCCCCCACCGGATCCTCGAGCTCGGCGATGGCCTCGAGTCCGGCGGCCATGGCCTCGATCCGCTTGTCGTCGAGCAGCAGGCGGTCGAGGAACGCCCCGCTCGCCCCCGCGGCGCGCGCGCTCTCGAGATCGGCCGCGTTGGCCTCGAGGATGCGCGGTGCATGGTCGCGGATCGCCGCCGCCGCGACACGGAGCGCCCGGTCCTTGGGCTCCCTTCCGACCGTCGCGAGCTCGCCCGCAGCCGCGCGCGCGGCGCGACCGAGCTCCCGCATCTGCCGCTCGAGCGCATCCGTGGCCGACATCAGGCGCATCCCCCGCTGTGCCGTCATTCGGCCCGCTATATAGGCGCCCATGCCCGTGGTGGCGAGCGCAGGCGCGCCCGGCCCGTGCAGAGCGCCGCCACCCTGAGCGCGGCGGCGGAGCGGGGGCTGTTGGCAGCAGCAGCGGGCTCCCCTATAGACCGGCCGCCATGGTGATCTCCGAGCCGTCCCCCCCGCGGCCGGCCGCAGGCGAGAGGCCCCGGATCTGGCTGCTCCTCTCCGACAAGCTCGGCGACAATGCCCAGGTCCTCGCCCTCGCCGATGCGCTGGGGCTCGACTACGAGATCCGCAGGCTCGTCATGAAGCCCCGCTACGTCCTGGGCAAGCCGCTGTTCCGCACGAGCATCGCCCATCTCGACCGGGCCCGCTCGGATCCGCTCGAGCCGCCCTGGCCCGACCTCATCCTCACCATCGGGCGGCGCTGCACCATGGCCGCCCTCTGGGTCCGGCGGCGCGCGCGCGGAAGGTGCCGCATCGTGCTCGTGGGGCGGCCGCGGCAGCGGCTCGGTGCCTACGACCTGCTCATCGTGCCGCCCCAGTACGCGCTGCCGGAGAGCGACCGCGTCATCCCGCTCGACCTTCCGCTGCTGGAGATCGATCGCGCGCGCCTCGAGGCGGCACGCGAGGCCTGGCGGGATCGGCTCGGCGGGCTTGCGCGACCCCTCACCGCGGTGCTCGTCGGCGGCGCGACCCGTCCCTACCGTTTCGATGCCGAGGCGGCCGAAGCGATGGTGGCGGCCCTCGAGCGCTACCGCATGCGCGAGGGAGGAACCCTCTATCTCAGCACGAGCCGGCGCACGGGTGCGGCCGCCTGTGCGGTGCTCGAACGGGCGGCGGCAGGACGCTTCCGTTTCTACCGCTTCGACCCCGAGGACCGGGAGGGCAATCCCTATCTCGGCCTGCTCGCCTGGGCCGACCGCTTCGTGGTCACCGGCGATTCGATCTCGATGATCGTCGAAGTGGCGCGGCTCGGCAGGCCGCTTGCCATCTATCCGCTCCCGCTCAGGCGGGATCCGCGCGAGCGGCTCGTGCGGGCCGCAGCATCCATGCTCGCCCCGGGCGGCCGCCTCGGGGCGCTGGGAAGGGTGCTGCGACGCGCCGGGCTGCTCGGCGTGCCGCGCGATCTCGACGCCTTCCACCGCCGCCTCTACGATCTCGGTCTCGCCGTACCCTTCGGTGCGCCCTTTCGCCCCACCCGCTCCGAAGCCCTCGGTGCGCGGGACGATCTCGCTGCGATCGCGGCCCGCATCCGCGCTCTCCTCGAGCCGCTCCACGAGCCGGATGTCCGCGCCGCCTGATGTTGCCCGATGCTCCTGCTTCCTCTATCTCGGCGCGGGTGCCGGCGGTGGATGAAGGCGATCGGCGATGTGGCCCTTTGTGTGGAAACGGATACGGCGTGAGCTGCTCGTGCAGGGCTCGTTCTTCCTTCCGCCGCAACGTCGCATCGCCCTCGAGCGCTGGCACCGCGGGCTCGAGGAATGGCGTCGGCTGCAGCAGGCGGATGCGGTCGTCGTTTCCTACGGCAAGAGCGGCCGCACCTGGCTGCGCGTGCTCATCTCCCGCTACTACCAGCTCCGCTGCGGCCTTTCCGGCTACACGATGATGGGGTTCGACAACCTGCACCGGAAGGATCCGCGCATTCCCAAGATCCTGTTCACGCACGACAACTATCTCGCGGACTACACCGGACACCGCGCGGACAAGCGCGACTACTACGGAAGCCGGGTCGTTCTGCTGGTGCGGGATCCGCGCGACGTGGCCGTATCCCAGTTCTTCCAGTGGAAGTACCGCATGCGTCCGGCGAAGAAGCGGATCAACGACTACCCGCTCGAGGAGGTGGACATCTTCACCTTCGTGATGGGCAAGGCGGGTCTTCCCAAGATCATCGCCTTCATGAACGGCTGGGCGCGCGAGCTCGAGCGCCTGCCCCGTCTCCATCTTGTGCGTTACGAGGACCTGCGGCGGGACACCAGAGGCGAGCTCAGGCGGCTGCTCGCGTTTCTCGGCGAGGAGGCGGGCGAGGCCGAGCTCGAGGACTGCGTGGCGTTCGCGAGCGTGGACAACATGCGCCGGCTCGAGGCCGAGGGTCGGTTCTGGCGCGCGGGCGTGCGTCTCATGCCCAGGGACCGCAGCAACCCCGACTCCTACAAGGTCCGGCGCGCCAAGGTCGGGGGCTGGCGCGACTATTTCGAGGATGAGCAGATCCGGGCCATCGATGCCTATGTCGCCGAACGGCTCGACCCCGCCTTCGGCTATGTCGCGGCCGGGGTCCCGGATTCCGGAGCGCAGCGGGCGTTGAGCCGGGCGATCGGAACGTGCTAGCCCCGTCCGTGGTGGCGCGGGGTGGAACCACAGCATCGGGGGTACGGGCTTGATGAAACCGACCGTCTTCATCCACACCAACCACAAGCAGTACATCGGCGCGCTGGTCTCGGCCCATTCCATGCGCCGCAACTCGCGCCATGCCGACCGGTTCGACGTGCGTCTCATCGAACACCGCGATCACCTCGACTTCTTCCGCAAGTACGAGGGGCGCGAATATCTCCGCGACAACGCCACCCGGCGCTGGCTCAACGACGACCTCCAGTCCTTCACGCCGCTCCGCTTCATGCCCCCCGAGCTCATGGGTTACGAAGGCCGGGCGGTGGTCGTGGATCCCGACGTCTTCGCCGTTCAGGACGTATGGGAGCTGCTTTCCAGGGACATGGAGGGCAAGGCCGTCTGGTGCTGCACGCGCGGCAAGGGGCCGCGGAATCACCCCGCGAGCTCGGTCATGCTGCTCGACTGTGCCAAGCTCACCCACTGGAAGGTGTACGAGGACTTCGACGCACTCTTCCGCTTCGAGCGCGAATACAAGAGATGGATGAATCTCGGCTATGAGGATCCGGCCACCATCGGCATCCTCCCGCCGGAGTGGAATCACTTCGACATCCTGAACGCGCGGACGAAGATGATCCACAACACGCGGCGGCGCACCCAGCCCTGGAAGACGGGGCTGCCGATCGACTTCATTCCCTCGGAAAACAACCCCTATTCGCCGCTCGCCTGGCTCATGTTCGCGCGCCGCAAGCTCTTCGGCGAGTACGCCTTCCTCGGTCACTACAAGCCGCACCCCGACAAGCGCCAGGAGGATTTCTTCTTCGGGCTGCTCAAGGAGTGCATCGAAAACGGCAGCGTGAGCGAGGAGCTCGTCCGGGAGGCCATGCGCAACAACTGGGTGCGCCACGACGCCTTCGAAGTTCTGGAGCGGGTCCCGCCCGTGGACGCCACGCTGGCTGCGGTGCGCGGCGAGAGCATGGCGGCCGCGGCCTGAACGCCGGCAGCCCGGGGCGCGGGCCCTTTCCGCGCCGCCGTTGCCGCGACCACGGGCAGAGGCAATATGTCTGCACGGCTGTTGTGCAGACGAGGGTGTCGTGGCGGGCGGCAGAGTTCCGGTTCTGGCGGCGGAGTTGGACGCCGAACGGGTTCTCGACGGGCTTCCCGTCGCCCTGCTCGTGCTCGACAGCGGGCTCCGGATCCGTTTCGTCAACGCCGCCGCGGAGCAGTTTTTCGCCCGCAGCCGCCGGGTCCTTTCGCGGCGGCCGCTCGCTTCCTTTCTCGCGCCCCATGTGCCGCTGCTCGGGCTTCTCGAGCGGGTGCGCACGAGCGGCCGGCCCACTTCCGGCTACGCGCTCGAGCTCGTCCTCGAGCGGGGCGCGCGCCATCTCGTCGACGTGCATGTCGCGCCGCTCGAGGAAACGGACGAACTCGTCCTGCTCCTTCAGCCCTCACCGCTCGAGAGAGGGCTCGGGCGGGAGCTGCTCGCGCGCGATTCGAGCGATGCGGTCGCCGGCCTCGCGGCGATGCTCGCGCATGAGGTCAAGAATCCGCTCTCGGGCATCAAGGGCGCGGCCCAGCTCCTCGAGCCGCAGCTCGACGAGGCCGACCGGGCGCTCGCCCGCCTGATCTGCGAGGAGACGGACCGCATCTGCCGTCTCGTCGAGGAGATGGAGGGATTCTCGGACCTCCGGCCCTTCGAGCGGCGCGCCGTGAACGTGCATCTCGTGCTCGAGCACGTGCGCCGCATCGCCGAAGCCGGTTTCGGCAGGCATCTCCGCTTCGAGGAGGCCTACGATCCCTCGCTGCTGCCGGTCCACGGCGATCAGGCGCGGCTCGTCCAGCTTTTCCTGAACCTCGTCAAGAACGCCGCCGAGGCGGTGCCGCCGGAGGACGGCCGGGTGATCCTGCGCACCCGCTTCCATCACGGCTACACGATCCGTGTCGGCGCGGGCGGCCACAGCCCGGAACTCCCGATCGTCGTCGAGATCGAGGACAACGGTCCGGGCGTCCCGGAGGAGCTGCGCGATCGCATCTTCGAGCCCTTCGTCTCCACCAAGCCCGGAGGAAAGGGACTGGGGCTCGCGCTCGCGGCCAGGATCGCCCGCGAGCATGGAGGCTTTCTCGCCTGCGGCGACGGCGCCAAGGGAGCCGTCTTCCGCGTCCATCTCCCCGCCTGCAGCGAGGCGGGGGATCCGGGGGAGGAATGATGAAGGCCTGCATCCTTCTCGCCGAGGACGACCGTGCGGTGCGCACGGTGCTCGTCCGCGCCCTCGAGGCCCAGGACTTCGAGGTGCGTGCGACCGCGACCGCGGCGGGGCTGTGGCAGTGGCTGCAGGACGGCGTCGGTGACCTGCTGCTCGCCGACGTCTGCCTTCCCGACGAGGACATGCTCGATCTGCTGCCGCGGATCCGCAGGCTGCGACCGAATCTGCCCGTGATCGTGACCAGCGCCCGCAACACCCTGCTGACCGCGGTGCGGGCGGCGGAGCGCGGCGCCTTCGAGTATCTCCCCAAACCCTTCGACATCGAGGCTCTGATCGCGACCGTGCGGCGGGCGCTCGAGCGGCGCGTGGCCGAGGCGGTCGCGCCGCCGGCGGAGGAGGACACGCAGCGTCTGCCCATCATCGGCCGCTCGCCCGCGATGCAGGAGATCTACCGCGTCATCGCGCGGCTCGTGAACACCGATCTCACCGTCCTCATCTCCGGCGAATCGGGCACGGGCAAGGAGCTCGTGGCCCGCGCCCTGCACGATTTCGGCCGCCGCCGCGAGGGACCCTTCGTGGCCGTGAACATGGCAGCGATCCCCCGCGAACTCGTCGAAAGCGAGCTCTTCGGCCACGAGAGGGGGGCGTTCACGGGTGCGATCGCGCGTCGCGTGGGCCGCTTCGAACAGGCCCATGGCGGCACCCTGTTTCTGGATGAGATCGGCGACATGCCGCTCGAGGCCCAGACGCGGCTGCTGCGCGTCCTCCAGCAGGGCGAGTTCGTCCGCGTCGGAGGTACGCATCCCATCCGCGTGAATGTGCGGATCGTGGCCGCGAGCCACCGCGATCTGCGCGAGCTCGTGCGCCGCGGCAGCTTCCGGGAGGATCTGTACTACCGGCTCAATGTCGTGCCCCTGCGCCTTCCGCCCCTGCGCGAGCGCACGGAGGACATCCCCGCCCTCGTCCATCACTTCTTCCAGCGCGGCGCCGAAGAGGGCCTGCCGATCAAGACCCTCACGCCCGACGCCATGAACCTTCTCAAGGCGTACGACTGGCCCGGCAACGTGCGCGAGCTCGAAAACCTCGTTCGCCGGCTCGCCGTGCTCTATGCGGAAGACATTCTCGGCGAGGAGATCATCGCGGCGGAACTCGAGCAGAGCCGCGGCGCTCCGGCGGCGGAGCGAAACGAGGCGGTGCCGTTCGAGGAGGCGTTGACGCGCCATCTCGAGCGGTATTTCCGCGGCGAGCGGCCGCATCTTCTGGGCGACCTCTACCACCGGGTGCTGCGCGAGGTGGAGCGGCCGCTCATCGCCCGGGCCCTCGAGTTCACCGGCGGCAACCAGCTGCGGGCGGCCGAGCTCTTGGGTCTCAACCGCAACACCCTGCGCAAGAAGATCCGCGAGCTCGGCATCCGTTTCGCGCCGCGGGTCTGACCTCGCCCCCGCCGCGGAAGAGGAGCATGGCGACCTACCTCCGTTTCGCATCCAGCAGGCTGTGGCAGCGGCTGCGGGAAATCGACTTCGAGCGCCGCGCGGCGCTCGCGCTCGCCATGGCCGCGGTCGTCGCGGCGCTGCTCACCTACCTCGAGCTGTCCGCGGCACCGCCCTATGGTGCCGGCATCCGTCGCGTACTGCTGCTCCTGAACCTCGACCTCGTGCTCCTGCTCCTGCTCGGCTTCGTGGTCGCCCGCAGGGTCGTGCGGGTCATCCTCGAACGGTGGCGCGGCCGCTCGGGCTCGCGTCTCCATGCCCGGCTCGTGGCCCTGTTCGGCCTCGTCGCCATGGCCCCGAGCATCGTCGTCGCCGTCTTCTCCGTCGTGTTCCTGAGCTCGGGGCTCGAGGCCTGGTTCAGCGAGCGCATCCACACCGCGCTCGACAACTCGCTCAAGATCGCCCGCGCCTATCTCGAGGAGCACAAGGCCAACATCCGCGCCGACGCCCTGGCCATGGCGGCGGATCTGAGCCGCGACCTCCCCTTCTATTTCGACAGCCCCAGCCGGCTGCAGCAGCTCGTCGAAGCCCAGGCCGCCCTGCGCGCGCTCGGCGAGGCGGTGATCTTCGATGCCGGCGGCCGCGTCGTCGCCCGCAGCGGGCTCAGTTTCACCCTCGAGATCGAACGGCTGCCGCTCGAGCTGTTCGAACGCGCGGATCGCGGCGAGGTGGTCGTGCTCACGAGCGAGAGCGACGACCGCGTGCGCGCCCTGCTCAAGCTCGAGGGGCTCGGCGATCTCTACCTGGTGGTGGGCCGCTTCGTCGATCCGGAGGTGCTGAGCCTCGTCCAGCACAGCGAGGCGGTGGTGTCCGAATACGAGGACATGCAGCGCGAACGCTCGGACATCCAGATCGCCTCCGCGCTCATCTTCGCGATCGTGGCCCTGCTCATGCTGCTCGCGGCGGTGTGGGCGGGTCTGACCTTCGCCGACCGGCTCGCGACCCCGCTCTCCCAGCTCGTGGCGGCGGCCGAGCGGGTGGGACGGGGCGATCTTCTCGCCCGCGTGCCGGAGACGGAAGCCGACGACGAGATCGCCACCCTGTGCCGCGCCTTCAACCGCATGACCGCGAAGATCGCGAGCCAGCAGCGCGAGCTGCTCGAGGCCAATCTCCAGCTCGACGCCCGCAGGCGCTTCACCGAGGCGGTGGTGACGGGCGTCTCGGCGGGGGTGCTCGGCCTCGACGTGAGCCGCCGCATCGCCCTCGTGAACCCGCCGGCGCGCGCATTCCTGGCCGCCGACGACCGTCCGCTCGAGGGTCTCTCGATCGACGAGGTGATGCCCGAGGTGCTGCCTCTTCTCGCCGAGCTCCGCCCCGGGCGGCCGCGGGTGGAACGCCAGCTCGGCGTGGTGCGCGGCAACCGCCATCACCTGCTGCTCGTACGGGTCACTCTGCAGTCGGACGAAACGGGTGCGAGCGGCTATGTCGTCACCTTCGACGACGTCACCGATCTCATCACCGCCCAGCGCCAGGCCGCCTGGGCCGAGGTCGCGCGCCGCATCGCCCACGAGATCAAGAACCCCCTGACCC
>CAZHHU010000002.1:36928-68312 GCA_964532215.1 uncultured Geminicoccaceae bacterium
GCCTGGGCCGAGGTCGCGCGCCGCATCGCCCACGAGATCAAGAACCCCCTGACCCCGATCCGCCTGTCGGCGGAACGGCTGAGCCGCAAATACGCGCGGCAGATCGGAGAAGGCCGGGAGGTGTTCGAGAACTGCATCGCCACCATCGTCCATCAGGTCGACACCATCGGACGGATGATCTCGGAGTTTTCGGCCTTCGCGCGCATGCCGGCACCGGTGTTCGAGGAGCATGAGCTCGATAGCCTCGTCGAGCGGACCGTCGCCCTGCAGCGTGCGGCCTGGCCGCAGCTTCGCTTCGCATGCATCTTCGAGGTGCCACGCCCGCTCTCCGTGCTGTGCGACGCGGGCAAGATCGGCCAGGCGCTGACCAACCTGCTCAAGAATGCGGCCGAGGCGCTCAGCGAATCCCCGCCCCCGGATGGAGGGCGGATCCTCGTGCGCCTGCGCGCCGATGAGGCGCAGGTCGCGATCGAGGTCGAGGACAACGGCCCCGGCCTTCCCGACGGCGAGCCGCACCGCCTGTTCGATCCCTATGTCACCACCAAGCAGCGCGGTTCCGGTTTGGGGCTTGCCATCGTGCGCAAGATCATGGAGGAACACGAGGGCCGCGTCGAACTTCACGATGGGCCGCAAGGGGGGGCCATCGCCCGGTTGACCTTCCCGCGCCGGCTGGGCCTTCGCTCCGCCTGAGCCGGCCATCCGATGGGCGTGCGCGAAGGAGGTCATGCCCGCAGGCGAGGACGATGACCGGAACCAAGGACATACTCGTCGTCGACGACGAAACGGCGATCAGGGAGGTCGTGGCCGCGATTCTCGAAGACGAGGGGTATCGCGTGCGACAGGCGGGGAACAGCCGCGAGGCGCTCGGCGAGATCGAGCGGCGGGCACCCGCGCTCGTCCTCCTCGACATCTGGCTCGAAGGCAGCGAGCTCGACGGCATCCAGATCCTGGACTGGCTGCGCGCTCATCATCCCGAGGTGCCGGTGATCATGTTCTCGGGCCACGGCACCATCGAGACCGCCGTCGCCGCGATCAAGAAGGGCGCATACGACTTCATCGAGAAGCCGTTCAAATCGGACCGGCTGCTGCTCGCCGTGGAACATGCGCTCGAAGCGAGCCGGCTGCGGCGCGAACTCGAGGAGCTGCGCCATCGCGCCCAGGAAGGGGCCGAACTCGTCGGCAGCTCACCGCAGATGGTGAAGCTCCGCGCCACCATCGAACGGGTCGCGCCGACGAACAGCCGCGTGCTCATCAAGGGCCCGCCGGGCTCCGGCAAGGAGGTCGTGGCCCGCCTCATCCATCTCCGCTCGCGCCGGGCCCAGGGCCCGTTCGTGGTCGTCAATGCCGCGCTGCTCGATCGCGAGCGGGTCGATCTCGAGCTGTTCGGCGCCGAAGCCGGCTGGCTCGGCAGCGGCCATCCGCGCGTCCTCGGAACCTTCGAGCGAGCCGACGGCGGGACGCTGCTCATCGACGAGATCGGCGACATGCCCCTCGAGACGCAGGGCAGGATTCTGCGTGTGCTTCAGGAACAGCGGTTTGCGCGCCTCGGCAGCGACCGGCCGGTGGAGGTGGACGTCCGCGTCCTCGCCACGACGAGCCGCGATCTGCGACCGGACATGGCCGCGGGCCGCTTCCGCGAAGCCCTCTACTACCGGATCGCGGTCGTTCCCATCGAGATCCCGCCGCTCTCGGAGCGGCGAAGCGACATCCCCGAGCTTGTGGAACATTTCATGCACCTCGCCTCGCGCGCGACGGGACTGCCGCCGCGGCGGGTGAGCGAGGAGGCGATGGCGGTGCTGCAGGCCGCGGACTGGCCGGGGGACGTGCGGCAGCTCAAGAACGCCGTCGAGTGGATGCTCATCATGGCGCCGGGCGGCCCCGACGAGCCGATCGGCGTCGACGGGCTGCCGCCGGAGCTCACGAACAGCGCCGTTGCGGCCATGGACCCGAGAACCAACGGCGAACTCATCTCCATGCCGCTGCGCGAAGCGCGCGAGCATTTCGAGCGCGCCTATCTGCAGGCGCAGCTCCACCGTTTCGGGGGCAACGTCTCGCGCACCGCGAACTTCATCGGCATGGAGCGTTCGGCTCTGCACCGCAAGCTCAAGGCGCTCGGCCTCCACAATGAGGGCTGAGCGGGCGCGCCCCGGGAAGAAGGCGGGTGGTCCATGAAGGTCGTGGTCTGCGGTGCCGGTCTCGTGGGATCGAACATCGCCCGCTATCTCGTCGAGGCCGGCAACGAGGTCACGGTCATCGATCAGCGCGCCGAACTCGTCGAGCGCATCGGCGAGAGCCTCGATATCCGCGGGCTCGTCGGCCACGCTTCGCATCCCTCGACGCTCGAGCGGGCGGGTGCCGAGGATGCCGACATGCTCATCGCGGTGACCCACGCCGACGAGATCAACATGATCGCCTGCCAGGTGGCCCACTCGCTGTTCAGCGTGCCCACCAAGATCGCCCGTGTCCGCGCCCAGGACTACCTCGATCCCCGCTGGCGCAGTCTCTTCCGCCGCGCCCATCTGCCCATCGACGTGGTCATCTCCCCCGAAGTCGAGGTCGCACGGGCGCTGGCGCTGCGCCTCGACGTGCCGGGCGCGCTCAACGTCATCCCCTTCGCCGACGATCTCGTGCGCTTCGTGGCGCTGCGCTGCCTGCCCGAAACGCCCATCATCGAGACCCCACTGCGCCAGCTCACGACCCTCTTCCCGGACCTCCACGTGCTCATCGCGGGCATCGTGCGCGAGGACAGTTTCTTCATCCCCGACGCCGACGACACGCTGCTCCCCGGCGACGAGGCGCACGCCATCGTCGAGACCGCCCATCTCTCCCGGCTGCTCGGGGCCTTCGGCTACGAGGTGCGCGAGAGCGAGCGCGTCGTCATCGTCGGCGGAGGCAACATCGGGCTCTATCTCGCGAGCGAGCTCGAAGCGCGTCATCCGCGGCTGGCGATCAAGATCATCGAGCGCAATCCGGCCCGGGCCGCGGCCGCGGCCGAGCGTCTTGCGCGCAGCGTGGTGCTCTGCGGCGACGCGCGCGACGAGGAGATCCTCGAGGAGGCGAACGTCGGCGCCGCCGAGGCGGTGGTGGCGGTGACCAACAGCGACGAGGTCAACATCATGGCGGCGCTGCTCGCCAAGTACCTCGGCAGCCGCCGCGCCATGGTGCTCTACAACAACCCGAACTATCGCCGCCTTCTCTATGCCATCGGCATCGACGTCGGGGTCAACCCGCGCGAGATCACCGTCTCGAGCATCCTTCAGCACGTCCGCCGCGGCCGCATCAAGTCCGTGCACACGATCCGCGACGGGGAGGCGGAGGTCTACGAGGCCGAAGTGCTCGAGGCCTCTCCCATCGCCGGGCGCTCGATCCGCGATCTGCGCCTCGGCCGTGACATCATCATCGGCGCCATCCTCCGCGACGGGAAGATCGTGGTTCCACGCGGCGACACCCTGCTGCGGCCCGGCGACGAGGTCGTGCTCGTCGCCCGCAGCACGGCGGTGAAGAAGGTCGAACAGCTGTTCGCGGTGCGCGCCGACTACTTCTGAACGGGAGGCCGGAGATGGGTCGGTGGGCATACAGAGACGGTCGCTATCTGCGCCTCACCGCGCCTGCGGTGGCGATCGAGGACCGCGGCTATCAGTTCGCGGACGGCGTCTACGAGATGATCAAGGTCATCGACGGCCGCCCGCGCGATCTCGAACGGCATTTCGACCGTCTCGAACGCTCCCTCGGTGAACTCCGCATCCCCATGCCGACGACGCGGCGTGCCCTCGGGGCGATCATCGGCGAAACCCTTCGCCGCAACCGGCTCTCGCTGGCTACGGTCTACCTCCAGGTGACGCGGGGCATCGCGCCGCGCAATCACCCCTTTCCCGCCCGGGCACGTCCGACCCTCACCGTCACCGTCCGCCGCGCGCCCTTCCCGGATGCCGAGGAGCGGCGCCGGGGTGTCGCGGTGCTGAGCGTGCCCGAACAGCGCTGGGCGCGCTGCGACATCAAGTCCATCGCGCTGCTCCCCAACGTGCTCGCACGCCAGCGTGCGGCCGAGGCGGGCTGTCGCGAGGCCTGGTTCGTGGGCGCCGACGGCGTGGTAACCGAGGGAAGCGCCTCGAACGCCTTCATCGTCGATACGCAGGGACGGCTCCGCACCCATCCCGCGGGGCCCAGGATCCTGAGCGGCATCACCCGCGGCATCCTGCTGGAACTCGCCCGCGCGGCCGGCATCGAGGTGGTGGAGGAGCCGTTCACGCTCGAGGAGGCGAAGCGGGCGCGGGAGGCCTTCCTTTCGAGCACGACCTCCCTGCTCCTGCCGGTGACCCGGATCGACGACAGCATCGTCGCCAACGGCGTGCCCGGCTCGCTGACGCGGACGCTCGCGCGACGCTATGCGGAATATCTCGAGTTTCCCGAGGCCGCCTCGGGTCTCTCGTGATGCCGGGGCGGGCGCACGGCCGGAGCCTGCGGAGGCTTGACCGTGCTTCGGTCCGCGCAACATTCAGGTGCGCGCCTTGCGCGCCCAGGCCCGGGCTCGGAAAAACCAAGGAACGAATCCGATGGCGAGCGAAAAACAACAGAACCTGCAGGACGTCTTTCTCAATCACATCCGCAAGGGCAAGGTGCCCGTAACCGTATTCCTCATCAACGGAGTGAAGCTCCAGGGAGTGATCAGTTCATTCGACAATTTCTGCCTTCTGTTGCGTCGCGACGGCCACGTTCAGCTCGTCTACAAGCATGCCGTCTCCACGGTCATGCCGTCGGCGGCGGTGCGCCTCTACGAGCCGCCGAGCGAGCAGGCCCAGCAGGCGCAGGCGGGCAACGTCTGAACGAGGTGCATCCGAAGGGGGTGAGCATCGTCGAGCGCGAAGATCGCGCCGGTCGTCGCAGCTGGATCGTTCATCCCTACGAGCCGCATGAGCGAAGCCGGCGGGATCGCCGGGCGCGGCTCGAGGAAGCGGTCCGGCTCGCGCAGGCGATCGAGCTCGAGACTGTGGGTGCGGAACTCGTCCCGCTCCGTCGCCGGCGACCGGCAACGCTGCTCGGGATCGGCAAGATCGAGGAGCTGCGCCGACGCTTCGCCCTGGATCCCGTCGATCTGCTCGTCGTCGATGCGGCGCTCACGCCCGTCCAGCAACGCAACCTCGAGCGCGATCTCGGCGTCAAGGTCATCGACCGCATCGCGCTCATCCTCGAGATCTTCGGCGCACGGGCCCGCACCCGAGAAGGCGTGCTGCAGGTGGAGCTCGCCGCCCTCACCTATCAGCGCAGCCGCCTCGTCCGTTCCTGGACCCACCTCGAGCGCCAGCGGGGCGGTTACGGCTTCGTGGGCGGACCGGGTGAAAGTCAGATCGAGCTCGACCGCAGGCGCATCGACGAGCGGGTGGCGCGGATCCGACGCGAGCTCCAGGAGGTGCGGCGCACGCGCGGTCTCCACCGCCGCGCCCGGGCGCGCGTCCCCTATCCCGTGGTCGCGCTCGTGGGTTACACCAATGCGGGCAAGTCCACCCTGTTCAACCGGCTGACCGGAGCCTCGGTCGAGGTCGCGGACAAGCTGTTCGCCACCCTCGATCCGACCATGCGCGCGGTGAAGATGCCATCCGGGCGGCGGATCATCCTGTCCGACACGGTGGGCTTCATCACCGACCTTCCGACCACGCTCGTCGCCGCCTTCCATGCCACCCTCGAGGAGGTGATGGAGGCGGATCTCCTCCTCCACGTGCGCGATCTCTCCGATCCCGAAAGCGAAAGCCAGCGCGAGGACGTGCTGCGGGTGCTGGACGAGCTCGGCATCGATGAGGCGGCGCGCGAGCGGCGGCTCATCGAGGTCGGAAACAAGATCGACCTTCTCGATCGTGAGCAACGCACCCGCGTGCTCGCGAGCGCGGCGCGCGGGGTCCCGTTCGTGCCGATCTCCGCCGCCACGGGAGAGGGCGTGGACGCGCTTCTCGAGGAAATCGCGCTCCGCCTCGCAGCGCGGGAGCGGGTCGTCGAGCTCCAGCTCGACGCCAGCGAGGGTGCCCTGCTCGCCTGGCTCTATGCCCACGGTCAGGTGCTCATGCGCGCCGAGGCCGATGGCGCCATCCGCATGCGCGTGGCGCTGGATCCCAAACACCACGCCCGTCTCGAACGACGCCTCACAGCCCGCGGATGAGCCGCCCCGGCGCTGCCCGGCTTGGGCAGGACCGGCCCGCTCCCCATATGGGAGCCGGGAGCGGGGAGAAGATCCATGGGCAAGGCACGTTATGTTCGCTGGTTCGAGGAGATGGGCCTCGAGGACGTAGCGCTCGTGGGGGGAAAGAATGCGAGCCTCGGCGAGATGGTGCGCGAGCTGAGCGCCGCCGGGGTGCGCGTGCCCGGCGGCTTTGCCGTCACCGCCGCGGCCTACCGCGATGCCCTGAGCGCGGCGGGTGCGTGGGAAAGGCTCAGGCGCGAGCTGGAAGGTCTGGACAAGAACGACGTCGTCGCCCTGCGCCGGGCGGGACGCCGCTGCCGGGAAATCGTCTATGGGGCCGGTCTTCCGCCCGGAGCGCGGGAGGAGATCCTCGAGGCCTACCGCGAGATGGTCGCCCGCTATGGGGAGCGGCTGTCGCTCGCCGTTCGCTCCTCGGCCACGGCCGAGGATCTGCCCACCGCGAGTTTTGCCGGTCAGCAGGAAACCTATCTCAACGTGCGCGGCGAGGAGGAGCTGATCGACGCCATCCGCCGCTGCTTCGCCTCCCTGTTCACCGACCGCGCCATCTCCTATCGCATCGACAAGGGCTTCGATCATTTCCGCGTCGCGCTCTCGGTCGGCGTCCAGAAGATGGTGCGCTCGGACCTCGCGAGCTCCGGCGTCCTGTTCACGGTCGACACCGAATCGGGCCATCCGGATTTCGTCTTCATCACCGGCGCCTGGGGCCTCGGCGAGCCGGTGGTGCAGGGCGCCGTCGATGTCGACGAGTGGTACGTCCACAAGCCCACCTATCGCCGGGGCTTCCGCGCCGTGGTGCGGCGGGTGCTCGGCGCCAAGAAGATCAAGATGGTGCTCGCCGAGGGTCGACTCGGCCACAATCTCGTCACCAAGCCCACTTCGCGCCGCGAGCAGCAGAGCTTCTGCCTCGAGGAAGCCGAGGTGCTGGAACTCGCGGGCATGGCGATGGCGATCGAAGACCACTATTCCCGCAAATACGGCCGCTTCAGCCCCATGGACGTCGAATGGGCGAAGGACGGCCTCGACGGGCAGCTCTACATCGTCCAGGCCCGGCCCGAGACCGTGGTCTCGCAGCGCAGGCCCACGGAGCTCGAGGAATATCGCCTCACGGGCGAGGGACGCATTCTGGTGAGCGGGCGCGCCGTCGGTCAGAAGATCGCCCAGGGGCGCGTCCGGGTCGTCCGCTCGACCGAGGAGCTCGCCGATTTCGCGCCGGGCGAGGTGCTCGTCGCCGACACCACGACGCCGGACTGGGAGCCGGTGATGAAGAAGGCGGCGGCGATCGTGACGAATCGCGGCGGGCGCACCTGCCATGCCGCGATCGTCGCGCGCGAGCTCGGCATCCCGGCGGTGGTCGGGGCGGAGGAAGCGACCGAGGTGCTCGCGACCGGCATGGAGGTCACCGTCTCCTGCACCGAGGGCGATGAGGGCCGGGTGTATGAGGGGCGGGTGCCGTTCGCGGTCGAACGCGTCGATCTCGAGAACCTGCCGCGGCCGCGCACGCAGATCATGGTCAATGTCGGCAACCCCGAGATCGCCTTCAGAACCGCCCTGCTGCCGGTGGACGGAGTCGGCCTCGCGCGCCTCGAATTCGTCTTCTCCGAGCATGTCCGCATCCACCCCATGGCGCTGCTCCATCCCGAGCGCGTCGCGGACGAGGCGGAACGGCGGGAGATCGCGCGGCTGACCCGCGGCTTCGCGGACCCCGCCCACTACTTCATCGACCGCCTCTCGGAAGGGGTGGCGACGATCTGCGCCGCGTTCTGGCCGCGCCCGGTCATCGTGCGGCTTTCCGACTTCAAGTCCAACGAGTACGCGAAGCTCATCGGCGGCCGCTTCTTCGAGCCCGAGGAAGAGAACCCGATGCTCGGCTTCCGCGGCGCCGCCCGCTACACCCATGAGGCCTACCGCGAGGGCTTCGCCCTCGAATGCGCGGCGATGAAGCGGGTCAGGGAGCAGATGGGCCTCACCAACATGAAGCTCATGATCCCCTTCTGCCGCACGCTCGCCGAGGCCGATCGCGTCCTCGCCTTCATGGCCGAGCAGGGTCTCGTGCCGGGCCGGGACGATCTCGAGATCTACGTCATGTGCGAGATCCCGAGCAACGTCATCCTCGTCGACGAATTCGCCCGCCGCTTCGACGGCTTCTCGATCGGATCCAACGATCTCACCCAGCTCACCCTGGGCGTCGACCGCGACAGCCCGCTCGTCGCCGCGAGCTTCGATGAACGGGATCCGGCGGTGAAGGAGTTGCTGCGGCTCGCGGTGGCGGGCGCGAAACGCAACGGGCGCAAGGTGGGAATCTGCGGCCAGGCGCCATCGGACTATCCCGAGATCGCGGCCTTTCTCGTCGAGCTCGGCATCGACAGCATCAGCCTCGTGCCGGATGCGGTGCTGCGGACCCTGCGGCACGTACTCGAGGTCGAGCGCCGCCTCGGCCGGCCGCCGCGGGAGGCCCGGGCCGCATGACGATCTGGACCGTCACCGTCAATCCGGCGATCGACTACAGCTCGATCGTCGACGAGCTGCTTCCCACCCGCAAGCTCCGCAGCCGCGAGGAGCGTTTCGACCCGGGCGGCGGCGGCATCAACGTCGCGCGGGTGATCCGCGAACTCGGCGGCGAGGCCTGCGCCTTTCACATGGCGGGAGGCGTCACCGGACCCGTGTTCGAGGGCCTGCTCCAGCGCACGGGCGTGCCCGGTGCCTGCATGCCCATCCGCGGCGATACCCGCATCGCCCACGTGGTGCGGGAAGCGCGAAGCGGGCTCGAATACCGTTTCACTCCAGCCGGTCCCGAGGTCACGGAAGAGGAGTGGCGTGCGGCACTCGCGCGCATCGCCACTCTCGATGCGCGCATCCTCGTCCTCTCGGGCTCCCTTGCCCCGGGCATGCCGGCCGACTTCTACGCCCGCTGCATCCGCGCGCTCCGGCCGCGCGGCGTGCGCATCGCGGTGGACACCTCGGGACCGGCCCTGTTCCACGCGCTTAAGGAAGGCGCATGGCTCGCCACACCGAACCTCGCCGAAGCCGAGGCGGTGCTCGGGCGACGCGCGGGCGATGCGCAGCAGGAGGAGGAGCTCGCACAGGAGCTCGCGCGCAGCGGCCGCGCGGAGATCATCGCCCTCACCCTCGGCCATCGCGGTGCCGTGCTCGCGACCCGCGAGGGCACGCTGCGGCTTCCCGCCCCCCGGGTGGCGACGGTTTCCACCGTCGGTGCGGGGGACGCCTTCATGGGGGCGATGGTCCTCGGGCTCGCCCGCGGCTGGCCCACAGCCCGCGCCTTCGCCTACGGCATCGCCGCCGGCGCCGCGACCGCGCTCACCCCGGGCACCGGCCTCTGCCGGCGCGCGGACGTCGAGCGCATCCTGGCCGAGCTCGAAGCCGGTGCGGCGGCCACCTCAGCGCGCTAGCCAGCGCGCTTCGCCGGCGGCGAGAAGCGCTTCGGCGCTGCGCCCGAGTGCGTCGCGCTCATCCGCCGAGAGTTCCGGCACCACCGTGCCACAGAGCCCGTCGCGGCCGAGGATGCGCGGCAGCGAGAGGACGACCGGCGGCAGATGCCGGAGTTCCCCGGTGTATGAGGACAGGGTCAGCACGGCGCGCTCGTCGTCACGGATGGCCTCGAGGATGCGGGCCGCCGCGCTGGCGACACCGTACCAGGTCGCCCCCTTGCCCGCGATGATGCGGTAGGCGGCGCCCCGCACCTCCTCCTCGATGCGGCGGCGCACTGCGGCTGTGAGCGGTCGCCCGATCGACTCCGCAAAGCGCAGCAGGGGCACGGCGCCCACCGTGGCCCCCTGCCAGGTCAACACCTCGGAGTCGCCGTGTTCGCCCAGCACATAGGCGTGGATGGACTTCGGCGAGACGCCGAGCTCCACCGACAGCAGGGCGCGGAAACGGGCCGTATCCAGCACCGTGCCCGACCCGAAGACGCGCGAAGGGGGCAGACCGGACAGGCGCCAGGCGACCAGGGTCATGATGTCGACCGGGTTCGTGACCACGAGAAGGAGCGCCTGCGGTGCAGCCTCCCGCACCCGCGGCACGACCTCGGCGAAGACCGCGGCGTTGCGATCGAGGAGCTCGAGTCGCGTCTCCCCCGGACGCTGCGCCACCCCGCAGGCGAGCACGACCACGGCGGCTCCCGCGAGCTGCGGATAGTCGCCGGCCTGCACATGGACCGGATGGGCGAAGGGCGTCGCATGGAGGACGTCCTCGGCTTCGGCGAGGGCCCGCCCGGGCCGCAGGTCGACGAGCAGGACCTCGCTTGCGACGCCCCGAAGCGCGATGGCATTGGCGATGGCGCCGCCGACCATGCCGGCACCGACGATCCCGACCTTGAACATCTGCCGCGGCTTCAGGCTCGCAGGTTCCGATCATCAGCTGGGCCTTCCCGGGGCCGCCGCCAAGAGGCGGCGGATGCGGGGGGTGCCCGGCAAGAATTGCCCGGTGTTAACCTTAACGTAACCTTTCCCTGCTGCACTGCGTCCGGGTCGCGGCAGGAAGATTGCCGGCCGCGAAGCGAGCCCGGAGGCAGTCATGGCGCGCATCCTCATCATCGACGACGACGATCTCCTCACCGAGCTCCTGCGCTACACGCTCGAGGGTCACGGGCACGAGGTGCTGATCGCTTCCGACGGTGCCCGGGGCCTCGCCGTGCTGCGCGAGCATCCGGTCGATCTCGTGGTGCTCGACGGCATCCTGCCGGGGCTGGACGGTCTCGAGGTGCTGCGACGCATGCGGGAGAATCCCGCCACGCGGGAGCTGCCCGTCATCATGCTCAGCGCGCGCAAGCAGGAACGCGACGTGCTCGGGGGCCTGTCCTCGGGGGCCGATGACTATCTCGTGAAGCCCTTCATTCCCGAAGAGCTCGCGCTGCGCGTCGACAAGCGCCTCGAAGCCCGGGCGGCCTGAGCGTCGATGCCGTGCTGTCGCCGGCTCGGTCGCTACGGGGTCCGCATCCTGCTCGCCCTCATGCTCCCCGCCCTGACCCCGACGGTCCGGGCCGCCCCCGAACTCGTGGAACTGCGCGGGCTGCTTCATCGCGGCGAGCTCGACGCGCTCGAGGCCGGTCTCGCCGCAGCCCTTGCGCAGACGCCCGAAAACGTCGATCTGTGGCTGCTCGAGGCACAGCTCGCCTTCCGCCGCGGCGATGCCGCAGCAGCCCGGGCGCGTCTCGAAGCGGCGCTCGCCCGCGCCCCCGACTACGACGACGTTCGCCTGCTCCTCGCCCGGATCGAACTCTACGATGGCAGGATCGAACGGGCGCGGGGGCTGCTCGCACCCCTCCTCGCCCGCCGCGAAGCGCCTGAGGAGGCGCGCATCCTCGGCGCCCGCATCGCCCTCGCCCGCGGCGAGGGCGAAAGAGCCCGGGCGCTTCTCGCTCCCATACTCGCGCGCAGGAGTCCGCCCGCTGAGGCCCTGCTCATCGGCGGCGACCTCGCCGCCGCCGCAGGCGACCGCAGCTCGGCGAGGCGGCATTACGAGCAGCTCCTCGCCTTCGATGCATACCGGGAACTCGCAGCGAACCGCCTGCGGGCACAGCGCCGCGAGCGGCGGAAACTCCGTCTCAGCCTGCTCTCCAGCGCGAGCGGATATCGCGGAGGCGGACGCGAGCCGTGGCGGGAGGGACAGTTCGAGCTCGGCTGGCGTCCGCGCGAGGATCTCGAATTCGCGGCACGGGTCGCGCACAGGTCCCGCTTCGGCCACAGCGATCTCGTCCTCGGTGCGCGCATCGCACGGCGCATCTCGGAAGGTCTTGCGCTGGCCCTCGATGCGGATCTCAGTCCCGATGCCGACTTCTCGCCGCGGCTCGCGCTCCGCCTCGAGGTGGAACGGCGGCTGCGCCAGAGCGCGGGCCCCTTCGGCGCCGCCTGGCTGGTGGCGAACGGCCGCGTCGCCCGCTACCGCCGCGGCACCGTGATCGGATTCGAGACCGGGGTGCGGCAGTTCTGGAAGGACGATCGCCATGCGCTCCAGCTCACGCTCATCGGAACCCGCGACGAGCGGGGCGAAATCGACTACGGGCTCGGCCTCAGGCTCGATCTCGCCCTCGGCGAGCGGGTCGATCTCCGCTTCGCCACCGCGCTCGATCGCGACGTCGAGGAGGGCCGGAGCTTCAGCGAGCGCACCTTCTCCACTGCGGCGTTCGTCGATCTGCGCGATGATCTGCGCGGCTTCTGCCAGTTCGCGTGGGCGGAGCGCGAACACGGCCCTGCGCGGCGCACGCTCGCCTGCGGCTTCACCCTCCGCTTCTGACGGCCGATGCGATGCCCGCTGCGCTGCGCGACTTCGATCTGCTGCTCCGGCTGGTCTGGCTCGGCACCCTCGCGCTCGCCGCGGTGGCGCTTTCCGTCGTCCTCGTGCTCGTCCTGCGGCGGTTGCTGGACGAGCTCGCACGCCCGCGCCGCGAGGCCGCCGAGGCCGAGGCGCGGCGGCTCCTGATCGGGGCCTGCCGGGATGCCGCGGCGTCGATGGAGACCGCGCTCCGTGGCCTGCCGCCCGAATTCCTGCTCACCCTTCTCGATGAGCTCACCCAGGTGGTGCGGGGGGAGGCCCGGCGCCGGCTCGCCGATGTCGCCCGTCGGCTCGGTCTCGTCGACCGGCTGCTGCGCGATGCCCGCTCCTGGCGGCCCGGAGTGCGGGCCGAGGCCGCCCGTCGCCTCGCGCTCCACCTCGACAGCGGCGAGGTCCGGGGCGTCCTCCTCGGTCTGCTCGGCGACCGGGCGGGCGCGGTACGGCTCGCGGCGGCGGAAGGGCTCGTGGAGGCCGCCGACCTGCGCCCGGCGGTGATCGCCCGGGCGCTCACCGATTCCGCCTTTACCCATCCCGCGGCGCGGAGGTTCTGGCAACGGCTCGCGCAGCTCGATGCCGAGCGCTTCACCGATCTCTTCCGGCGCATCGTGGACGCGCCGCGGCGGCTGCTGCTCATCGAGGCTGCGGCAGCCGCCGGCCTCGTGGGCCTCGGGCCCGAGATCGCGCGCGCGAGCGTCGAGGAAGCGCCCGAGCTGCGCCGCGTGGCTGCGGAAGCGCTCCTGGAGCTCGGTCATCCGCTCGCCGCCGCCGCCCTCGAGCGCCTCGCGAACGACAGCGACGCGGCGTTGCGCGCAGCCGCGGCAATCCTCATCGGGCGCCGCCAGCTCGCGCGCTTTCGCTGGAACCTCCAGCGCCTGCTCGAGGATCCGGATCCGCTCGTCCGCTTCCGTGCGCGCGAGGCCTGGCTGCGCATCGGCGAGGCCGCACCCGCTCTCGAAGGCCAGGGGAGATGAGCCGTGGACGCGATCATGGAACCCGCACCGCTTCTTCTGCTCGGGCGCTGGGTGGCCGCGAGCGTGCTCGCGATCTCCCTCGGGCAGCAGCTCTTCTACGCCGTTCTGCTGTTCATCGCCCTCGGCGCGCTGGTCCTGCGCCCGCCCCTCAAACGCCTGCGCTCGCTGTGGTCGACGCTCGTCGATCTCGCCCCGCCGCTCACCATTCTCGTTCCCGCCCATGACGAGGAGCTCACCATCGAAACCTCGGTGCGCGCGCTCCTCGCGCTGCAGTACCCGGACTTCGAGGTGGTGGTGGTCAACGACGGCTCCCGGGATCGCACCCTCGAACGGCTGATCGCCGCCTTCGACCTCGAGCGGGAGGACGTCGAGCCGGCGGCGCTGCTTGCCCACGCTCCGATCCGGGCCGTCTACCGCTCGAGGCAGCTTCCCAATCTCAGGGTCGTGGACAAGGAGCAGGGGGGCAAGGCGGATGCCCTCAATGCCGGCCTCAACTTCGTGGAAACCCCGCTCTTCTGCGCCGTGGACGCCGACAGCCTGCTCGAGAGCGACAGCCTGCTGCGCGCGGTCGAACCCTTCGTGGAGGACGAGCGGACGATCGCCGTCGGCGGCACGGTGCGGGTCGCGAACGGCTGCCGCGTCGAGGGAGGACGGGTGGTGCGCGCGAGCCTGCCGCGACGTCTCCTGCCGCTGCTCCAGACGATCGAGTATCTGCGCGCCTTCGTCATGGCCCGCCTCGCCTTCGAGCGGCTCGGCGCGCTGCTCATCATCTCGGGCGCCTTCGGCGTCTTCCGGACCGCGCTCGCGATCGAGGCGGGCGGCTACCGCCGCGACACGGTGGGTGAGGACTTCGAACTCGTGGTGCGGATGCACCGCCATGCCTGCGCGCGCCGCCTGCCGCACCGGATCCGCTTCGTACCCGAACCGATCTGCTGGACCCAGGTGCCGGAGCGCCTGACGGCGCTCGCGCGCCAGCGCATCCGCTGGCATCGCGGCGCCCTCGAGACCTTCTTCACCCACCGGCGCCTGCTCACCGGCGGCTACGGCGCCGCGAGCTGGATCGGCTTCGCGAGCCTGTTCGTTCTCGACGTCGTGGCGCCGCTCGTGGAGCTCGTGGGCTATGTGATCTTCCCGATTTTCTGGATGCTCGGCATCGTCTGGTGGCCGTTCATCCTGGCGTGGCTCGCCCTCACCTTCGTCGCCGGCATCGCGATCTCCGCAGGCGCCCTGATCCTCGAGGAACTCGAGCTGCGGCAGGTGCCCCGGGCGCGCGATCTCCTGCTCCTCGCCCTCGCCGCGGTGGTCGAGAACTTCGGCTACCGCCAGCTCGTCAACTTCTGGCGCCTCGTCGGCCACTGGCGCTATCTGCGGGGGGTGACGGGCTGGGGCCGGCAGCCCCGTCTGCGCTTCGAGCCTGCCTGATGTCGCGGCCGTGCGGGTGCGGTGCGGACGCAAGGACCGCGGGTACCGCCGCGGCCAGCGCCTCGGCGAGCACCCCGGCCCAGCGCTCGATATCGCCCTGCCGGGCGAGCAGGTCCTGACGCACCTCGATCTCGAGCGACGGCAGGCCGCGGCGCTCGGCGTGGAAGGGAACGGTGAAATCTTCCTCGTCGCTCATCGCATAAGGGGCATTGTAGGCAAGCCGCACCCCCCGCGCCTCGAGCAGGGGCCCGACGCGTCGCGCCACCTGCGGATGGCGGTTGAAGAGAAGGCCGACCTCCATCTCCCGGCGCTCGCCCAGAAATACCGGCGTGAAGCTGTGCACGGTGACGAACACGAGCCGCCCCTCGCGTGCCGACAGCTGGCGCTCCAGCAGCTCCCGGACCCGGTCGTGAAAGGGGCGGAACACCTCCTCGATGCGACGGCGGCGCTCCTCGGGGCTCAATCCGCGATTGCCGGGAATGGGCGTGTCCTCGCTCAGTTCGGAAATGAAGCTCGCCGCCTCGGGCCTGCGGTTGCAGTCGCAGACGAGGCGCGAATAGGGCTGCCAGACGAGCGGCGCATCGAGCCGTGCGGCGAGCGCGCGGGCAAGCTCGAGCGCGCCGAGATCGTAGGCGATGTGGCGCTCGAAGTGATGCGGCGCGAGCCCGAGCGTGCCGAGCCGCCGCGGCACGACGCGTCCCGCATGCTCGCACACGAGCAGGAACGGCCCCCGCGCATCGGCCCGCTCCACCCGGAACGGCGGCGTCTCCTCCGGCCCCAGCAGGCGGTTGCCGTCGGTGGCCACGCCGGATTGTGCCGTTTGGTTCAATTCTCCTCCTCTCTGGCGATCCTGTATCATATGATTGCACGTCCGTCGCCCCGCCACTAGGTTCGCGAGCGGAGGGAACACCGTCATGGGCGAGCAGGCAGCGGCTTCTCCGGTACTGCAGGCGATCGGCCTCGCGCGCCGTTTCGGCGGCGTGCGCGCGCTCGAGGACTACGCCCTCGCCCTCGAGCCCGGCGAGCGGCTCGGCCTCATCGGCCCCAACGGTGCCGGCAAGACGACGGTTTTCAACCTGCTGAGCGGGGTCGTGAGGCCGACGGCGGGGCGGATCTTCCTGCGCGGCCGGGAGGTTGGCGGATGGCCGAGCCATCGCATCGCGCGCCTCGGTCTCGCCCGCACCTTTCAGAACGCGCGGCCCTTCGCGGAGCTCACGGTGGAGGAGAACGTCATGGCGGGCATGCACGCGCGCCATGCGGCGCCGCTTGCCGCGACCCTCCTGAGTCTGCCCCGCTTCTTCGCCGCCGAGGTGCACATCCGCAGGCGCGCCCGCGAGATCCTCGAAGTCCTGGAGATGACGGCGCTCGCCGACCGCCGGGCCGGAGATCTCCCCTACGGTCAGCAGAGGCTCGTCGAGATCGCCCGGGCGGTGGCGACGGAGCCCGAGGTCCTCCTCCTCGACGAGCCCGCGGCAGGCATGAACCCCCGCGAGACGGACGCGCTGCTCGCCACGCTCGAGCGCATCCATGCCGGCTTCGGCATCACCCTGTTCGTGGTCGAGCATGACATGCGGCTGGTCATGAATCTCTGCACCCGCATCCAGGTGCTCGACCGCGGCCGTCTCATCGCCGAGGGGCCGCCCGCCCGGGTGCAGCGGGATCCCCGGGTCATCGAGGCCTATCTCGGAAGCCGCCGCCATGCTGCACCTGCATGAGCTCCGCGTGCGGCGCGGCGGCACGCTCGTGCTGCGCGACATCGATCTCCGGGTTTCCCGGGGCGAGATCGTGGCGCTCGTGGGCGCCAACGGCGCGGGCAAGACGACGCTTTTGCTGACCGTCTCCGGCATCCTTCGCCCCGAGGGCGGAGAAATCCGCTTCAGCCGCGACGGGGAGCCGATCCGGCTCGACCATCTTCCCCCGGAGCGGATCGTGGACCTCGGCGTGATCCACTGTCCCGAGGGGCGCCAGCTCTTCGGCTCGCTCACGGTCGAGGAGAACCTGCTCATGGGGGCGCACCGCCGCCGCGAGCGGGCGGAGATCGCGCGCGATCTCGAGCGCTGCATCGAGCTCTTTCCCGTGCTCGGCGAGCGGCTCGGCCAGCGGGCGGGTTCGCTCTCCGGCGGCGAGCAGACGATGGTCGCGATCGCCCGCGCGCTCATGGGGCGGCCGCGGCTTCTGCTCATGGACGAGCCCTCCCTCGGCCTCGCGCCCCAGCTCGTCGATCACATCCTGGATACCGTATGCGCGTTGCGGCGGCAGGGTGTCACCGTACTCCTCGTGGAGCAGAACGCGCGCGCCGCGCTGGACATCGCGGACCGCGGCTATGTGCTCGAAAACGGATGCGTCGTGAAGAGCGGCGAGGCCCGGGCCCTGCTCGAGGATCCCGCCGTACGCGATGCCTATCTCGGAGCCGCGCAGTGAGCAGCTACCTCGCCCAGCAGCTCCTCAACGGCCTCATGCTGGGAAGCCTCTATGCCCTCGTCGCCATCGGCTTCTCCCTCGTCTACAGCATCCTCCGGCTGATCAATTTCGCCCACGGCGACCTTCTCATGGTGGGCGCCTTCTCGGCGCTCGGGGTGGCCTATCTGGGCGGCCCCTGGTGGCTGCTCCTGCTCGTCGTGCTGGCAACCGGCGCCCTCTCCGGCATCGTCATCGAGCGGGTGGCGATCCGCCCGCTGCGCGGCATGCCCCAGGTCACGGGCTTCATCGCCACCCTCGCCGTCTCGGTGGCGATCGAGAATCTCGGCCTCATCCTCTTCACCGGGCAGCCCCGGACCTTCCCCTTTCCCGAAGTCCTGCGCACGCGCATCGCATTCGGGCCGGTGCAGGCGAGCGGCGTCGATCTGCTCGTGATCGGCGCGACCTGGATCATGCTCGCCTTCCTCGTCGTGATCGTGAAGGCGACCCGCTTCGGCCGCGCCATGCGGGCGCTGGCCGACAATCTGCTCGCGGCGCGGCTCGTGGGGGTCGAGGTCGACCGCACGATCATGCTGACCTTCGCGCTCGGCAGCGCCTTCGCGGCCTTCGCCGGCATGCTCTGGGGCGGGCGCTTCGGTCAGGTCGATCCGCTCCTCGGCTTCGCCCCCGGGCTCAAGGCCTTCGTCGCCTGCGTCATCGGCGGCGTGGGATC
Source organism: uncultured Geminicoccaceae bacterium (assembly GCA_964532215.1). GTDB lineage: Bacteria > Pseudomonadota > Alphaproteobacteria > Geminicoccales > Geminicoccaceae > HRBIN39. Next base: position 54,930 of record CAZHHU010000002.1, read on the forward strand.
GCTCCCCGGGGCCGTGCTCGGCGGCTATGTGCTGGGCCTCGCCGAGGTCCTGTTCGTGGGCATGCTGCCGCCCCTGTATTCCGGCTACCGCGATGCCTTCGTCTTCGGCACCCTGGTGCTCGTGCTGCTGCTGCTGCCCAACGGGCTTCTCGGCAGGGCGGAGGAGGAGCGGGCATGAGGCGCGCGCTCGCATCCCACCTCCTGCTCGCGCTGCTCGCCGCGCTGACGGTCTATTTCGTCCAGTACGCGCTCAGCGACTACGCGCTCACCCTGCTCGAGCTCGTCATGCTCAATGTCGCGCTGGCGCTGAGCCTGCAGGTCACGAACGGGCTCACGGGCCTGTTCTCGCTGGGCCATCCCGCCTTCATGACGGTCGGCGCCTATGTCGCCGCGATCCTGACCTATCCGGTACGCCGCAAGGGCTTCATGATGCCCGATCTGCCCTCCTGGCTCGCGGGCAGCGAATGGGGCCTGCTCCCGGCCCTGCTCGCGGCCGCGCTCGCCGCGGCGCTGCTCGCGCTCCTCGTGGGCTTTTCGGTGCTGCGCCTCAAGGGACACTATCTCGCCGTGGCCACCCTGGGGCTCATCATCATCGTGCGGACCGTGGTCAACAATCTCGACGGCTGGACCCGCGGCGGGCTCGGCCTCTCCGGCGTGCCCCGGCTCACCGGGCCGTGGACCGTCTACGCCTTTCTCGTCCTCGTCTGGTACCTGTGCTGGCGGATCAAGCACTCCTCTTACGGTCGCGCCATGATGGCGATGCGCGAGAACGAGCTCGCGGCACGCTGCACGGGCGTCGACGTGTTCGCGCTGCAGCTGTTCGCCTTCGTCTTCGGCGCCGCGGTCGCCGGCGCGGCGGGCGCGCTCACCGTCCATCTCGTCACCGTCGTCACCCCGGGGGCCTATGGCATCCCGCTCGCCTTTCTGCTCGTCGTGATCGTCGTCCTCGGCGGCCAGGGAAGCCTCACGGGCGCGGCGATCGCGGCGATCGCACTCGGGCTGCTGTCGGAATTTCTCCGCCCCCTCGAGGAGAGGCTCGAGCTCTACGGGCTGAGCCAGGCGCTCGTGGCCCTGGCGCTTCTGCTCGTGCTTCGCTTTCGCCCCTCGGGCTTCTTCGGCAGCCGCGAGCCGGCGCTGCTTTCGGGTCAGACCGTGAAGCGGCAGGGAGATCGCAGATGGCCCAGGAAAACCGGGACTTCGTCGTCGCGCATGAGCGGATGCGACCCCTCGAAGCCGCGCGTACCGCTCTCCTGATCATCGACGTGCAGCATTTCACGCTCGATCCATCCCGCCACCCGCCGCGGCCCTGGTTCGACCAGCGGGCGCGCGGGCTCGTGCTGCCCAATCTGCGGCGGCTGCTCGCCGCCAGCCGCCGCACAGGCGTGGAGGTCGTGTACACGGTCATCGAATGCCTCACCCAGGATGGCCGCGACCGCTCGCTCGACTACAAGATCACCGGCTTCCTCGTCCCGCGCGGCTCTCCGGATGCCCGCATCCCCGAGGAGATCGCGCCCGGAGAGGACGAGATCGTGCTGCCCAAGACCTCGAGCTCGCTCTTCAACTCGACGAACTTCGACTACATCATGCGCAACATCGGCATCGAGACCATCCTCGTGACCGGCTTTCTCACCGACCAGTGCGTCGACCACACGATCCGCGACGGCGCGGACCGCGGCTACCGGATGGTCTGCGTCCATGATGCCTGCGCGACGGATACCGAAGAGCGCCATCTCGCGGCGCTCAACGCCTTCAAGGGCTACTGCCGGCTGATGACGACGCCGGAGGTCCTGGCCGAGCTCGAGCGCGGGCGTCAGTAGACCGCGAGATAGCGCTCGCACTGTTCGGCGGCATCAAGCGGCGCCATGAGCTCGGCCTCGAAGCGCTTGTGGGCGAGGTAGACGCGGTGGAATTCCTCGCCCATCGCCGCCTGCAGCATCGCGCAGCCTTCGAGCTCGTCGAGGGCCTCGCCGAGCGAGGTCGGAAGCCTGCGGATGTCACGGCGCTGCCGCTCGTGCTCGTCCATCGCTGCAGGATCGCCGGTGGTCACCGGCGGCGCCTCGAGGCCCTGCTCGAGCCCCCACACCCCGGCCCAGACGAGCGCGCCGAGGAGGAGATGGGGGCTCGCTGCGGCATCCGCGGCCCGATACTCGAAATGGAACGCGCCGGCCTCGCGGCCGCGGTGGAACACGGGGCAGATCCGCACCGCCGCCTCGCGGTCGCGAAGCCCCACATTGGTCCAGGCCGCGCTCCAGCGGTTGGGCACGAGCCGCAGATAGCTCACCGTCGCCGCCGCGGTGAGCCCACAGAGCGGGCGCAGATGGCGCCGGATGCCCTCGAGAAAGGCGCCCGCCACCGGGGACAGGCCGAAGGGGCGATTCCCGTCCCAGTTCACCGGGCGGCCGGTGAGATCCGTGAGGCTGAAGTGGACATGCACGCCGTTGCCGACCGCATCGGGCCGCAGCATCGGCGTGAAGCTCGCGCGCAGGCCGAGAGCACGGGCGCAGCCGCGTGCGATTTCGCGCAGCATGATCGCGCGGTCGGCGATGGCGACCCCTTCCGCGCGGCCGATGGTGACCTCGTACTGGCTCGGTCCATACTCGGGCATGAAGGTCTCGGGCTCGAGGCCGGCCCGCTGCATGGCGGCGAAGAACAGCTCGCCGAACCGTCCCTGCCGCCGGAATGCGTCGAGGTTGTAGGGGCTGTTCGGGCGCTCCTCGACGCCGAGCAGGGTGAGCTCGTGCTCGAACGCGCCCTGCAGCCGATAGCCGCATCGCGCCAGTGCCTCGAGCGCGCGCCTGAGAAAACTGCGCGGGCAGCAGCTCCAGGGCGTCCCGTCGAGCTGGACGATATCGGCGAGCATGAAGCTCTCGACCGCATCCTCCCCGAGCTCGAGCCGTACGCGGGTGCCGCTGTCCGGACGCAGATAGAGATCGCCCCTGGACCCCCAGGGAGAGGGGGCGATCGGTCCATGGGCGGTGATCATGATGTTCGTGGGCGTCCATCCCACGCCCACCTCGCGGCGCGCCTCCAGCTCGCGCAGCGGCACCGCCTTGCCGCGAACCTGCCCGGCGATGTCGCTCGTGCAGATCATGACGAGCGGCTCGCTCGACATCATCCTTCCTCCCCCGAGGTCTCGGTGTGGTTTCCGGTCGCGGTCCAGAGCGCCGGCGCGAAGGGCCGGCGCAGCTGTTCCTGCAGTTCGAGCCGCCGCCGCGTGCGCGCCCCGAGCTCCCGCGCCACCGCATGCGCGAGCGCCTCGCAGAGCGCCACCGCCGCCGTCAGACTGTCGTAGATCGAGCGGCTCTGCACCGGAACCGCGAGCAGACAGTCGGCGAAGCGGGCGATCTCGGAATGCCAGGGATCGGTGATGAGCAGGATCTGCGCCCGACGTGCGTGGGCGAGTTCGGCGAAGGTCACCACATCGCGCTGATAGCGGCGGAAATCGAAGGCCACGAGCACCGTGCGGCGGCCGATATCCAAGAGCGCGTCGGCCCAGGTCTGGGTCTGGCCCTCGACGGCCGCAACCCCCGGTCGCAGACCCCGCAGGAGATCGGCGAAATAGCGGGCGATGCTGGCGCTGTAGCGACCGCCCAGGAGGAGCAGCGTGCGTGCCGGGTCCGCGAGCAGGTGCACGGCGCGCTCGATCTCCTCGGCGAGGAGCAGTTCGCCCGCCGTGCGCAGCTGCTCCGCCCGCTCCTCCAGCGCGCCGATGACGAGGGCGGGGATCGAACCCGGCTCGGCACTCTCGCGGCCGTAGCGGGTCAGGGGGGACTGCAGCGTTTCCGCAAGCTGCCCGCGCAGCTCCGCCTGGAAGTCCGCATAGCTCGAAAAGCCCAGCTTGCTCACGAAGCGCAGCACCGTCGCGGTGCTCACTCCGGCCCGTGCGGCGAGCGCCTGGACCGTCTCGAGGCCCGCGAGCGGATAGTGGGCGAGGAACGCCCGCGCCACCCGCCGTTCTGCGCGGGTGAGCGCATTCCACCTGTGGCGCGTGGCCTCGGCGAGGGTGCTGGATGGGCGCACCTTGCGATCTTCCGGGCTGCCGCGGTTTCGAACTAAATCGTACAAATTCGCCGGGTCAAGGTCGGTTTGTTCGATTTGGTTGACGAGACTGCCGCTTCGGGGTTCAATGCAGAAAGCGGAGACGAGACGGCCGGGGTGGGCAAACGGCCGTGGAATGGAGGGAGGTCGCGATGCTCAGGAAATTCCTCTGTGCGCTGGCTGCCGTCTGCGCAGCGGCAGCTTCGGCGATCGCCGCCGAGCCGATCAAGATCGGGGCACTCTACAACGTCACCGGTGGCATGGCCTCGATCGACGGTCCTTCGCTCAACGGGGCCAGGCTCGCGGCCAAGCAGATCAACGAGGCGGGCGGGCTGCTCGGCGGCCGCAAGATCGAGCTCATCGCGATCGACACCAAGACCGATCAGCAGGAGACCGCGAAGGCCGCCCAGCGGCTCCTCTCGGAGGGCGTGGTTGCGGCCATCGGCTTCTCCGATACCACCTTCGTCATGGCGGCGGCGCCGCTGTTCCAGGAAGCGAAGGTGCCGTTCGTGACCTCCGGCGCGACCCATCCCAAGCTTCCCGAGTGGGTCGGCGACTACATGTTCATGGTTCCCTTCGGCGACGACGACCAGTCCTACGCGATCGCCGACTACGCCTACGACAAGCTCGGGGTGCGCCGGGTGGTGGTGTGGACCGACAATTCCATGGACTTCACCAAGGCGCTGTCGAAGTTCTTCAAGGAGCGCTTCACCGCCCGCGGCGGCGAGGTCGTGGCCGAGGACTTCTTCATGATGGGGGACAAGGACTTCTCGGCCCAGATCGCGCGGCTGCAGGCGATCGATCCGCTCCCCGATGCGGTGTTCATCGCGGCGGTGCCGAGCGAGGCGGGACTCACCGTCAAGCAGATCCGCGAAGCCGGACTCGATATGCCGATCATCTCCGGCGACGGCTTCGACAGCGAGCTCGTGGTCGAGGTCCCGGGCAAGGATCTCGCCGACAAGGTCTATTTCTCGACCCACACCTTCCGCGCCGATGACCGGCCGGAGGTTCTCGCCTTCATCGAGGCCTACCGCAAGGAGTACGGGGGGGATCCCGAGAACGCCTTTGCCGCGCTCGGCTACGATGCCCTCAATCTCGTCGCCGATGCCATCCGCCGCGCGGGCTCGGACGAACCCGGCAAGATCCGCGACGCCCTCGCGGCGACGCGCGGCTTCAAGGCCGTCACCGGCGAGATCTCCTACACCCGGCCGAGCGGCGTGCCGCCGAAGCCGGTCTCCATCATCGCCGTCGAGAAGGGAGAGTACCGCGTCGTCGAGATCTGGCGGCCCGAGACCTGAACCCTCGGTCCGCCCGGTCGAGGACCGGCCACGACGATCAGGGAGGCAGTCTGGGATCTCTCGAGGTGACGGCGGTGGCCGCGCCGCCCGGCTCTCCGGGCGGCGCGCTGCCGTTCTGCGCCTGCACATGTTCGCCCCACCCCCGTTGCGCCGCATCGCCGATCGGTCTCCAATCGAGGAGGCGCTGCGAAGGAACAGTCGTCGATGCCGACCGGAACGCCACCGCGCTTCGTCGGTCGCGTCGTGGCGGTCGCGGGTTCGGTGGTGGACATCGCGTTCGAGGGCCGGGTGCCGCCACTGCAGGCGCTCGCACGCACCTCCGACCCGCCGCTCGCGATCGAGCTGCAGCAGCATCTCTCGGAGCTGCGGGCGCGGGGCGTCGCCCTCGCGGATACCGGCGGTCTCGCCATCGGCACGCCGGCGGTGAGCGATGGCGAGCCCCTGCGCGTGCCGGTCGGCCCCGCGACGCTCGGCCGCATGCTGGACGTCGCCGGCAGAACCATCGATCGCGGCCCGCCGCTCGACGCGGCACTCGAGCGCTGGCCGATCCACCGCCCGGCCCCGGAGCTCGCGACCGTGCGCGGGCAGCTCGAGCCCTTTCGCACCGGCATCAAGATCGTCGATCTCGTGGCGCCGCTCGTGCGCGGCGGCAAGGCCGGCCTGTTCGGCGGCGCCGGCGTCGGCAAGACGGTGCTGCTCATGGAGTTCATCCGCACCGTGGTGGAGCGCTACCGCGGCACCTCCGTCTTCGCCGGGGTCGGCGAACGCATGCGGGAAGGTCATGAGCTCCTGAACGAGCTGCGCGAGGCGGGCGTGCTCGAGAGCACCGCGCTCGTCTTCGGTCAGATGAACGAGCCTCCCGGGGCCCGCTGGCGGGTCGCCCTCACCGCCCTCACCATCGCCGAGTATTTCCGCGACCGGGAGCAGCGCGACGTCCTGCTCCTCATGGACAACGCCTATCGCTTCGTGCAGGCGGGCATGGAGGTTTCGGGCCTTCTGGGGCGGCTTCCCTCGCGGGTCGGCTATCAGCCCACGCTCGCGAGCGAGGTCGCCGAGCTGCAGGAGCGGATCGCCTCCGTGGGCCGGGCGGCGGTGACCTCGGTCCAGGCCGTCTACGTGCCCGCCGACGACTATACCGATCCGGCGGTCATGCAGCTCTTCGCCCATCTCGATGCCGCCATCGTGCTTTCCCGCGACATGGCCGCACAGGGGCTGTATCCCGCCGTCGACCCGCTCGATTCGTCTTCGGTGCTGCTGGATCCGCAGGTCGTCGGCGAGCGGCACTACCGTGTGGCGGAGGAGGTGCGACGGCTCATCGAACGCTATCGCGAGCTGCAGGAGGTGATCGCGCTGCTCGGCATCGAGGAACTCTCGAGCGAGGATCGGCGGATGGTGTTCCGGGCCCGGCGCCTGCAGCAGTTCCTGACCCAGCCCTTTCTCGTCACCGAGGCCTTCACGGGCATGAAGGGCGTTTCCGTGCCGCTCGAGGAAACCCTCGAAGGATGCGAGCGCATCCTCGCCGGCGAGGCCGACGCCATGCCGGAGCAGGCCTTCTACATGGTCGGCAGCTTTGCGGATGCGCGCGCCAAGGCGGAGAAAATGCGCACCGAGGCGGGCGGAGGAAACCGTGACTGAACCGCTCGAGCTCGTCATCGTCACGCCGCTTGCGGTGGTGTTCGAGGGACGCGCTTCCCATGTGGAGGCTCAGGACGCTACCGGCCGCTTCGGAATCCTTCCCGCACACGAGGACTTTCTCACCGTGCTCACGGTTTCGGTGCTCGGCTGGCGCGATCCCGGAGGCGCGGAGCATTTCGCCGCCGTGCGCGGCGGACTCTTCGAGGTCACGGGAGGACGTCACGTGCGGGTCGCAACGCCGGAGGCGGTGCTCTCCGACCGGCTCGAGGAGCTGTGGCCGCGGGTGGTGGAGGCGATGCGCCGCGAAGCCGAGGCGGAAGCCAGCGAGCGCACCGCCATGGCCCGTCTCGAGCTCGCGCTGGTCCGCAGCCTGCGGGACTACCTCGAGGCCAGACGGGGCACACCGTCGCGCGGCGCTCCCCCGCAGGTCCGCCGAGAGGTTTCCGCATGAGCGGGGCGCAGGAGGGCAACGAACTCGCCCGCGCCGCCCGCGAGGAGCTGGCACGGCGCCGCAGGCTCGAGCGCGAACGGCACCGCAACATCTGGATCTATCTCACCTGGATCGGCACGCTGGGCTGGCTCATCGTGCTGCCTTCGGTCGGCGGTGCCCTGCTCGGGCGCTGGCTCGACCGCACCCTGGGGAGCGGGGTCACCTTCGCGGCCGCAGGGACGATCCTCGGTGCCGGTCTCGGGCTCATGCTCGCCTGGAGGCGGATGCGGGGAGAAAAGCCGTGACCTTCGCCGCGATCGCGCTCGCTACCGTGGTCGGTTTCGTCGTCGGACAGCTCTATTTCCACTGGCTCGAACGCCAGCTTGCGGTGTGGACGGCGGGTGGCGGCCGCAGCCTCTGGGCGCGCTATCTCGTCCTCAGGATCGCCGTCGTGGTGATCGCCTTCTGGGCCATCGCCCATCTCGGCCCGCTCCCTCTGCTGGCGGCCGCGGCGGCCTTTCTCGTCGCCCGCCAGCGGGCGATCTCGAGCGTCAGGACCGGTCCGTGAACGAAGGCCCGCTGAGCCCGGACATCCTCTTCCACCTCGGGCCGGTGCCGATCGCCCGCCAGGTGGTGACGACCTGGGGTGTGGGGCTGTTCCTCCTGCTCCTCGGCATGCTGGCCTTCGGCCCTGCGGGTGCACGTTACCCTCGCCTGCGCGCGGCCGTCGAGCTCCTGGTCGAGTTCGAGCGCGCACAGCTGCGGGCGGTGCTGCAGGAGGATGCCGACCGCTATCTCCCCTTTCTCGGCTCGCTCTTCCTGTTCCTTCTGTGCTCGAACCTGCTCGGCATCATTCCGGGCCTGGCGCCGCCCACGGCGCATCCCGAGACTCCCGCCGCCCTCGCCCTGCTCGTGTTCCTCCTCGTCCACATCGAGGGGCTGCGGGTGCGCGGCATACTCGGGCATCTGCAGGAGTACCTGCGGCCCAACATCCTGCTGCTGCCCATCCACATCGTCTCCGAGCTCAGCCGCACCTTCGCACTGGCGGTGCGGCTCTTCGGCAACATCGCGAGCCACGAGCTCGTGATCGGCGTGCTGCTGTCCATCGCGGGACTTCTCGTACCGGTGCCGTTTCTGCTTCTTTCCATCCTGATCGGTCTCGTGCAGGCCTATATCTTCACCATACTGGCGACGGTCTTCCTCGCGGCGGCGATAGGCCGCGCGGCGGAAGGAGAGGCTCCAGAGGAGGGGACATGAACCTCGAGATCGTCAGCGTCTTCGGTGCCGCCTTCGCCGTCGGTCTCGGCTCCATCGGTCCGGCGCTCGGTGAGGGCCGGGCGCTCGCGGCGGCGATGGACGCCATCGCCCGCCAGCCCGAAGCGGCAGGGACGCTCACCCGCACGCTCTTCGTGGGTCTCGCCATGATCGAGACCATGGCGATCTACTGTCTCGTCATCGCGCTGCTGCTCCTCTACGCCAATCCCTACGTGGGCTGAGTCCATGGAGCTGAACCCCTGGACGATCGCGCTTCAGATCATCAACTTCCTCGTCCTGGTATGGCTTCTCGCCCGCTTCTTCTACCACCCCGCGCTACGGCTTCTCGAGGAGCGCCGCCGGCGCGAGCGGGCCGCGCTCGAGGAGGCCCGCCGTCTCGCGACGGAAGCACAACAGGAGCGCGCGGCGCTGCGGGAGGCGCGCGCGCGGCTTGTGCGGGAAAGACAGGAGCTGCGTGCGCGCATCCTGGCGGAGACCGAGGCGCAGCGGCGCCACATTCTCGAGGAGGCGCGCGCAGAGCTCGCCCGCGAGCGGGACGCCTTCCGGCGCGAGCTCGCACATGAACGCCGCCGCGCGCTCGAAGAGATGCGCGGCGAGCTTGCGGATCTCTTCGCGCTCTTCGCCCGCCGGATCGCCGAGCGGCTGCGCTCGCCGGCCCTCGATGAGGCGTTCTTCCGTGTCCTGATGGACAATCTGCGCGCCAGCGGAAGCCTTCCCGCAGCTGCGGGCCGGGTCACGGTCCTTCGCTGCGCCGCAGCTCCGGATGACATCCGCACCCGGCTCTACCGGGAGGCGCTGACGTCGCTCACCGGTGCGGAGAGCGAAGTGCCGATCCGCACCGATCCCGGGCTCCTCGCCGGCGTTGCCCTCGAGGCGCCGCACTGGCGCGCCTCCTTCACGCTCAGCGACGTGACCCACCGTGTCCGCGACGAACTCTTCGGCGCCGCCGCTCTCCACTGAGCTCCGCCGCGAGCTCCGCAGCTTCCGCAAGACCCTCGAGCGCTTCGCGCCCGAGCCGGACATCTCCCGCTTCGGCACGATCACCCGTCTCGGCGATGGCGTCGTCACCGTCGCCGGCCTCGAGCGGGTACGCCAGAACGAGCTCCTCGTGATCGAAGGCGGCGGCACGGCGTTCGTCGTCCGGGCCGATACCGACCAGGCGGGCTGCGTGCTCGTGCACGAAGGGGAGGCGCTCGAGGCCGGCCGACGCGTCTGGCGCAGCGGTGCGGTCGTGCGCACGCCGGTGGGAGAGGCCGTCCTCGGCCGCGTCCTCGACCCCCTGGGCCGCCCCCTGGACGGCGGCGGCGAGGTCGAGGCGGAGGGGCTCGAGCCGATCGAGCGTCCAGCACCCGCCATCGTCGAGCGGGACTTCGTGCGCAGGCCCCTGCACACCGGCCTTCTCGTCGTCGATGCCATGCTCCCCCTGGGGCGCGGCCAGCGGGAACTCGTGCTCGGCGACCGCAAGACCGGCAAGACGTCGCTCGCCGTCGACGCCATCCTGGCGCAGAAACGGAGCGACGTGATCTCCATCTATGCCGCGATCGGGCAGAAGACGACCACCGTGGGACAGGTCGTCGAGGCGGTCCGGCGTCACGGCCCGCTCGAGCGCACGATCTTCGTGGTCGGCGCCGCCGAGACCCTGCCCGGGCTGCAGTGGCTCGTCCCCTATGCCGCCTGCACGATCGGCGAGTGGTTCCGCGACCGCGGACGCGACGTGCTCATCGTGTACGACGATCTCACCAGACATGCCGATGTGCACCGTCAGCTCGCCCTGCTCCTGCGCCTGCCGCCGGGGCGCGAGGCGTTTCCCGGCGACGTCTTCTACCTGCATTCGCGCCTGCTCGAGCGGTCCGCGCAGCTGTCCCCCGAGGCCGGCGGCGGTTCCCTCTCCGCGCTCCCCATCGCGGAGACCGCGGCCGGCAACATCGCCGCCTACATTCCCACCAATCTCATCTCGATCACCGACGGCCAGATCTACCTCGAGCCGCGGCTCTTCCATGCCGGCCAGAAGCCGGCCGTGGACGTCGGCCTCTCGGTCTCGCGCGTCGGCGGTCGCGCCCAGCCCCCGGTGCTCCGCGAGCTCGCCGCCCGCCTGCGGCTCGAATACGCCCGCTTTCTCGAGGTGGAGCACTTCGCGCGTTTCGGCGGCATCACCGACCCCCACACCCTCGCCGTGCTGCGCCACGGACGGCGCATCCGCTTTCTGCTGAGCCAGCCGCGTCTTCGTCCCTACAGCCTCGAGGAGGAGGTCGTGCTTCTCATCGCGCTCCATGCGGGGCGCCTCGACCCGATCCCCGAGGACCGGCTTGCCGGGGCCCGCCTGCGGCTTCTCGAGCAGGTGGCCCCGCGCGCGGCGTCGCTCGCCCCCGCGCTCGCCGAGGGGCGACTCGACGAGGCGGGCCACCGGGCGCTGCTCACCGCCGTCGACGAGGCGCTGCGCGGGCTCGTCCCGGAGACGCCGGAGGCGACGGGAGGTGAGTGAGCTCGGCCGCATCGAGGCCCGTATCCGCGCACTCTCGCAGATCCGGGAGGTCGTCCGGGCCATGCGCGGGGTGGCCTCCTCGCGACTTCGGGAATCGGAACATCTGCTCCACGCCACGGGCCGCTACCGGGACATTCTGGCCGAGGCGCATGCCCGCATCCGGGCGGCACACGCAACCCTGTCTCCTGCCGCGAACGGAGCTCCGGTTCTCATCGTGACCTCGGAGCACGGCTTCGTAGGCCCCCTCGGACGGCACATCGCCGCAGAGGCCCGCGCCCGTCTTCCCGCCGGAACGCGTCCCTGGGTCGTCGGCCGCCGGGGTGCCGCCTTTCTCGAGGAAGCGGGCTTCCGGCTTCAGGGCGTGCTCGCGCAGGCGGGACACCCGCGCGCCGTCGTGCGCCGTGCGAGGGAGCTTCGCGCCGCGCTCGGCCGTCCCGCGCGTCTCCGTCTGCTTCACCCCCGACCCACCCTCGGAGGCTTCGAGATCGGCGACGAGGTGATCCCGGCGCCTCCCGGGGTGCGGGCAGGACGGGGGCGGCCTCCGCTGCCCCGCACCCATCTGCCCGTGCCGGCGCTCGAAGAGGCGCTCGCCGAGGAGCTCGTGCTCGCGGGCATCGTCCACGCGCTGGCTGCGGCGTTCGCGGTCGAGACCGCCATGCGTCTGCGCACCTGCGAACAGGCCTCGCGCAACATCGAACGGCGCAGCGAGGAGCTCGCGCATCTCAAGAACCGCCTGCGCCAGGAGGCGATCACCGAGGAGCTGCTCGACCTGGTTGCCGGCGCCGAGGCGGTCATGCGCAGCGGCTGACCCTGCTCCATTTCACCCGCCCATCTGCCAGGCGCGGATCGCGGGATGGGGATAGAGGAGCATGATCACGTTCAGCGTGAGGTTGTCGCGGATCGCGAAGGCGGCGACCAGCTCGAGTGCGAGCCCGAGAACCAGCGACGCCCAGGGAGGAAAACGCGCCGCGAAGGCAAATCCGAGCATCATGAAGCCGATGTCGGAGACCGAGTTGAGGATCGAATCGCCATAGTAGTCGAGCGCGATCGTCGCCTCGCGGTACCGCTGGATGACGAAATCGGTGTTCTCGATCACCTCCCAGGCCGTCTCGACGACGGTCGCGAGCAGGAAGCGATCACTGAGGTCGAGGCGCGGCAGCCCGAGGCGGAGTGCGAGATAGAACAGGAGGCCGTGGACGACGTGGGAAAGGCTGTACCAGTCGGCGATGTGCTGCGAGTTCTCGCTGCTGAAGACCTCTCCCTGCCACAGCTTGACGTAGCCGCAGCGGCAGATCGGCACCCGCCCCATGAGGTGGAGGACGAGGGCCCCGGCCGCGACCACGGCGAGCGCGGCGAGAATCGTCCGCGGCCAGCGGCGCGGGATGGTCGCCGGTTCGCACATGCGCGCCATGGCCCCGTCAGGACGCCATCCGGCTCTCGGCCGCACGCAGGGCGGCGATCGCCTGCGCATAAGGCGGCCGCCCGAAGACCGCGGAGCCGGCGACGAGCACATCCGCTCCCGCCTCGACCACGAGCGGTGCGGTGTCGGGATCGATGCCGCCGTCCACCTCGATGTGGATCGGCCGGTCACCGATCATCCGTCGCAGCCTCCGGATCTTCTCGATCACGGCGGGAATGAACTTCTGGCCACCGAAGCCGGGATTGACGCTCATCACGAGCACGAGGTCGATGCGATCGAGCACGTATGCGACGAGGCTCTCCGGCGTGTGCGGGTTGAGGGTGACGCCGGCCTTCTTGCCGCAGCTGGCGACGAGCTGGAGGGTGCGGTCGAGATGCTTCGTCGCCTCGACATGGACGATGATGCGGTCCGCGCCCGCCCTGGCGAAGGCCTCGATGTAGGGATCGACCGGCTCGATCATGAGATGGGTGTCGAAGCATTTTGTGCTACAGGAGCGGATGGCCTTCACGATGTCGGGGCCGAAGGTGATGTTGGGGACGAAGTGACCGTCCATGACATCGAGATGGATCCAGTCCGCACCCGCCTCGTCCACGGCCTTTACCTCCTCGCCGAGACGGGCGAAATCGGCCGAGAGGATCGAAGGTGCGATGAGAAGGCGCCGGTTCATCGTCGTTCTCCGCAGCTGCACAAGCCGGGTTCGCGGCCAGGGAAGAAAAAAGGGGTCACCGGACGGATCCGGTGACCCAAGTCGCTAGTCGGGGAGGCATCGAAACACGCCGGCACTGGCCGGCGGCGGCCGGAGGAC
>CAZHHU010000003.1:0-10211 GCA_964532215.1 uncultured Geminicoccaceae bacterium
TCCGGGTTCCTGGCATAGCGCGAGAGCGCGAGGGCGGAGCCGCCCTGGTGGCCGATGTGGGGAATCTCGCCGAAGCCGGCCTCGGAGGGCGGACGGAGCTTCTTCTCCCTGGGCGGGATCGCGGCCTCCATGAGGCCTTGGACCTTGGAATCCGGACCGTCGAAGCCGGGGAAGAACTCGCCCCAGGACATCAGCATGCCGGCGATCCCCTGCATGACCGACTGGGCCTCGCCGTCCCAGGTCCAGGTCGTCGCCGCGGGCGGCATGTATCGGACGAGCTCGAGCATGTAGTCGAGGCCGGTGAGTCCGTCGGCGTCGCCGCCGGAGAAGAACCCCTCCTTGTCGAAGATCGAACCGCCGTGGGACCACAGCCAGCAGGTCCAGTCGCACTCGAGCGAATAGTGGCCGGACTTGAGCTGGCCGGTGGTGCCATAGATGCCGTTGCCGCTCTCCGCTTCGTGGATCGCCTTCACCGCCGCCATGTAGGCCTCCATCGTCGTCGGCACCTCGATGCCGTGCTTCTCGTAGAGGTCGCGGCGGTACATGAGGATGAAGATCGGGATGTCGAAGGGAATCCCGACCATCTTGCCATTGTACATCGAGATGCCGTCGACGAGCGGCTTGCTGAAATCGTCCCAGTCGAAACCGGGCATCGCGAGCTCGGGCTGGCTTTCGTATTTTTCGCGCGGATCGATGGTATCGGGGGCGAAGGTCGCGATCCACGACTGGTCGAGATAGTAGAGATCGTAGGTGCCGAGCTGCCCCTGGGCGTCGAGGGTCGCCTTCTGCAGCACCTGTTCGAGCGGCACGATCTCGATCTCGACGTTGATGCCGGTGAGCGCGGTGAACTCCTCCTTGGCGATCTGATTGGCGACGATGGTGGGCGGCGTCGCCTCCGAGGTGAAGCGCACGGTGGTGCCGGCGAACCTGCGCCCCACGTCCTTGAGCCAGGCCTTCACCTCGTCCCCGGGCTCCGCGGCGGCGAGATCGGTGCCGAGATGGAAGAGCCCGCGGAAGGGGCGCATGCCGCCGAGATAGCCCGCGGCGAAGGCGGACATGCCCACACCGGCGCGGGCGAGGCCGCGCAGGAAGCTGCGCTTGTCGATGCGACGTTCGGCGAAGGCGCGGGCGAGGCCGGCGATGTAACGTTTGCGATCGTACTCCCTCAAAGACATCCCTGATCCTCCCTGGTTGCGGTGGGGCCCCTCAGTCCTTGAGCGAGCCCAGCGTGAGGCCGCGCACGAGATGCCGCTGCACGGCCAGGATGAAGAGAAAGCATGGCACGAGCGCGGCGCTGCCGAGCGCGGTGATGAAGCCCCACTCGGTGCCGGTCGAGGTGACGAAGGTGGAGATCTTCACGGGTATGGTGCGGATCGACGTGGTGAGCTGGAGCGAGATGAGAAATTCCGTCCAGGAGAAGATGAAGCAGAGGACCGCCGTGGCGGCGATGCCCGTGCGCACGAGCGGCAGCGCCACCAGCCGGAAGCACTGGAAGCGGCTTGCGCCGTCGATCAGCGCCGCTTCGTCCAGCTCTCTCGGCACATCCTCGAAGAAACTCTTGAGGAGCAGCACGGCGAGCGGAAGGTTGATGAGCGTATGGGCGAGGATGAGACCGAGAAGCGTGTCGCGCAGCCCGAGATCGCGGAAGATGAAGAACAGGGGAATGGCAACCGCGATCGGCGGCATCATGCGCTGGGCCAGCACCCAGAAGACGAAGTGGTGCTGGCCGTTGAAGCGCAGGCGTGCGAGGGCGTAGGCGGCGAAGGAGGCGATGGTGACGGCGAGCGCGGTGGAGCCGACGGCGACGACGACGCTCTGGATGATCGAGGGCACGGCGTAATAGCTCCAGGATCCCCCGGTGGTGCCGCCGACGCCACCCCGCTCGAAGGCGAGCTCGACGCGCGAGTAGCCGAGCAGGGTGACGCGGTAGTTGTCGAGCGTCGGCTCGAAGTCGAAGAAGACGGGGGTGGTGCTGAAGATGGCGGAATAGGGCTTGAAGGAGGCGAGTACCCACCAGAAGAGCGGGAACATGAACAGCAGCACCACGCCCCAGGCGCAGATATCGCGGAGGATGCCGGTTACGCGCTGGTGCCGCATCAGAACCTCACCCGGGCGACGCGAATGAAGGTGAGTGCGAGGATGTTGAGCACGATCAGCGTGATGAGGCTCAGGGTCGCCGCATAGGGGAAGTCGGCGACACCGAAGGCGCGGCCCGCGTACCAGCTGAGCGTCTCGGTGACGGTGCCCGGCCCGCCGCCGGTCATGACGTAGATGTAATCGTAGATGCGGAAGAGATCGATGCCGCGGATCAGCACCGCCACCGCGATCACCCGCCCCAGCATGGGAAGCGCGATGTAGCGGAAGGCCTGCAGCCGGCTCGCACCGTCGATGGCCGCGGCCTCGAAGGGCTCGCGCGGCAGCGAACGCAGCCCGGCGAGCAGGATGAGTACCATGAAGGGCGTCCACTGCCAGATGTCGGCAAGCATGACGCCGGCGAGCGCGGTCCCGGCCGTGCCGAGGATCGGCTGGTCGCGGCCGAGCAGCCCGATGCCCACGAGCGCATGGGTGAGAACGCCGAACTCGCCGTCCTCGAGCAGCAGGAACATCATGCCCGCGATCGCCGGTGGCACGACCAGCGGCAGGGTCATGAGCGCCCGCATGACGCCATAGCCGCGGCGCTCGCAGTCGAGCAGAAGCGCGATCGCAAGCCCGAGGGTGAGCTGGATCACGAGGCAGAGCACGGTATACACCACCGTGACCCAGAGCGCGTGCCACATGCGGTCGTCGCCGAGCGCCTCGGCCCACTGCTGGAGACCTACGAAGACGTTCTGACGGGTGAAGCGGTTGCGTTCGTGGAGGCTCAGCCACGCGCTGTAGAGCAGTGGATAGAGCCCGAAGGCGACGAGCATGGCGACGAGCGGCGCGAGCCACGGCAGCGGATGATCGGAGGCCAGGAACGGGGGCAGCCATGGCAGCCGCACCAGCCGGTGGGATCCCATGCGGTCAGCCT
This sequence comes from uncultured Geminicoccaceae bacterium, assembly GCA_964532215.1. Taxonomy (GTDB): domain Bacteria; phylum Pseudomonadota; class Alphaproteobacteria; order Geminicoccales; family Geminicoccaceae; genus HRBIN39. The sequence continues at coordinate 3,011 of CAZHHU010000003.1, forward strand.
TCGCGGATGCCATCCGCCCCCGCCTCCCTGATCCTCGTGTCCGTGCTGCGTTGTCCGTTATGGACAATTGTGTTACGGACGATACAAGTGTTCGAAAAACGGCCGCCCCTGTCAAGCGCAAAAGGCGCCGTCACGGGAGGAGTCCATGAGCAACCGAAGGGAGCTGCGTCGCCGCATCGTCGAGGCCCTGCGCTGGATGAACGCCTCGGGACTCAACCAGGGTACCTCGGGCAACATCAGTGTGCGCGCCGGCGGCAGCATGCTCATCTCGCCCTCGGGCGTGCCCTATGAACAGATGAAGCCGGAGGACGTCGTCGAAATGCCGATCGAGGGCGAGTACGGCCGCTTTCGCGCGCGCCCTCCGCATGTGCCCTCCTCGGAATGGCGCTTTCATCTCGACATCATGAGGAGCCGGCCGGAGGTGGGCGCCGTGGTCCACGCCCATTCCACCTACGCCACCACCCTCGCCATCTGCCGGCGGGAGATTCCCGCCTGCCACTACATGATCGCCGCCGCCGGGGGGCCGTCGATCCGCTGTGCCGAGTATGCGACCTTCGGCACCAAGGAGCTGTCCCAGAGCGTCCTCGCCGCGCTCGAGGGACGCAACTGCTGCCTCATGGCGAATCACGGCATGCTCGCGACGGGTCCGACCCTGGACAAGGCGATGTGGCTCGCGGTCGAGCTCGAGACCCTGGCGCGGCAGTACTATCTGAGCCTCCTGATCGGCGGTCCGGTACTGCTGTCCGACGAGGAGATCGGCCGCGTGATGGAGAAGTTCCGCAGCTACGGACCGCGGCCCGTGGCCGAAGGTGCGGGCACGCGTGCGCGCTGGGATCGGGTCGAATGAAGCCGCTCGCCGCCTGGCCCGCCGCGGAGCGGCGCCGCATCGCCTACCTGTTCACCGACATCGACGACACTCTCACCCTCGACGGAAAGCTGCCGGCGGTCGCCTATACGGCTCTGGAACGGCTTGCGGCGGCCGGAATCCGCGTCGTCCCCATCACCGGCCGGCCGGCGGGGTGGTGCGACCATATCGCCCGCTTCTGGCCCGTCGCCGGCATCGTGGGCGAGAACGGCGCCCTCTGGTTCCGCTACGATCCGCAGAAGCGCCGCCTCCTGCGTCGCTATCTCTACGACACCGAGACCCGCGCCCGCTTCCGCAGCAGGCTCGAAGCCATCGGCCGCAGGATCCTCGAGGCGATCCCGGGCACGGCGCTCGCCTCCGATCAGCTCTACCGGGAGAGCGATCTCGCCATCGACTGGTGCGAGGATGTCGCCCCACTCGACGAGGCTGCGGTCGATCGCATCGTCGCCCTGCTGGAGGCCGAAGGGTGCCGGGTGAAGGTGAGCTCGATCCACGTCAACGCATGGTTCGGGGACTACGACAAGCTTTCCATGACCCGGCTGTTCGTGCGCGAAGTCTTCGCGGCCGAGCTTGAGGAACTCATGGATTCCTGCTGCTTCGTCGGCGATTCGCCGAACGACGAGCCGATGTTCGCCTGCTTTCCGAACGCGGTCGGGGTCGCCAACCTGCGCCGCTTCGCAGCCCGCCTCAGGAGTCTTCCCGCCTATGTGACCGAGCGCCCGGGCGGCCTCGGCTTCGCGGAGCTCGCCGAAGCCCTTCTCGATGCGCGCGATGGATGACGATCAGCTCGTCGCGGCTGCGGCGATCTCTTCGCCGAAGACGAGATAGGCGGCACCGGGCGAGCCTGCATCCGCGATCGAGGGCGCGCCGATCAGCGGATCCGCGAAGCCGTCCCCGTCGATGTCGCCGGGCCCGCCGAAGCTGTAGCCGGCATAGGCTTCGCGCCGGGTGCCCTGGAGCGTGCAGCCGGCGCCCGTCGCATCGAGGGTGGAGAGATCGAGCTCGGCCGCGAACGTGCCGCCGTGCCCGAAGACGAGATAGGCTTCGCCCGCACCGCCGAGCCCTTCGGGGTCCGCATAGCGGGCGCCGACGAGGATGTCGTCGAAGCCGTCGCCGTTGACATCTCCTGCCGAGGCCACCGCCCGCCCGGTGCCGCTCATCGGAGAGAGCCCGAACATGGCGAAGCCATTGCTGCCGTCGAGTTCGCCGAGGTCGAGGCTCCCGTCCCAGGTGCCGTCGTGGCCGAAGACGACGTAGGCGGCCCCGGCCATCGCTCCGCCGGCGGTCGTCTTGCCGTAGGCGCCGATGACGATGTCGTCGAAGCCGTCGCCGTTGATGTCGCCGGCACCGGCCACGGCGAAGCCCGCGAAGTCCCCGGCGCTTTCGCCCTCGATGACGAGGCCGCGGACCCCATCTTGCGCATCCGGCCCGAAGCTCGCCGGGTACCCGCCGTCCGTACCGAAGACGACATAGACCGCGCCCGCGTTCTCCCGTCCGCCAGGATCGGCATCCGGCGCCCCGATCGCGAAATCGTCGAAGCCGTCGCCGTCGATGTCGCCGAGCACGGCGACGCTCCGGCCCGACTGATCGAAACGGCCCGCGCCCTCGAAGCGGAGGCCGTTGCTGCCGTCGAGCGCTGCGAGATCGGTGCCGACGCCGTCCGCGCCGCCGAACAGCACGTAGGAGAGGCCGCCGCTGTAGCGGGCATAATCCGCTTCCGCGAGGCGGGCGCCGATGACGATGTCCGCGAAGCCGTCGCCGTCGATGTCGCCGCCTCCCGCAACCGAGCGGCCGAGCTCGTCGCCCGCCGCGAGCCCGTCGATGCGCGCAAGACGTGAGGGTGCAAGATCCCCGATCGCGCCCTGCTGCGGCCGCGGGCCGCCGAAGAGGACATAGGCCGCACCGGCATCCGCGCCGCCCAGCGTGTCGACACCGATGGCGCCGATCACGAGATCGTCGAAGCCGTCGCCGTTGAGATCGCCCGCCGCGGCAAGCGACGTGCCCAGAGCGTCACCGGCGTTCTCCCCGGTGAGGGTGACGACGTCGTCCGCTGCGGCGAGATCCACCACAGCGGGGATGGCATCGCTGCCGAAGTAGAGGTAGAGCGCCCCCTCGCCCGCGTCGCCCGCCTGGGGTGCACCGATCGCCACGTCCGCGTGGCCGTCGCCGTCGAAATCGCCGACATACGCGAGCGCCAGTGCGGTCCGCTCCCCGACCGCGTCGCCGATGAAGGCGATCCCGCGTCCCTGGTCGGCGAGCGCGGTGTCGAGATGGACCGGGCAGCGATGGGCGTCGGTGTCCACCTCGATGAAGAGATCGCGGAAATTGCGGTCGCGGTAGTGGAGGTCCTCGAAGGCGAGCCAGACATCCCCGTCTCCGTCGACCGTCGAGACGACATGCTCCTTGAGATCCGGATTGAGCGGATTGCGAAACCCGCCATCGTCGTCCGGGTCGGTGGTGAAGAAGAGCTTGCCCTTGAGCCGATGGGTACCGTCCTCGCCCTCGTGAACGAGGCGGATGCGCTTCGGAGCGGTGTCGAGGGTCGCGGTCTCCCCGGTGCGGCGGTCGATGATGCGGAATCCGTCCGGGTCGTCGAACCATCGGTGCGGGTTGCGTCGGTAGCCGTTGGCCACGAGCAGGAAGCCGAATTCCTGGCCGGGGGCGAGATCCTCGGGATCGTAGAGTTCGCTCAGGCGCACGCGGTCGCCGGGCGAGAGCGGCCCTCTGCCGTCGTGCAGCAAGGGCTGGTCGGGATCGAAGCGGCGGTCGCTGGCATCGGCCCAGACGAGCCGCGGCTTCTCGAGCCGACCGTCGTCGTCGACCAGATAGACGAACAGGCTGTTGTGAAACCGGGCGTACTCGCCGTGAAAGGTGAGCACCACCTCCCCGCCGTCGCCGACGGTGAGCAGATCGCGCTCCACACCGTTGATCTTCCTGATCGGCACTCTGCGCCCGCGGTGGTGCAGCCACCAGAGATCGTCGTGCATTCCTCGCTCCCGGGGTGTTCATCAATCTCAGGAAGAATGCTTCCGGAGGATATTCGCGCATAACGCGCATGGCAACGCCCGAACCGGCACAGACGCCGCGCTTTTCCGTCCGGGGCGAGGCGGCTAGAGTGGCTGCGTCCGCATCGGCGTGCCGATCCCGGAGCTCCATGTTGCCGCCGGTCTTCCGCCGCCGCGCGCTCCCCCTCCCCGAGGATGCCCCGGGGCCGACGCACCTCGGGCTCGCGCTGCTCGTGGCGCGGGGACTGCTCGATCCGGCTGCAGCCGCGGCCATCGAACGGGAGGCCGAGGAGCGCGGCGAGCCCGTCCCCGTCGTGCTGCGGCGGCGCGGCAAGCTCGACAGCCGCGTGTGGATCGAGGTCCTGCACGAGCACTACGGCTTCGAGATCGTGCAGGGGCGCAATTTCCCGGAGCAGCCGGCGCTCCTCGAGCGCTTCTCCGTTCCCTTTCTGCGTCACAACAGGCTGCTGCCGCTGACGGTGGAGCGGGGCCGGTTGCGGCTCGCGGTCGCCGACCCCGTGCCGCCCGAGCCGCTCAAGGCGGCGGAGATCGCCGCCGGCATTCCCGTGGTGCCGGTTCTCGCACCGCTCGAGGACCTCGAAGCGGCCCATGTGCGCTGCTTCGACCGGGGCCGTCACGCGATCGAGCGCATCGTGGCCGATCTCGGCGCAGATGCCGGAGAGGTGGAGGAGGAGGAGCTCGCCCGGGCGGCCGAAGATGCCCCGGTCGTGCGTCTCGTCCAGGAGCTCCTGAGCGAGGCGGTGCGGATCCAGGCTTCCGACCTCCACCTCGAGCCGGAGCCCGCGCGGCTGCGCGTCCGCTACCGGGTGCACGGGCGCCTTAGGGAAGGCGCCTCGCCGCCGCGCCGGCTCGCTGCCGCAGTCGTCTCGCGCATCAAGATTCTCGCGCGCCTCGACGTCGCCGAGCGGCGCATGCCGCAGGACGGCCGCACCCGCGTCGAGATCGACGGGCGGGAGATCGATCTGCGGGTCGCGACCATGCCCACGATCCACGGCGAGAGCGCAGTGGTGCGCCTGCTCGACCACCGGCGCGGTCGCCTGAGCCTCGGCGAGCTCGGCATGGCGCCGCAGATCGAAGAGCGGTTTCGCACCCTGCTGCGCGCACCCCACGGCATGCTGCTCGTGACCGGCCCCACGGGCAGCGGCAAGACGACGACGCTCTACGCCGCCCTCTCCGAGCTCGATGCCGGGCAGAGCAAGATCGTCTCGATCGAGGACCCGGTCGAGTACCAGCTTCCCGGCGTGACCCAGATCCCGGTGCGGAGCGAGATCGGCCTCGACTTCGCGCGCATTCTCCGCTCGGTGCTGCGGCAGGACCCGGACGTGGTCATGGTGGGCGAGACGCGCGACGTGGAGACGGCGAAGACCGCCGTGCACGCGGCTCTCACCGGGCATCTCCTGCTCACCACCCTGCATACGAACACCGCAGCCGGGGCGGCGGCGCGGCTTCTCGACATGGGAGTCGAGCCCTATCTCCTCGCCTCCGTGCTGCGGGCGGTGCTCGGTCAGCGCCTCGTGGGGCGGCTGTGCCCGGAGTGCCGCGAGCCCTACCAACCGGACGCCCTCGAGCGCAGCTATCTCGCCGCCTTCGGCGTCGGCGTCGGAGACGGTCTGCGTCTGCATCGAGCGCGAGGCTGCCGGGCCTGCGACGGGCTCGGCCATGTGGGCCGGGTCGGCATCTTCGAACTGCTGGTGATCGACGACGCGATGCGGGACGCGATCCGCGCACGTGCATCCGAGCAGGAACTGCGCGAGCTCGCCCGCGCGCGGGGGGTCGCAAGCCTCGTCCGGGACGGCATCGGCAAGGCCCTTTCGGGCATCGTTTCCCTCGACGAGGTGCGCCGCGTGAGCGAAGCCTGAGATGCCGCGCTATCGCTACCGCGCGATGACCTGCGAGGGGGCCGCGGTGCGGGGCGAACTCGAGGCCCCGAGCCTGGAGCGGGCGCTCGAGCGCCTCAAGCTCGAAGGCCTGATTCCGCTCGAAGCCCGGCCGCTCGATGCCGGCATGCGCTTCCGGCCCCGCCTGTCCGGTCGCTCCATCGCCCCTTCGCGGCTGGGCGAGCTCGCCCGCGCGCTCGCGCTGCTGCTGCGTGCCGGCGAGCGGCTCGAGGGTGCGCTCCTGGTCGTCGCCCGCGACAGCCGCGGCGGCGGTCTTCGCCATCTCCTGCTGCGCGTGCGCGAGCGGCTGCGAAGCGGCGCGTCGCCGGCGCAGGCCTTCGCCTCCGAAGAGGGACGCTTCGAGCCCCGCTTCCTCGCCCTGATCGCGGCAGGCGAGCGGACCGGTCAGCTTGCCGAGGCCTTCGAACGGCTCGCCGAGCTCTACGAGCGCGAATGCCGCTTCCGCGAGCAGCTCCGGGGTGCGCTCGTCTATCCCGCGCTGCTCGCCGCTGCGACCTTGGCCTCGATCCTGCTCGTCCTGCTGTGGGTCGTGCCCGAGTTCGCCCGCCTCCTCGCAGACCGCAGCGCCGCGCTGCCCGCGCTCACGCGCCTGATCTTCACCCTCTCCGAAAGCCTGCGCAGCGATCCGGCTCTGCTCCTCGGGCCCGGGCTGGGGCTGCTCGCGATCCTCCTCGGCCTCCGCCTGCCTGCGCTTCGCCGCGCCCTCGAGGGGCATGCCCTGTCTGTGCCGCTCCTGGGACCTGCGCTGCGCGAGCGGAGCTCGGCCGAGTTCGCGCGCGCGCTCGCGCTCCTGCTCGCGGGCGGGCTCGAACTGCCGCGCGCGGTGGGGCTCGCCGCCCAGGCGGTCAAAAGCGCCCATGCCCGAAGCGCGCTTGGGCGCGTGCCCGCAGGAATCGATGCCGGCCGCAGTTTCGGCGACTGCCTCGAGGAGGCCGGTGTCCTCGCCCCGCTCGCGCTCCGTCTCTTCAGGGTCGGTGAGGAAAGCGGCCGCATTGCCGAAACCGCCGCCTTTCTCGCGGAGCGGCTCGAGAACCGGATCACCGAGCGTGCGACGCGTCTCGCGCGGCTCGTCGAGCCCCTGCTCATCCTTTTTCTCGGCGCCATCGTGGGGACCATCGTCGCTGCGGTCATGGGTGCACTCGCGTCGCTCGGGGCGCTTTCCCGCTAAGGAAAATTTTAATATTCTGGAGCTATATGGGCTCCGACCGCAAAAAGGCTCGTTATGAATGCAGGCCTTAATAGGGAACTCCGTCCGCGATCGCAAAAGCCGCCGACTTCGGGACGCAGCCGTCGCTGCGGTCGTGTCGACGCTGCTCGCGTCCATGCACACAAATGGAGCGGAGTCCTCTCCCAGTGGCGGCCGGCGCTATGCCGCAATCGTCGAGCGCCCGCTCTTCCGGGCGGACCGGCGT
>CAZHHU010000003.1:10311-31047 GCA_964532215.1 uncultured Geminicoccaceae bacterium
CGGCCGGCGCTATGCCGCAATCGTCGAGCGCCCGCTCTTCCGGGCGGACCGGCGTCCGCCGCGCGACAGCGCGGCAGCGGAGCGGGCGACCGCGCGGGTATCCGCCGCAGCAGGCGAAGAGGACGATCCCCCCTTCGTTTTCGTCGGCACGCTCCGGCGCGATGGCATGCTGCTCGCCCTCTTGGCCCCCGGGGAGGGGGACGGGAAGACGGTGATCGCGGTTGAGCCGAGCCAGGAGATCATGGGATGGCAGGTGCAGCGGATCGAGAAGGATCGGCTCGTGGTCGAAAATGAGCGCTATGTGGTCGAATTCCGCATCTTCGACTGAACCGCGTGATCGCCCGGGCCCATGCGCGGCGCGGAGGGATGCGGGTTTTACCCTCATCGAGCTGCTCGTCGTCCTCGTCATCCTCGCGCTGCTCGCGGGCCTGGTCGCACCCCGGGTGCTCAGCTACCTCGACAGCGCGCGGCAGGATGCGGCGCGGATCCAGATCCAGCGCCTCGCAACCGTGCTCGAGTACTACCGTCTCGATACCGGAAGCTATCCCAGCACCGCCCAGGGGCTCGAGGCGCTCATCACCCCTCCCCCGGGCGTGCGCGGCTGGAAGGGCCCCTACGTCGACGGCGGAGAACTGCCCGTCGATCCCTGGGGGCGCCCCTACCGCTACCGTGCACCCGCCGACAGCGCACCCTTCGAGATCGTCTCACTCGGTGCCGACGGAAGGCCCGGAGGCGAGGGCGAGAATGCGGACATCTCCAGTCTTGCCCGCTGAACCCCCGGGTCGCGGCCGAAGCGGCGGCTTCACCCTGGTCGAGATGCTCGTGGTCGTCGCCCTTCTCGCGGCCGTCGCACTCCTCCTCGCGGGCCGGATGGAGCTCAGGTCCTCGGATCCGCTCACGCGCTCGGTGAATCGCCTCGAACGTCTGATCGCCGCCAAGCGCATCGAGGCGCTGCGCTCGGGACGCCCGGTGCTCGTCCGCCGCCCTGAGCTTGAGGCGGAACTGCATCCCGAGGTCCGCCTCGAGGCGTCCGGGCTTCCCTTCACCTTCCGGCCCGACGGCAGCGCGAGCGGCGGACGGCTGGCGCTCGCGGTCAGAGGCAAGGAGCGCGCGCTCCGCCTCGACTGGCTCACCGGACGCCTTCTTGCCGAGGAGAGCGCGAACGATGGCTGAACGCACCGCGGCCGGCTTCACCCTGCTCGAAGTGCTCGTCGCCCTTGTCATCTTTGCCCTGGCCGCGCTCGCCCTGCTCGCTCTGCTCGCCGATGCCGCCGCCCGGGATGATCGGCTCCGGAGCGCGTGGCGGCTCGCACAGGCGGCGGATCTCGTCTGGCAGAGCCTGCGGCTCGGCGAGACGCCGCCCGTCTCCCTGCTCCCGCCGGAGCTTGCGGTTCGCCTGAGGCGCGAGCCACTGGATCGGGATCTCGCCCGCGTCGTTGTCGAGGTGCAGGGCCGGGACGGGCGGAGCTTCCGTCTCGTGGGCCTGCTTCCGGTGCGGTGAACATGGGCCGGCAACCAGGTGGAGATCGGGGCTTCACGCTCCTCGAGGTGCTCGTCGCGATCGCCGTCCTCGCCCTTCTCACCCTCGCCTTCGCGGCCCTCGCCCGCACCGTCGGCGACACCACGGCGCGGCTGAACGAAGGCGCAAAGGAGCGGGACCTCCTGCTCGCGACGCGGGCCTTTCTGCGCCGCGAACTCGGCCGCGCGCGGGGATGGCAGTGGGGACCGACGCCGCTCTTCCTGGGCACGCGCGAGCGGCTGCGCTTTGCGGCCCTCGCCCCCTCGGCGCAGCATGCCATCGCCACCGTCTATGAGATCGAGCTGCGCTCCGAGGGCTCCGGAAGCGCGCTCTGGCTGCGCTTTGCCGCCCTGCCGCCGCGCGCCGATCCGATGGCGGTCCTCGCCGCCGCCCCCTGGCGGCGGACGATCGTCGTCGACGGCAGGCTGGAGCTCGCCTACTACGGGCGCGCCCGGGAGGATGGCGCGCGCGGATGGTACCCGGAGACGCGCATGCTGCGCGGCCTGCCCGAGGCGGTGCGGCTCATCGCCGTTGATGCCCGCGAGGGATGGCCGGCGCTGCTCGTGCGCACACCCGCCCTTCACCACGGACCGCCTGCGGCAACGGGATAGGCGATGACGGAAAGCCAGCCGGCAGTTGCGCATCCCCAGCCGTCAGCTGAGGCCGGAATGGCGCTCGTGCTCGTGCTGTGGCTGATCACGGGCCTCTCCGCCCTCGCTCTCCCCGCGGCACAGCAGGCCGGATCGGGAAACGTCCGCCTCGCGCTTGCCGCCGAAGCGGTGCGCCTCGATGCCGCGCTCGATTCGGCGCTCACCTGGGCGGCCACGCGCATCCGCCGGGGCGAGCTCGGCATCGGCGAGAGCGGGCGGTTCACACTCGACGATCTCACGGTCCAAGTGCAGGTCGAAGGGGAAAGCGCACGCCTCGACCTCAATCGCGCGAGCGGTCCGGAGATCGCCGCCTGGCTGCGCGCGCGGGGGATCGATGCGGCGCGTGCCGCCGCCCTGCGGGATGCGATCCTCGACTGGCGGGACCGCGACCGGCTGCGACGGCTGCACGGGGCGGAGAAGACAGACTATGAGGCGCTCGGCCTTCCCGACCGCCCGGCGGACGGCCCCTTCCGCCATCCCGTCGAACTGCGTCTTGTCGCCGGCATGGACCGGGAACTCTTTCAGCGGCTCTGGCCCGGGATCACGGTCTTTGCGCCGACCACAGGCCCCCGGCGAGCGGAATCTGCAGCGGCCGAGAGATCTGGCGCACAGCGGCCATCGCCGGGGCGGGATGCGGGCGATGTGTACCGCCTTCATCTGAGGGTCCAGAGCCGTTCGGGTGCCGAGCGTCGGGCGATGGCGATCGTCCGCCTTTCGGGAAGCGGATTCGAACTCCTGGACTGGCTTCAGCCACCGCTCGGGGAGATCCCGTCATGAGCGACCGGGGCCTCGGCCTCAGGGATCGCACCTTCTCGATCCTGTCGGCACGATCGCTGCCGCCGCCGGATCCTGCGCTGCGCATCCGCCATCCCTGCGGCATTCTCCTCTGGGAGAACGGCAGCTTCCGCGCCTGGATCCGCCACCGCGACGGGCGCATCGACCGCCTCGGCCTCCTCCGCTGTGCCGACGCCGAAGAGCGGGCCGTGGGCGAGACGGCGACCGCGCTCGCGCGTCTGCGGCGCGAGGCCCGGGATGTCGTGCTGCGCCTGCCCGGCGACTGCGGACTGCTGCGTCGGGAGATCCTGCCCGCGCAGGCCGCACGCGAACTCGACAATGTGCTCCGCCATCGCATCGACGTTCTCACGCCCTGGGCGGCGGAGCAGTGCCTCTATCACGGCTGGATCACGGGCAGGAGGAGGGACGGCCGCATCGAGGTGGCCGTCGCGGCCGCACCGCGGGCGCCGTTCGAAGCGGCGCTGGCAGGCGTACGGCGTTTCGGGCTCGAGCCCGATGTCTGCGACTTCGCGGTGGGAGACCCTACAGCGCCACCCGCCTTCGATCTCCGCCCGGGAATCGCCGGGCGGGCGAGCCGCAGCCGCAGGCGGCTCACGGCTCTGGTCGCGGCTCTGCTCCTGCTCGTCGGGGGCGGGCTCCTGGTGGAACGGCTTGCGAGCTACCGGGCCGCCAGCGAACGGGCGAAGGCGCGCATCGAGGAGCTCAGGGAACAGCTCCAGAGGATCGAGCCGCAGCCCGCGGCCGGCGGGCCCACCGCGCAGGTCCGCAGTACGATCCAGGAGTTCCGCGCCGCGCATCCTTCGCCGCTTTCGCTGCTCGATGCCCTGAGCAGGCTGCTCCCGGACGAAGTCTGGCTCGATCGCCTCCTGCTCGAGGGACGGCGGCTCGAGCTTCACGGCTATGCCGCCGACAGCGCGAGGCTGCTGGCTCTCATGGAGCGCAGCCCCCTGTTCGCCGGCACGCGCTTTCTGGGCCCGACCGTCAAGGTCCGACGCCTTGCGGACGGCGGGGCTGAGGAGACGCGCGAGCGCTTCCTCCTGGAGACGCGCGTCCAGGCTCTGCCGGGAGAGCTGCCGTGAGCGGAAGGCTGCAGCGCGCGCGCCTCCGGCGCGCTTTTCTGCTCGCCACCTCGGCCGCGGCCGTGCTCCTGCTCGGCCTCTTCGGCCTCGAGCATCTCGATCGGGCCCGCCGCGAGGCGGAGGAGATGAACGCCGAGATCCGGCTGCTCGAACATCGCCTCGCGCGGCTGCAGGGGAAGCATGCCGTCGGCGAAGGGGTGGAACCGGCCGCAGCGCGCCTGCCTCTGGTCGAGGCACCGGCGGGCACCGTGCTCGCCCGCGCGGAGCTGCAGTCGCGTCTGCGGGCGATCGCGCTCGAGAGCGGCGCCACGCTCCACAGCGTGGAAGCGCGCACCGAGGAAAGCGGACCGGGGGTCGAGCGGCTTACGTTCGAGCTCGCCCTCGCCGCGGATCATTCGGCGCTGCGGGCCTTTCTGCTCCATCTCGAAGAGGGTGATCCGCCCTTCGCCATCGAGCGGATCGAGGTCGCTGCCGCGGGAGAGAACGAGCCGCTCGAGGTCCGGCTGCGCCCGACCATCTTCCTCCTCGCCCCGGAGAGCAATCCGACGCAGTAGCGAAAACATGCCCCTCAGGGGCCGCATGCGGTGGACAAGGCGAAAATGACAACGAGAACAGGGATGGAACGCCGTCGTCGATGGCCGGGGTTTGGCCCGGTGCTGCTCTCTCTGCTCCTCGCCGCCTGCCAGGCGATCGGGCCCCGGAAACCGTCGCTGGTGGAGGAGCGGGTACGCGCGCTCGATTTCACGCCGCCGCACCAGGCCGACGCCGCACGTCCCCGCCGGTCCCGTCCGTCGGAAGAGAAAACGCGCGCGGCCGAGCTCTACTTCGGCACCCCGGTCCGGCCCCGGGTTCGGAGCCCGCAGCCGGTGCGCCGCCTCGCCGAAGGCGTCGAGATCAATCTCGATCAGGTAAGTCTCGCGCAGTTTCTCGAGGTCGTGCTCGGCAAGGTGCTGGGCGCGAGCTACACCTTCGACCCCGAGCTCGATGCCGTGGTCAGCGTCTCGAGCGCAGGCCCCCTTTCCGAAGCCGACCTGCTGCGGCTGGTGGAGACGGTGCTGCGGATGCATGGTGCGTCCCTCGTCGATCTCGGCGGAAGCTTCGCCGTTCTGCCCCTCGAGGAGGCGACGGGGCGTGCCCAGGTCCTGCCGCTCGGCGGCGAGCCCGCACCGCTCGCGCCCGGCTTCGGGGTCACGGTCGTTCCCCTGCGGCATCTTTCCGCCGAGACCGCGGCCGAGCTCATCCAGCCGATGCTCAGCGAGCCCGATGCCGTTCGCGTCGATTCCGCACGCAACCTGCTGCTCTTCACCGGCACCGGTCCCGAGCGCCGCTATGCGGTCGAGGCGCTGAGAGCCATGGACGTCGACTGGATGGCCGGCAAGTCCGCCGGCATCTTTCCGCTCTCCCGGGCGCTGCCCGAGCAGCTCGTGCGCGAGCTCGAAGCGGTCTTCCAGCCCCGGGCGGAGGAAGGCTCGGACCTTCCTGGGCCGCGTTTTCTTCCCATTGCGCGGCTCAATGCCGTGCTCGCCATCGCCAACGACCGTGAGCAGCTGCTGCGCATCCAGAAGTGGGTGCGACGTCTCGACCGCGGCGGGCGCGATGGCGTGGAGGTGCGCGTGCATGAGCTCGCGCATGTGGCGGCGGAAGAGATGGCGAAGCTGCTCGAGAAGGCGCTCGCCGGCGGGGCGGCGCCGATACGGGCGCAGGCGTCCGCCGCCCCGCCCGAGCCCGAGCCCTCGCCTTCCGCGGAACTCACCGCGCCCGCCGCGAAGCCGCAGCCGGAGGCCCCGGCGGCGGCACCGCTCGAGGGCGTGCGCATCGTCGCCGTTCCGGCAAGGAACGCGCTGCTTCTGCGCGGCAGACCCCGCACCCTCGACATGATCGAGGCCACCATCCGCAGGCTCGACCGCCCGCCGCTCCAGGTCCTCATCGAAGCGAGCATCGTCGAGGTCGCCCTCAACGATGCGCTCCGCTTCGGCGTCCAGTATTTCCTCGATGCCGCGAACGTCCGTGTCGGCTTCAAGACCACGGGCAGCACGGGCGAAGCCGCGAAGACGGCGCTCGAGCCGCTCGCGCGGCTGCCCGGCTTCAACTTCATCTACACCGGTGGCAGCGCGAACATCACCATCGACGCGCTCTCGCGCATCACCGATCTCAAGGTCCTCTCCTCGCCCTCGCTGGTGGTGCAGGACAACCGGGAGGCGACCCTGTTCGTCGGCGACGAGGTTCCCATCGTCACCCGCACCGCGCAGAGCGTTGTCAACCCGGACGCGCCCATCGTGAGCGAGGTGGAGTTCCGGCAGACCGGCGTCATCCTCAAGGTGAAGCCGCGCATCAACACCCGCGAGATCGTCACCCTGGAGATCTCGCAGGAGGTGAGCCGGGTCACCGATTTCCAGGAGTTCCGGGTGAACGAGAATCCCATCATCCAGCAGCGCAAGATCACGAGCCGGGTCAATGTCCTGTCGGGCCAGACGGTGGTACTGGGCGGCCTCATCCAGGACAGCGACAGCCGCCGCCGCGAGCAGGTGCCCGTGCTCGGGAACCTCCCGGTGATCGGCGACCTCTTCTCGAGTTCGAGCGCGGCCAATGCGCGCACCGAGCTCCTCGTGTTCATCACGCCCCGGATCATCAGGAACGCGGAGGATGCACGGGCGGTGAGCGAAGAGCTGCGCGACCGCATGCGTGCCTTCCGGCCGCGCAGACAGCTGCCGGGTCTCGTTCCGCGGCCGAGCCGACTGCGCCCGCCCGCGTGGGATGGCGCCGAGGAGCCGAAGCTGCGCGAGCTGCCCGCGCCGCGGCGCCCGATTCCGCCGCCCGGGCAGCGACCCGCCGGCGGGCCGACGCTTCCCGATCCGTCGTGAATCCGACGCTCCTCCTTGCCGCCTTTGCCGTCGGCACCGTCGCGGGGAGCTTCCTTGCGACCGCGGTTCTCCGCGCCGAGGAGGCCTCGTGGAGCTGGCTCGGCGGGCGCTCGCGCTGCCCCCGCTGTGCGGCCCGGCTCGGGCCGCGCGATCTCGTTCCGCTTTTGAGCTTCTTCCTCCTGCGCGGCCGCTGCCGGCATTGCGGTGTGCGCATCGGCTGGTGGTACCCGGCGATCGAGGCCACGGCCGGTGTGCTCGCCGCCATCTCCTTCGTCCTGCAACCACCGCCGCGTGCGGCCCTGCTCGCCCTCCTCGCCTGGATCCTGCTCGCGCTCGCGCTTTTTGATGCCAGAAGTCTGCGCCTTCCCGATCCCGTGACCCTGCCGCTCGTCGTCACCGGCCTCGCCGTGAACACCTTCGGCGCCCGGCTGCTGCCCGAGCTCGCCTTCGCCACGCCGCGATCCGCCCTGCTCGGCGCCGGCGGAGCCTTCATGTTCCTCTTCGCCCTCGGCGCGCTCTACCTGCGGCTTCGCGGGCAGGCCGGGCTCGGCCTCGGGGACGCCAAGCTCGCGGCCGCTGCCGGTGCCTGGCTGGGCGCTTCGCAGCTTCCGCTCTACTTTCTCATTGCCGGACTGCTGGGACTTGCCCAGGCCGTGGCCCTCGGGGCCCTGCGCCGGCCCGGGCTGCGGGTGCCCTTCGGCCCCGCCCTGGCCGCGAGTCTCTGGCTGCTTCTCGTGACGGACTGAGGGGCGGGAGCGACACGGCGCGCTCGACAGGAGGAAAGAAGCCGCCTATGGCCAGCGCGCCTGATCCCGCCGGCACGCATGGATGGCCCAGTCATGGAGCGCGAACTGCTGCTGAAATCCCGGGCCTGGCCCGCGCGCGAAGCCGCGGCGCTCAGCGAGCGCGTCATGCGGCGCCCGCCGCAGAAGGGCTATGTGCTCTTCGAGACCGGCTACGGCCCTTCCGGTCTGCCCCACATCGGCACCTTCGCCGAGGTCTTCCGCACCACCCTGATCCGGCAGCTGTTCCGGCGCATCAGCGATCTTCCGACCCGCCTCTTCTGCTTCTCCGACGACATGGATGCGCTGCGCAAGATCCCGGACAACGTGCCCAATCCGGACATGCTGCGGGATCATCTCGGCAGGCCGCTGACCGCCATCCCCGATCCCTTCGGCACCCACGAATCCTATGGCGCCCACATGAACGCCCGTCTCAGGGCGTTCCTCGACAGTTTCGGTTTCGACTACGAATTCGTCTCCGCAACCGACTGCTACCGCTCGGGCCGGTTCGACGAGGTGCTGCTGCGGGTGCTGGAGAGGCACGAGGACATCCGGGCGGTGGTGCTGCCTCATCTCGGCCCCGAACGCCGCGAGACCTACAGTCCGATCCTGCCCATCTCGCCGCGCAGCGGCCGCGTGCTGCAGGTGCCGATCCTCGAGTGCCGGCCCGATCGCGGCACCGTCGTCTTCCGCGACGAGGATGGCGCGCTGTGCGAACTTCCCGTCACCGGCGGTCACTGCAAGCTGCAGTGGCGCGCCGACTGGGCGCTGAGATGGACCGCGCTCGAAGTGGACTATGAGATGGCGGGGAAGGATCTCATCGACTCCGTGCGGCTCTCGGGGCAGATCTGCCGCATCCTCGGCGGCCGCCCGCCCAACGGCTTCATCTACGAACTCTTTCTCGACGAGAAGGGCGAGAAGATCTCCAAGTCGAAGGGCAACGGAATCACGATCGAGGAGTGGCTCCGCTACGGCACCCGTGAGAGCCTCATGCTCTTCATGTACAAGGAGCCGCGACGGGCGAAACGGCTCTATTTCGACGTCATCCCGCGCCACGTGGACGAGTATTTCCAGCAGCTCGAAGCCTACGAGCGCCAGGACGAGGAGCAGCGGCTGCTCAATCCCGTCTGGCACATCCACGACGGTGCCCCGCCGCGACTCCGGCTGCCCATCACCTATACGATGCTGCTCAATCTCGCGAACGTCGCCAATGCCGAGACGGCGGAGGTGCTCTGGGGGTTCATCCGCAACTACGCCCCCGAAGCCTCCCCGGAAAGCCATCCCGCACTCGCCGAGCTCGTCGCGCGGGCGCTCGCCTACTACCGGGACTTCGTCAAGCCCGGCAAGCGCTACCGCACGCCGGATGCGCGCGACCGCGAGGCGCTCCGCGAGCTTCGCGACTATCTCGCCGGACTTTCCGCAGGCGCCGAGGCCGAGGTCATCCAGAACGAGGTCTACGAGATCGGCAAGCGCCACGGCTATACGCCGCTTCGCGAGTGGTTCCGCACCCTTTACGAGGTTCTGCTCGGCCAGAGCGAGGGCCCCCGCTTCGGCTCCTTCGTCGTCTACTACGGTGTGACGAATACGGTGCGGCTCATCGACGAGGCGCTCTCCCGCGACGTTCCGGGCGAAGCCGCGGAGGGCTGAGCCGGTGGCGCGGGGCGGATCCAGAGAGGGCACCGCCCGCACGCTCGCGCTCGCGGTGCTGGAGGGCGCCCTGGGGCCGCGGCGGCGCCCGGCCGAAGAGACCTTCCGCAGCCACCCCCTGCTCCTCCGCCTCGATGCCCGCGACCGTGCCTTCGCCCGGCGGCTGTACACCACCTGCTTTCGCCGTCTCGGCGAGATCGACGCCGCCCTCGAGGCGCGCCTCTCGCGCCGGCCCAAGCGCACGGTGCGCAACATCCTGCGCCTC
Source organism: uncultured Geminicoccaceae bacterium (assembly GCA_964532215.1). Lineage (GTDB taxonomy): Bacteria > Pseudomonadota > Alphaproteobacteria > Geminicoccales > Geminicoccaceae > HRBIN39. The sequence continues at coordinate 19,910 of CAZHHU010000003.1, forward strand.
GGCGTCGCGCAGCTCCTCTTTCTCGACACGCCGCCCCATGCCGCGGTTGCGGAGACGGTTGCGCTCGCGCGGCGCCATGCGCCCGAGCATGCGGGGTTCGTGAATGCGGTGCTGCGCCGGATCGCCGCCGAGCCGCCACCGCCGCTGGCGGCGCGGGAAGCGGCCCGGATCAATACGCCAGGATGGCTTTTCGAGAGCTGGAGCCGGGCCTGGGGCGAGGATCGGGCGCTCGCCATCGCGCGCATGCATCTGCGCGAGCCGCCGCTCGACCTCCAGGTCAAGGGAGCGCCCGAGCCCTGGGCGAAGCGCCTCGAGGCGGAGATCCTTCCCGACGGCACGCTGCGGCGGCAGCAGACGGTGGCCGTCGAAACCCTGCCCGGCTATGAGGAAGGCGCGTTCTGGGTGCAGGATGTGGCCGCCGCTCTGCCCGCTCGGTTGCTCGGCGATATCGCGGGGGCGCGCGTGCTCGATCTCTGCGCCGCACCCGGCGGCAAGACGGCCCAGCTGTGCCTCGCCGGAGGTGCGGTCACGGCTGTCGAGCTGTCGCCGCGCCGCGCCAGCATCCTGCAGCGCAATCTCGAGCGACTCGGCCTCGAGGCCGCGATTCACATCGAGGACGCGCGCCGCTTCGCGCCAGGCGCCGCCTACCCCTTCGTCCTCCTCGATGCGCCATGCACGGCCACGGGGACGATCCGTCGCCACCCGGACATCGCCTGGACGAAGCGCCCCCAGGACGTCCCGCGCCTTGCCGCCCTTCAGGACGAGCTGCTGCGGGCGGCCGCGGCCGCCGTCGCGCCCGGGGGGCGGCTCGTGTACGCGGTCTGCTCGCTGCAGCCTGAAGAGGGGGAGCCGAGAATCGAAGCCCTCCTCGAGGCACGGCCCGAGCTTGTGCGCGATCCCGTGGCGCGCGAGGAGCTCCGCGGACTTCCCGTCGCGCTGACAGCGGCGGGAGATGTGCGCACATTTCCCTCCGACCTCGCCGAGAAGGGGGGCATGGACGGATTCTACATCGCCCGCCTGCGGCGGGCATGCTGACGGCGGAGCAGCGGCATGGACATCCTACCGGTGCGCCGGGCATTGCTCTCGGTATTCGACAAGACGGGGCTGGTGCCGCTCGCGCGCGGTCTCGCCGGGCGCGGCGTCGAGCTCCTATCCACGGGCGGCACCGCGCGCGCCCTGCGCGAGGCGGGACTCGAGGTGCGCGAGATCGGCACGCTCACGGGATTCGGCGAGCTCCTCGAAGGCCGGGTGAAGACCCTCCATCCGGTGGTGCATGCGGCCCTGCTCGCGCGCCGCGACCGGCCCGAGCAGATGAAGGCGCTCGAGGAGCTCGGCATCGCGCCCATCGATCTCCTGGTCGTCAATCTCTACCCCTTCGAGGCCACGGTCGCGCGCGGCGCCGACTTCGAGGCCTGCATCGACAACATCGACATCGGCGGTCCGGCGATGATCCGGGCCGCGGCCAAGAATCACGCCTTCGTCTGCGTCGTCGTGGACCCGGAAGATTATGCGCCGCTGGAGGAGGAGCTCGCCAGGCATGGTGGGACGACGCTCGCGCTGCGCCGTCGGCTCGCCCGGCGTGCCTTCGCGCGGACGGCGAGCTACGATGCGGCCATCAGCGACTTCTTCGCCGCACGGTCGGCGGAGGAGAAGCTGCCGGATCCGTTCCTGCTCGCGGGCCGCCGGGCGGCGGTCCTCCGCTACGGCGAGAATCCCCACCAGAAGGCGGCCCTCTACCGCACGCCCGAGCCCCGCCCCGGTGCCGCCCAGGCGCGCCAGCTCCAAGGCAAGGAGCTCAGCTACAACAATCTGCTCGACGCGGACTCCGCCTTCGCGCTCGTCTGTGAATTCGACGAGCCGGCGGTCGTCATCGTCAAGCACAACAATCCCTGCGGCGTCGCCGCCGGTGAGGACCTGCTCGACGACTGGCGGCGTGCGCTTGCCTGCGATCCGGTGAGCGCCTACGGCGGCATCGTGGCCGTGAACCGCGAGGTCGATGGCGAACTCGCGGAAGAGCTCACGAAACTCTTCCTCGAAGTCGTGATCGCGCCCGGCTACGCGGCGCAAGCGCGCGCGAAGCTGGCGGCGAGAAAGGCGTTGCGCCTGCTCGAGACCGGCGCCCTCGCGGAGCCGCGGAGCCGCGATCTCACGCTGCGCAGTCTCGCGGGCGGGCTGCTCGTGCAGGAGCGGGATTTCGGCCGCATCGACCGCGAGCAGCTCAGGGTGGTGACCGCACGGGCACCGAGCGAGCAGGAGTGGAGCGATCTCCTCTTCGCCTGGCGGGTCGTCAAGCATGTGCGCTCGAATGCCATCGTGCTCGCACGGGCGCGGGCCACGGTGGGAATCGGCGCCGGCCAGATGAGCCGCATCGATGCGGTGCGGATCGCGGTCGAGAAGGCCCGCGAGGGTCGCGGCGCACGCCCCTGCGTCGTCGCCTCGGACGCCTTCTTCCCGTTTGCGGACGGACTGCTCGCCGCCATCGAGGCCGGCGCCACCGCCGCGATCCAGCCGGGCGGCAGCCGGCGCGACGAGGAGGTGATCCGGGCCGCGGACGAGGCCGGCATCGCCATGGTCTTCACGGGCATGCGCCACTTCCGGCACTGACGGCGCTGGCGGCGACGGAAGCTGCGGTCAGACGATCGGCGCAGCCTCGGGAGAGTCGATGGGAGCTACGGTGATCGCGCTCGTCGGCACCGCCCTCACGTCTTCGAGAATCAGCACCTCGCCACTGTAGAACGACCATGGCCGCTGCTGCAGAAGACGCGGATTCTCGGCGAAGTCGATGGAGATCCAGAGATCGTCGCCGAAGACGTCGCTCCAGCGGTCGGCGCCATCCAGCATGCCATCGCCGTTGGTATCGAGGCGGCGGATGTCGTCCTCGCCCTCGAGATCGATCCACAGCCGGTCCCGACGGGGGTCGAAATCGAGGATGCGGTCCCGCCCCGCGGATGGAAAGTCGCCGGAGGCGGTTTCGGAGTCGTAGATGAAAACGTCGCGGCCGGGTCCGCCGACGAGGAGGTCGCTCGAGGCGCCACCGTCGAGCTCGTCGTCGCCCCCGTCGCCGAACAGGCGGTCGCGGCCGCCACTTCCGTAGAGCCGGTCATCCTGCGGCCCACCCCGCAAGCGGTCGCGTCCCTCACCTCCGAACAGGAGGTCGTCGCCCGGCCCGCCGAGCAGGCGGTCGTTTCCCGGGCGGCCAGCATCGGCGAACGGCTGAAAGCCGAGCAACAGGTGCAGCTCCGGCGCCGCAAGCGGCAGCGAATCGCCTATCAGGACATCGTCCTGCGCCCCGCCGTAAAGGCGGTCGTCGCCGCTTCCGCCGATCAGAAGGTCCTCTCCCGCCTCACCGTAGAGACGATCCGATCCATCGCCACCCGACAGCAGGGGTGGCGCCTGCACGAGCGGGTCGCCTTCGGCGTCCGCGATCAGCACCCGCCCGCCGCCCTCCGCAAACGGCGTCTCGTCGCCGGGTCCGCCGCGCAGCAGGTCGTCGCCGTCATCGCCGAAGAGGAGGTCGCGATCCGTGCCGCCGATGAGCCGGTCGTTACCCGTACCGCCCCAGAGAACATCGTCCCCGGGACCGCCGTCGAGCCGATCCGCCCCGCGGCCGCCCGCGAGATAGTCATCGCCGCCACCCCCTCTGAGGTCGTCCTTTCCCCGGCCGCGCGCCGGCTCGAGGTCGTCGTCGAGCAGCATGTCGTGGCCGGGCCCGCCCACGAGGCGGTCATCTCCGGCCCCGCCGACGAGCAGATCGTTGCCGCGATCGCCGTAGATGCGGTCGTCTCCAGGGCCCCCCGAAAGCCCGACGACGGTGCCTCCGAAGCCCGTCACCAGCCACGGCGGAGGCGGCGGGCCATCAGATGCCCACGCCAAGCCCTCCGGAGCACCGATGATCCTCCAGTCGTCGCCCGCACCGCCGCGCAGCACGTCATCGTCGAAGCCGCCGAAGAGCGCGTCCCGTCCCCGCTGTCCGTACAGTCGGTCCCTTCCCGATCCGCCGAACAGGCTGTCATCCCCGTCGAGGCCCCAGATGCGGTCATGACCGCCGAGTCCGAGGATGTAATCGTCCTCGCCCGTGCCACGCAACCGGTCGGCACGGGGCGTTCCGAGAATGCGTGCCATTCCCTTTCCTCCCGTCCAGCCGGAGCGCCGGATTTTTTCGCGGATTCTCTCTGGAGTTGCGGGCGGCGTCAAGCATGCGGACGAGGCGGGCCAAGCGCGGCCGCGGGCCTGCTGCGGCGTGTCTCCCCGCCGTCGGTCCCGGTGTATGCGGCAGCGGAACGACCGCAGCCGTGCCGCCCCGCGACCTCTCGACCGTTGCCGGCCGGTGCCGGCGGCGATAAGCCTCGTCGCTACGGGAGCGAGGGACCGCCATGCGTGCGCCGACCGTCGATCAGCTACTCACCGCGATCGCCGACGCGGGGCGGGAGCTCCTGCGCCTCGGCAGCCTCAACCGCCGCCCCGACATCGTCGATCTCTGCCGGGATCTGCTGTCCACCCGCGGCGAGGCCTCGGGCAGCGCACTGGCGCGCGAGGTCGTCGAACGTTACGCGACCATGGAAGAGGATGGCCGGCTCGCCTTCTTCGTCGCGCTGGCGCGGGACTTCGGCGTCGATCCCGAGCGCATCGAACGTGCACTCGAGGGCTACCGCGCAGATCCCGACTTCCGGAGCCTGCAGGAGCTGCGCCGCGCGAGCGAGCCACCCAGGCAGGAGCTCTTCCGGCGGATCAATCTCGCACCCGACGGCACCCGGGCCATCGTCGCCATGCGCGCGGATCTGCTCCGTTTCATGCAGATCCGCCCGGAGCTCGAAGAGGTGGACGCCGATCTCCACCATCTGCTCACGAGCTGGTTCAACCCCGGCTTTCTCACGCTCACGCGCATCGACTGGAACAGCCCCGCCGCGCTGCTCGAGAAGATCAAGCGCTACGAGCGGGTGCATGAGATCCCCGCGCTCGAGGCACTCAAGCGCCGCCTCGCCGAGGATCGGCGCTGCTTCGCCTTCTTCCACCCGGCGCTTCCGGACGAGCCGCTGATCTTCGTCGAGATCGCCCTCACCCGCGGCACCCCGGAGAAGGTCGCGCCGCTGATCGACCAGGACGCCCCCGTCTTTGCCCCCGCTGAAGCGGATACTGCCGCCTTCTACTCGATCAACAACTGTCAGGAGGGACTGAGGGGGGTGACGCTCGGCAACTTCCTGATCAAGCTCGTGGTCGCCGCACTCCAGAAAGAGCTCCCACAGCTCCGCCGTTTCGTGACCCTCTCACCGGTCCCCGGTTTCCGGAGCTGGGTCGAGGAGGCGGCGCAAACAGGTGATCCGGTGATCGCCGAGCGCGCGCGCGAGGCGCTCGAGATCGTGCACGGCTCCGACTGGTTCCGCGATCCCGAACGGGCCGAGCGGGCCCGCGATCCCCTGCTCGCCCTCTGCGCCCACTATCTCCTGCGGGTCAAGCGTGGCGGCGAGCCCCGCGATCCGGTGGCACGCTTCCATCTCCGCAACGGCGCCCGGCTCGAGCGCATCAACTGGCTCGCCGATCCCTCGCCCAAGGGGCTCGAAGAGAGCTTCGGCATCATGGTCAACTATCTCTACGATCCGGGCCGCATCGAACGCTACCACGAGACCTATGCGGCGAGCGGCGAGGTCGTTCATTCGGCCGCGATCCGAAGCCTCCTCGCCGCAGGCCGCCGACGCCGCGCCGGCTGAAGCCGCCGGGGCCGCGGGACGAGGGGGATGGCGCCCGAGCCCCATGATGCTCCGGCTGCCGCGCGGCGCCTTGCGGCGCGAGCCGGCTCAATCCCCGCCGCCGCGAATCCGCCCCTCGAGCGCCAGCACCTCCTCCTCGCTCATGCCGAAGTGGTGGCCGATCTCATGCATGAGCACATCGAAGACCACCTCCTCGAGCGAACAGCCGCGTTCGCACCACTCGTAGAGAATCGGCATGCGGTAGAGAAAGATCATCTCGGGCTCGCGGGGCGGAAGGGCGAGATTTTCCCGCTCACCCACCGGCACCGCACGGTAGAAGCCGGTAAGCTCGAGGGGCTCCGCGATCCCCAGACTGTCGAGCGTCTCCTCGTCCGGCCATTCCTCGACGCGCACCGGGACCACCGCCACATGGGAGCGGAAGGGCTCGGGCAGCTCGGAAAGCAGCCGCGCCGCGACCCTGGCGATATCATCCAGGGTCGGCGCGTACATCGCCCCGGGCCAGAGCTCGTCCGTACGCCGCATCACGCTTTTCCCTCAGCCCCGCCCGCCGCCCGTCTCCGCTTCAAAATCGAAGCCCAGCGCCTCCACGCGCTCCACGAGCGCGGCCCAGGCGGCGGCGACCCGTGCGGCCTCCCGCCCCCGCAGCACGATGTTGGTTCCCACCCGCTCGAAGCGGAAGAAGGGGTAGCTTCCGATCTCCACGTCGGGGAAGGCGCGCTGCAGCGCCGCGAGCGCCTCTGCCACCTCGCCCTCGGGGGCATGCACGGTGAGCGTGCGGCTCGTGATCGCAGGTCCGCCGCGGAGCCCCCCGCGCAGCCCCTCGAACATGGCCCGCGCGACGCCGGGAATGCCGGCGAGGACGTAGACGTTCTCGATGCGGAAGCCGGGCGCGGTGCTGATGGGATTGTCGATGAGCGCCGCCCCCTCGGGCATGTCCGCCATCTTGAGACGGGCCTCGTTGATCCGCTCCTCACCGTACCAGGCGCGCAACCGCCGCTCCGCTTCCGGGTGGCGCACAAGGGGCCTTGCGAACGCCCGCGCCACCGCGGCCGCGGTGACGTCGTCATGCGTGGGGCCGATGCCGCCGGTGGTGAAGACGTAGTCGTAGCGGGTCCGGCAGGCGTTGACCGCCTCCGCGATCACCGCCACCTCGTCCGGCACGATCCGCGCCTCCCGCAGCGCGATGCCGAGAGAAGCGAGCTCGCGGGCGAGGAAGGGGAGGTTGGCATCGACCGTGCGGCCGGACAGGATTTCGTTGCCGATGACGATGACGGCTGCGGTCCGACCGGCTTCCGTCGCGGCCATCGCTTCCGCTCCCGAGCTCTGGAGACCAACCGGCGTGCGCCTGCCAAGCCCCCTCCACCGCGGCGTCTTGCTTCGACGCTATAAGCGCTTTCTGGCCGATGTCGAGCTCGAGGACGGCACCCTCGCGGTCGCCCATGTGGCCGATCCCGGCCGCCTTCCCGGACTCGCGGTGCCGGGCGCCGAGGTGTGGCTGTCGAGCCATCACGATCCGCGGCGCAAGCTGCCGTACCGGATCGAACTCATCCGCCAGGGAAGCGCGCTCGTGGGCGTCAACAGCGCGAACCCGAACCGCATCGCCCGCAGAGCCTTCGAAGCGGGGCGCATCCCCTTCGCCCGCGGCTACCGCATCCGTGCGCGCGAGCCGCGCATCGGCCCGGGCACGCGGCTCGACTTCCTGCTCGAGAACCACGCCGGCCGCCGCCTGTTCGTCGAGGTCAAGGCGATCAGCTGGCGACGCGATGGCCATCTGGCGGCCTTTCCCGACGCGCCGACGCTGCGCGGCCGGCGCCACCTCGAGACGCTGCGCGAGCTGGCCCGGGCAGGCGAACAGACGGCACTGCTGTTCATCGCCCAGCGAAGCGATGTCGAGACCTTCGCTCCGGCCGAAGACATCGATCCCGACTACGCGCGGGCACTGGCAAGCGCCCGGGAGGCGGGCGTGCGGGTGTCCGTGTGGCGGTGCACTGTCAACTATGACGCGATTTGTCTGGATAGAGAGATACCGATGGTTTAAAAACCACCGCCATGCAGGACGGAGATGGCGGTGAGGCCTTCCTGCAGCCGCTCGGGAAGGCCGGTCTCGAATGTCTGCGCGAGGAGGGTGGCTCCGCCTATCTGCTGCGGGGCAACACCTACCGCTTCCGCGACCTGCTCAGGCGTCACGGTGGCCGCTGGCAGCCGGAACATCGCGCCTGGCGTTTCGAGGATGCCGGGGCGCTGCGGGCTCTTGCCCGCGACCTCGAGGCAGGGGCGGAAAGCCCGCCGGGCCTGGCCGAGGCCGGCGCCGCCTTCGAAGAGCCGAAGACCCGGCATTACCATGGTCATCGGGCGCGGCTGCGGGCGCGGCTGCTCGAGGTGTCGCCGAAGGCGCTCGCGGACTACGAGCTCCTCGAACTGCTGCTGTTCTTCTCCGTCTATCGCCGCGACACCAAGCCCATCGCCAAGGCGCTCATCGAACGCTTCGGCGGTCTCGGCGGGGTGCTCGCGGCCGAGCCGGAGCGTTACCGCGAAGTCTTCGGTCTCGACCCCGAGCGCGTGGAGGAGGGACATCCGAGGCGCCCGGTGTACGAGGACGACCTGCGCTTTACGCAGGTGCTGCTGAAGGCGATCCGGGAACTGCTCGAGCGCGTGCTTCGCGAACGCGTGGAAAAGCGCCCGCTCATCGGCTCCTGGCGCGCGCTCGAGGAGTATCTGCGGGTCGCCATGGCCAACGAGCCTGCGGAGCATTTCCGGATCCTCTTTCTCGACCGCAAGAACCTGCTCATCAAGGACGAGATCCAGAGCCGCGGCACGGTGGATCACACGCCGCTCTATCCGCGCGAGGTCGTCAAGCGGGCGCTGGAGCTGGGCGCCTCGGCGATCATCATGGTCCACAATCATCCAAGCGGTGATCCCACACCCTCGGCCGCGGACATCGAGATGACGCAGCAGGTGGTGCGCGCGCTCGCCGCGGTGGGCATCACCGTCCACGACCATGTCATCGTGGCCCGGGACCGCCATCTGAGCTTTCGCGCCCAGCAGCTCCTCTGAGGCCCATCACGCACCGCTCGGCCAATCGTGAATTGCGCCGGAGCACCGTGCATCTCAGGCTGGCGCCCGGTGCCGCTCAGCCCCGTCCGTTGGAGAACCTCATGATGACGACCATCTACGGCCGTTTCCTGTTCGCCCTGCTGCTCGCCGGCGCGCTGCCCTTTGCCGCCGCCGCGGCCGCGCCCGGAGAGCCCACGGTCATTCAGCTCACGCAGGTGGCCTGCCAGTTTCTCGAATCCGAAGGAGGCGTCGACCATGGCTTCGAGACCCGCAGCAAGGAAGACTGCATCCGCATCAACGAGGCCACCGCGGCCGAACGGCTGAAGGCGGTGGCACCCATGCGCCTCAAGGCGGGCCGCTACGTCTTCCGGGTGACGAACGTGGACGTTCCCTACGAGCTCGGTTTCTGGCTGCGCGAAAAGGATTACGACTGGCGCAACCCCATCCACAAGTTCACCAAGATCAGCGTATCGGGCGGTGGCATCTTCCCTGGAACGACGAAGGAATACGTGGTGGACCTCGAGCCTGGGGAATACCTATATTCCTGCCCCCTCAACCCGACGCCGGACTATCTTCTCATCGTGGAGTGAGCCGAGGCTGCGACCTTGCGCTTCGATGTCGGCGGCGCCTGACCTCTGGATCCGGAGCATCTCTGCGTCCTAGTGTGGGCGCGGAAACGGAGCTCCCGGAGCAAGGAGATGATGCGCCACGGATTCGCTTTCGCGCTCGGCGTTCTCGCTCTCCTCCACGGGTCCGGCCCGCTGCGGGCCGCGGTCGCCTGGCTCGATCCCGAGCGCGGCGTGCTCACGCTCGCCCCTGCCCTCGAGAAGGCGCGCGGGGCGGTGGTGAACATCGCCGTGCGCAGCCTGCGCCCGGCAGAGCTCAACCCCCTCTTCCGCGACCCCTTCTTCCGCCGCTTTTTCGGCCTGCCGGACATCGTCCCCAAGCGGGAGGTCCTCTCGGCCGGCTCCGGCGTCATCATCGACGCCGGAAAAGGCTACGTGGTGACGAACAACCACGTGGTGGAAGGAGCCGAGCAGATCGTCGTCACCCTGCGCGACCGGCGGAGCTTCGAGGCCCGCATCGTGGGCACGGACCCGGCGACCGACATCGCCGTGCTGCAGATCCCCGCGGAGCGCCTCGAGGAGCTGCCGCTCGCGGACTCGGACCGGCTCCGGGTCGGGGATGTGGTGCTCGCGATCGGCAATCCCTTCGGCCTCGGTCAGACGGTGACCTCGGGCATCGTCAGTGCGCTCGGCCGCTCCGGCATCGTGCCGCGCGGCTTTCAGAACTTCATCCAGACGGATGCGCCCATCAATCCCGGCAATTCCGGCGGCGCGCTCATCAACAGCAAGGGCGAGCTCGTCGGCATCAACACCGCCATCGTTTCGCCGGCAGGCGGCAACGTCGGCATCGGCTTCGCCGTCCCCTCCAACATGGTACGGGCGGTGGTCGCCCAGCTCCTGCGTTACGGCGAGGTGCGCCGCGGGCGCATCGGCGTCACGATCCAGGATCTCACCCCCGATCTCGCCACGGCGATGGGCATTCCCGGGCGCCAGGGCGCCGTCGTGAGTGCGGTCGAACCCGGCTCGCCCGCGCAGAAGGCGGGTCTCAGACCGGGCGATGTCGTCGTCGCGGCCGACGGCCATCCGGTCCGCAGCGCCACCGATCTGCGCAGCATCATCGGCGTCACCGAAGCGGGCCGCGAGATCGAGCTGCGCGTGCTGCGCAACGGCAGGGAGCGCAGAGTCCGGGTGCGCGTGGGCCTGCCCGGGGAACGGGCGGTGGCAGGTCGCGCACTCCTTCCCGAGCTCGCCGGCGCGCGGCTTGGCGACATCCCCGAGGATCATCCCGCTTATGGTCGCATCGAGGGCGTGTTCGTGAGCGACGTCGTGCCCGGAAGCCCGGCCTGGCGGCTCGGACTGCGCGCCGGCGACATCGTCACCGCCGTCAACCGCGAGCCCGTGCGCTCGCTCGCCGAGTTCGAGGAGATCGTCCGCCGCGAGCACCGCATCTACGGGCTCAACATCCTTCGCGGCAACATGCAGCTGTTCCTGCTGCTGCCCTGACTGCGCGCGGTTAACCGGGCGTTAACCCCAGCGCCTCATGCTCGGCCCCGGTCCCCAGCGACGGGAGTCCGGCCATGGCCGAGATGACGATCGCCGCCGCACCCCATCGGCGCCGGAGCCCGATGGGCGCTTGTGCGGTGGAGCAGCTGCAGGCGGCGCGGCGCACGCTCTCTGCCGCCGTTGCCGTATTCGCGCCGGCGATCTTCCTCGGCCGTGCCCCGACGGCGCGCGAACTTCTCACGCTGCTCGTGCTCGCGGCCGGATTCGCGGTCACCGAACTCGCGCTCCTGCGGGCATCGGGCGCGGACGA
>CAZHHU010000003.1:31147-60123 GCA_964532215.1 uncultured Geminicoccaceae bacterium
CGGCCGGATTCGCGGTCACCGAACTCGCGCTCCTGCGGGCATCGGGCGCGGACGAACGCCGTGAGGGGGTGCGCCTCTCGCTGCGGCTTCTGCTCGCCTTTTCGGCCTTCGCCATCGTCCTGCCCTCGAGCCCCCTTCTCCTCGCCCTGTTCCTCGCCATCGGCGTTACCCGCGAGCGCGCGGCCTTCCTTCCCGCGTCCGCGGGCTTCGCCCTCGAGGCCGCGGCGCTTCTTCTGCGCATCGATGCCGGCGCACTCGCCCTCGGCACCGCCCTCGATCCGGCGCTCATGGCGGGCGCCGTGGCCCTGTTCGCCTTCCTGCACTTCGCGGCGCAGCCCGTGCTTCTTCTCCTGCGCCCCGGGCGTCCGCGCGAGCTCCAGACCCTGCGCGAGCTCGCGCTCGCGACTTCGGTCTTCGTCATCTTCGCCGCCTATCTCGTGCTTCTCTCCCGCGGCGGGGCCGGGCTCGGGTCGGTCGCGGCCGCGGGGGTGGGGCTGCTCGCCCTCCTGCTGTGGCGGATCCGCGGCCTCGCCCAGGAGCGCGGCGGCGAAGCCGTGCTCGCCGATCCGCTGCTGCCCCCGCTTGCCGGCGCCTGGGCGCTTGCGACGATGCTCGCGGTCTCACCGCTCGCGGCTGCGAGCGCGCCCGCAGGCTGAGCGGCAATCGCGGACGGCGGCTCAGCTTCCCACCTTGAGCGCGGCGAGAAACGCTTCCTGCGGGATCTCGACCCGGCCCACCTGGCGCATCCGCTTCTTGCCCTCCTTCTGGCGCTCGAGCAGCTTGCGCTTGCGGGTGACGTCACCGCCGTAACATTTGGCGGTCACGTCCTTTCTCAGGGCGCGGATGCGCTCGCTCGCGACGATGCGTCCGCCGACGGCGGCCTGGATGCGGATCTCGAACAGCTGCCGCGGGATGAATTCCTTGAGCTTCTCGCAGATCATGCGCCCGCGCGCCTCCGCCATGCTGCGGTGCACGATCAGCGAAAGCGATTCCACCGCGTCGCCGTTGACCAGGATGGTGAGCTTGACGAGGTCGCTCGCCCGGTAGCCGTCGAGCTCGTAGTCGAAGCTCGCATAGCCCCGGCTCACCGATTTCAGCCGGTCGTGGAAGTCGTAGACCACCTCGTTGAGGGGAAGCCGGTAGACGAGCATGGCCCGGCTTCCGGCCCAGGTGAGGTCGAGCTGCTCGCCGCGCCGCTGCTCGCAGAGCTCGAGCACCGCACCGAGGTGCGCGTCGGGAACCATGATCGTCGCCTTGATGTAGGGCTCCTCGATGCGCGCGATGCGCGTCGGATCCGGATAGTCGGCCGGATTGTGCAGCTCCCGCTGCGTGCCGTCGGTCATGGTCACACGGTAGACGACCGAGGGGGCGGTGACGAGCAGGGCGAGGCCGAATTCGCGCTCGAGCCGTTCCTGCACGATCTCGAGATGGAGCAGCCCGAGGAAGCCGCAGCGAAAACCGAGCCCCAGGGCGCTCGAAGTTTCCGGCTCGAACACGAAGCTCGCGTCGTTGAGCCTGAGCTTGGCGAGGCTTTCGCGGAGCTGGTGGTAATCGTTCGAATCGACCGGAAAGATGCCGCACCAGACGACCGGACGGCTGGGGCGGAAACCGGGAAGCGGGGCCTGTGCCGGCCTTCGTGCCTCGGTCAACGTGTCGCCCACCCGGGCGTCCGCGATCTCCTTGATGCCCGCGGTGAGAAAGCCGATCTCGCCGGGCCCGAGCTCCTCGAGCAGATGCGGCTTGGGGGTGAAGACGCCGACGCGATCGATCTGGTGGACGGCGCCCGTCCCCATGAACAGCACCTTCTGTCCCCTGCGCAGCACGCCGTTGCGCACGCGCACGAGCGTGACCACCCCGACATAGGGATCGTACCAGCTGTCCACCACCAGCGCCTGCAGCGGCGCCGAGGCATCGCCCCCGGGCGGCGGCAGCCTGTGCACGACGGCCTCGAGCAGCTCCTCGATCCCCTCCCCGGTCTTGGCCGAGATCGCGATCGCCTGCGCGGCATCGAGACCGATGATCTCCTCGATCTGGGCCTTGACCCGCTCCGGATCCGCGGCCGGGAGGTCGATCTTGTTGAGCACCGGGATGATCTCGAGATCGGCGTCGATCGCCTGATAGGCATTGGCCAGGGTCTGCGCCTCGACCCCCTGGGTCGCATCGACGAGCAGAATGGCGCCCTCACAGGCGCGCAGCGAGCGGCTGACCTCGTAGGAGAAGTCGACGTGGCCCGGCGTGTCCACGAGATTGAGCACGTAGCGCGCCCCGTCCCGGCCGTCGTAGAGGAGGCGGACGGTCTGGGCCTTGATGGTGATCCCCCGCTCGCGCTCGATCTCCATCGAATCGAGCACCTGAGCGGTCATCTCGCGCGGATCGAGCGCCCCGCAGCGCTCGATCAGCCGATCGGCAAGCGTCGACTTGCCGTGGTCGATATGGGCCACGATCGCGAAATTGCGGATTCGCGACAACTCCCTCATGCGCTCCCGCTTGCGTGGCAGAGGCTGTGCGCGTCAGCGGCGCAGTTCGGCGCCGAGACGGTTCTGCACCGTCTCGATGATATGGTGCGCGACGCGCTCGATCTCATCCTCGGAGAGGGTGTGATCGGACGCCTGCAGGCGCACCGCTACGGCGAGCGACTTCTTCCCCTCGGGAATCCCGGGACCTTCGTAGACGTCGAACAGGCGCACCTCGCGCACCAGCCTGCGGTCCGCGTTGCGCACGAGGCGAAGGAGTTCCTCGGCGGGAACATCGCGATCGACGACGAAGGCGAAGTCGCGATCCGCCGGCGGATAGGGGAGCGGCTCCAGCGGCGGCCGCGCCTTGGCGGCCCGGACCCTCGGCCGCGGCAGGGCCTCGAGGTCGAACTCGAACCCGACCACCGGCACCGAGAGGTCGAAATGCCGCAGCACTTCGGGATGGAGCTCGCCGAACAGCGCCAGCCTGTTCGGCCCCAGGAGCACGCGGCCGGCGCGGCCGGGGTGGAACCAGGAGGGCACCTCGCGGTCGACCCGCAGCGCCTCCCGGCGCACGCCGAGCTCCCCGAGCAGCGCCCACAGATCCGACTTGGCGTCGATGGCATCCACCGGCCGCGGTCGCTCCGCCCAGTGGCGGGCGACGGCGTCGCCGAAACGGAGGCCGGCCACGGAGGTCGCCTGAGCGCCCGGTTCCGGGCCGAGAAAACGGGGTCCGATCTCGAACAGCGCACCCCGCTCCTGCTTGCGCGCGAGGTTGCGCGCGGCCGCCGCGAGCAGCCCCGGCAGCAGTGACGGACGGAGCGTGTCGAGCTCGGAGGAGAGCGGGTTCTGGAGCCGGATCGGCTCCTCCGCCCCGAACATCCGGGCGTGGGCTTCGGGGATGAAGGACCAGCTCACGATCTCGAAGAGGCCGAGATCCGCCGCCGTGCGCCGGGCGATGTGGCGCATGCGCACCGCAACGTCCACCGCGGGCGCCCCCACGGCCTCGGTACGGGTCACCGGGGTCGGCGGGATATGTCCATAGCCGTGGACGCGCGTGAGCTCCTCGACGATGCAGGCCTCGCTGCTGACGTCGTGGCGCCAGCTCGGCACCGTGAGCAGGTAGACCTCCGGCCCCCCTTCGAGCTCGAAGCCCAGCGCGCGGAGGATCCGCTCCATCTCCTCGCGCTCGAGGGTGATCCCGGCAAGCCGCGCGAGCTGGCTCGTGCGGAAGCGGAGCTCGCGCCGCCGCTCCGGGATGCGTCCCGCGATCACCGCGGGGCCCGCCTCGCCGCCGCAGATCTCGACAATCAGGCGGGTCGCGAGCTCGGCACCGGGAAGCAGCATGAGCGGATCCAGGCCGCGCTCGAAGCGGGTCCGGGCGTCGCTCTCGATGCCGAGGCGGCGGCCCGTGGCGGCGACGCGCAGGGGATCGAACAGCGCGACCTCGAGGAGCACTTCCTCCGTGTTCTCGTCCACGCCCGTGCTCTCGCCGCCCATGATGCCGCCGAGCGCCACGGGACCACTGTCGTCGGCGATCACCACCATGCCGTCGTCGAGCTCGTAGTCGACCCCGTCGAGGGCGCGCAGACGCTCGCCCGGCCGCGCGAAGCGGAGCACGAGATCGCCCTGCAGCTTCCCGGCATCGTAGACATGAAGCGGGCGGCAGAGGTCGAACATGACGTAATTCGTGATATCGACGAGCGCCGAGATGGGCCTGAGCCCGATCGCGCGCAGCCGGCGCTGCAGCCAGGCCGGGCTCGGCCGGTTGCGCACGCCGCGGATGATGCGCCCCAGGAACACCGGACAGGCGTCCTCCTGCCCCGGGGGGAATTCGAGGCGGATGTCGGGACCGGGAAGGCCGCGCGAGGGCACGGGGGTGAAATCGCGCGGCCGGAGCCGGCCGAGCCCGCAGGCCGCGAGTTCCCGGGCGATGCCGAGGACTCCGAAGCAGTCGCCGCGGTTCGGGGTGACCGCCACCTCGATCACCGGCCCTTCGAGCCCGAGCGCCTGCGCCGCCGGCGTGCCGACGGCGACATCGCCCGCGACCTCGACGATGCCGCTGTGGTCGTCACCGAGACCGAGTTCGCGCTCGGACATCAGCATGCCGCAGCTTTCCACGCCGCGGATCACCGCCCGCTTCAGCACCTGGCCGGTGCCGGGGATGCGCACCCCTTCCGCACCGAAGATCGCGAGCATGCCGGGGCGCACGTTGGGCGCGCCGCAGACCACGCGGAAGACACCCTGGCGCGTCTCCACCGTGCACAGGCTCAGCCGGTCCGCCCGGGGGTGCGGCTCCACCTCCCGCACCCGGGCGACGGTGAAGGCGCCGAGCGCGGCCGCGGGATCTTCGACCGCTTCGACCTCGAGGCCGAGATTGGTGAGCCGCTCCGCGATCTCCTCCGCCGAGGCGCCGGTCTCGAGATGCTCCTTGAGCCAGGGCAGCGTGAACTTCATCGCGACAGGCCGCTCCAGATCGTGGGAATGTCGAGGGGCGCGAAGCCGTAATGCCCGATCCAGCGGAGATCGCCCTCGAAGAACGTCCGCAGATCGGGAATCCCGTATTTGAGCATGGCGAGCCGGTCGATGCCGAGGCCGAAGGCGAAGCCCTGCCAGATGTCGGGGTCGAGCCCCACGCCCTCGAGAACCCGCGGATGTACCATGCCGCAGCCGAGGATCTCGAGCCAGTCCTTGCCGGCACCCACGACGAGCTGTCCCTCGCGACGCTCGCAGCCGACGTCCATCTCCGCCGAGGGCTCGGTGAAGGGGAAGTAGCTGGGGCGGAAGCGCACCGGAATGTCGTCGCGCTCGAAGAAGGCGCGCACGAAGTCGACGAGGCAGCCCTTGAGATGACCCATGTGGGTGCGGCGGTCGACGAGCAGCCCCTCGAGCTGGTGGAACATCGGCGTATGCGTCATGTCGTAGTCGCGGCGATAGACCCGGCCGGGTGCGACGATGCGGAACGGCGGGCGTCCCGCCTGCATGGTGCGGATCTGCACCGGGCTCGTGTGGGTGCGGAGCAGATGCGGCGTCCCGCTGCCGTCCGCGGCGGCGAGGAAGAAGGTGTCCTGCATCTGCCGCGCGGGGTGTTCGGGGGGGATGTTGAGGGCGGTGAAGTTGTGGAAATCGTCCTCGATATCGGGGCCCTCCACGACCGCAAAGCCCATCGCGGCGAAGATGGCGACGATCTCCTCGGTCACCTGGCTCACCGGGTGCACGCGACCCCGCGGCCGCGCGCGCGGCGGCAGGGTGATGTCGATGCGCTCCCGTTCGAGCCGGGCCTCGAGTTCGCGCCGCTCGAGTTCGCGCCGCCTGTCGGCCAGCGCCCGCTCGATCGCGCTCTTGAGCGCGTTGACCGCACGGCCCACCCGCGGTCGCTCCGCCGCCGGAAGCCGTCCTACGCCTTTTGCGAGCTCGGTAAGCCGCCCCCTGCGACCGAGCGCCGCGATCCGGATCTCTTCAAGCGCGCGCAGGTCCGCGGCTTCGCGGATGCGCGCGAGCAGCTCCTTCTCGAGTGCCTCGAGCTCGGCGAGCATGTCGCCTCCTTCCCCGACGGGCGTCGCAAGCCTCACAAAGCGAAAGGGGCCCGATGAGGCCCCTCGCCCGCGCGGACATTCCGGGTGCGGACCGGTCGTCCGCGCTCAGCCGCCAAGGGCCGCCTGTGCCTCTGCCGCGAGACGCGCGAACGCGGCCCCGTCGCGCACGGCGAGATCGGCGAGCACCTTGCGGTCCACCTCGATTCCCGCGCGGGCGAGCCCGTGCATCAGTCGTCCGTAGGTGAGTCCGTTCGCGCGCGCTGCGGCGTTGATGCGCTGGATCCACAGGCGGCGGAAATCCCGCTTGCGCTGCCGGCGATCGCGATAGGCATACTGGAGCGCTCGCTCAACCGCCTGTTTCGCCGTCTTGATGCAGTTCTTGCGGCGCCCGCGGTATCCCTTTGCGAGCTTGAGCACCTTCTTGTGCCGGGCGTGGGCGGTAACGCCGCGCTTCACTCTCGCCATGGTCCGAACTGCTCCGTCGCGATGTCCCGTTCACCTGCCATAGGGCAGAAGCGGCCGCACGAGCCCGCCATCGGCCGGCGCCATGATCGTGGTGCCCCGCGTCGCCCGCTTGGTCTTGCGCGAACGGTGGGTGAAATTGTGGCGGTGATAGGCGTGCGCCCGCCGGATCTTGCCCGTGGCCGTGAACCGGAAGCGCTTGGCCGCCGCACGCTTGGTCTTGAGCTTGCTCATGCCGGGAACTCCGCAATTCCACGCACGACATGGGGCGCGGAACAGGGCGCCGCGCCTTATAGCGGACCGCTCGAGGTGCCGCAACCGCCGACCCCGCGGTGCGCGAGCATATCGCGCAGCGCATCCGGGGCTTCAAGGGGGCGCCGCGCCGGCGGCGCCCCGATCCCCCTCGCTCAGTCGCCGCCGTCGGAGTCGTGGTCCGACCCCCCGTCGGAATCGTGGTCCGAACCGCCGCTGTCGCCATCGGGGCCGTCGCTGTCGCAGCAGTCGTGCCCGGCGCCGCTTCCGTGGTCGTCGGCGCTCGCGTCGCCCGGCTCGCGATCCTCGACCGTCTGCGCATGCGCCGTGTCCGCGTCCGCTCCCTTGGAGGCCTCGGAGCGCAGCCCCTGCAGGTAGCGGAACAGATAGCGATCGCCATCGCCGTCGGGCGAAGCCGCCCGAGCCATCGCCCAGCCGACCACGCCGCCCCCCTTGGGGGCCAGGGGAAGGGCAACAAGGGCGAGACCCAGCGCCAGCACCGCGCAACCCGCGCGAACGCCACTGCGAACACCTGCGGTCTTTTCCTGCATCGCAACATCTCCTCCGTGTGGTCGCGGGAATTCCCCGCGTCTCCCGAGACGCGCGCAGGGTGCGAGACGGACATTGCCGGAGCCTTGCGCCAGGCTCGCCGCAAGCTTGCGTCGCGCGTTGCCGCCCCGCCTCCGCGGGGTTACCGTTCCGCGCACAGAAGCGAGGGTGCACGGCCATGGCGTTTCCGAATGCAGCCGAACTCCGCCGCAGCAGGATTCTCGAAATCGTCCGCCGGCAGGGGTTCGCCGCCATCGAGGCGCTCGCACGCGAGTTCGCGGTCACGCCGCAGACGGTGCGCCGGGACATCAACACCCTGGCGGCGGAGGGGAAGATCCGGCGCTTCCACGGCGGCGCCGGGCTGCCCTCGAGCGTCGAGAACATCGACTACGGCGCGCGGCGGGTGATGAACCTCGAAGCGAAACGGCGCATCGCCCGTCTCGTGGCGGAACACATCCCCGATCATTCCTCGCTGATCATCAACATCGGCACCACCACCGAGGAGGTGGCGCGGGCGCTGATGGAACACCGCGGCCTCGCGGTGATCACGAACAATCTCAACGTGGCCGCGCTCATGGCCGGCAAGGAGGATTTCCAGGTCATCGTCGCGGGCGGCGTGGTGCGCAGCCGCGACCGCGGCATCGTCGGCGAGGCGACCATCGACTTCGTCAACCAGTTCAAGGTGGACTTCGCCATCATCGGCATCTCGGGC
The DNA here is from genome assembly GCA_964532215.1 of uncultured Geminicoccaceae bacterium. GTDB lineage: Bacteria > Pseudomonadota > Alphaproteobacteria > Geminicoccales > Geminicoccaceae > HRBIN39. Next base: position 39,112 of record CAZHHU010000003.1, read on the forward strand.
ATCGACCTCGACGGCACCCTGCTCGACTTCGACTACCGCGAGGTGCGCGTCGCCCAGACGATCATCAAGAACGCGCGCACCGTGTTCCTCGTCGCCGATCATTCCAAGTTCGGCCGCAGCGCCCTCGCCCGGCTCGGCCATGTGGCGGATGTCGACGCCCTGTTCACCGACGCGCCGCCGCCGGAGCCGCTGCTGGAGATCCTGCGCGAATCCGAAACGGACCTCTATGTCACGGCCAGCGCGCTCGATCGGAAACGCGCCTGAATTTGCGCTTGCGAACCGTCCCACCGCGGGTTAGCCTCTGTGGCCGGCCGCGTCGCCGTGGCCACGGGGAGGCAGAGGTGGATCCGTCGGACGAGGCATTCGATCTCCTCATCACAGGTGGCGGCATCAACGGCGTCGGCATCGCCCGCGACGCCGCGGGACGCGGTCTTTCGGTGCTGCTCGTCGAACAGGACGATCTCGCCCAGCACACCTCCAGCGCCTCCTCCAAGCTCGTCCACGGCGGGCTGCGCTATCTCGAGCAGTTCGCCTTCCGTCTCGTGCGCGAGGCTCTCGCGGAACGTGAGGTCCTGCTCAGGCTCGCCCCTCACCTCGTACGTCCGCTGCGCTTCGTCCTGCCGCACAGCCCGGAGATGCGGCCCGCCTGGATGATCCGCATCGGCCTCTTTCTCTATGATCATCTCGGAGGGCGGGAGCGACTGCCGGGTTCGAGGCAGGTTTCGCTTTCGAAAGCGAACCCCTGGGGCGCGCCCCTCCACCATCGCTTCAGCGTCGGTTTCCTGTACAGCGACTGCCTCGTCGACGACTCCCGGCTGGTCGTCACCAACGCCGTGGATGCCGCGGAACGCGGCGCCGTGGTCCGCACCCGCACCCGGCTCGTCGGCGCGGTCCGGGAAGCCGCGGGCTGGCGCGCCGAACTCGAGGATCGCGAGCGCGGCGAACGCACGCAGGTGTGGGCGCGTGTGCTCGTCAACGCGGCGGGGCCGTGGGTCTCCGAACTGCTCCAGCATCGCCTTCACATCGACAGCCGAAGCCGCGTACGGCTCGTCAAGGGTTCGCACCTCGTGCTGCCGCGGCTCTATGAGGGCGACCACGCCTATCTGCTGCAGAACGACGACGGACGCGTGGTGTTCGTGATCCCGTTCGAGAACGACTATTCGCTCGTCGGCACCACGGACATCCCCTTCTCCGGCGATCCCGCCCGGGTCGCGATCTCGTCCGAGGAAGTCGACTATCTGCTGCGCGCCGTCGCCCGCTATTTCGCGCATCCGCCCAAGGAGCGGGACATTCTCTGGTCCTACGCCGGCGTCCGCCCCCTCTACGACGACCGCAGCCGCGATCCCTCGGCAGTCACCCGCGACTACGTCTTCGACATCGACGCCGGCCAGGGCCAGGCCCCCATCCTCTCCATTTTCGGCGGCAAGATCACGACCTACCGGGTCCTCGCCGAACATGCGCTCACCCGGCTTCGCGCCTTCCTGCCAGGTGCTGCCGGCTCCTGGACCGCGCGCGCGCCCCTTCCCGGCGGGGACATGCCGGATGCCGATTTCGACACCTTCCTCGCCGGCCTCGAAAAGCCCTACGGATGGATGGCTCCGGAGCTGCGATTGCGCCTCGCACGCGCCTATGGCACCCGGTTGCACGAGCTGCTCGAGGGCGCCCGCGGGCCGCAGGATCTGGGCCGCCACTTCGGTGCCGGGCTGCATGCGCGCGAGGTGAGCTGGCTTCTGCGGCGGGAGTGGGCGCGCACCGCCGAGGATGTGCTGTGGCGGCGAAGCAAGCTGGGGCTGCGCCTCGACCCGCGGTCGATGGAAGCGCTCGAGCGCTGGATCCGGGAACAGGCCGCGGTCGAGGCGTCTTGAGGAGAACCATGGGTCTTCGTCTCGAATCGGTGACGCGCGAGGTGGGAGGGGAAGTTCATCTCCATCCCCTCGACCTCACCCTCGAGCCCGGCCGCATTCACGTCCTCCTCGGCCCGACGCTGGCCGGCAAGACCACGCTCCTGCGCATCATGGCCGGGCTCGTGCGCCCGAGCTCGGGTCGCCTGTTGGAGAACGGCCGCGACGTGACCGGCGTTCCCGTGCGCAGGCGGGATGTGGCGATGGTCTATCAGGAGTTCATCAACTACCCGAACCTGAGCGCCTACGAGAACATCGCCTCGCCGCTGCGGGTGCGCGGCCTGTCCCGGAGCGAGATCGACGCGCGGGTACGGGAGGCGGCGCGGATGCTCCGCATTCTGCCGTTTCTCGAGCGTCTTCCGGGTGAGCTGTCCGGCGGTCAGCAGCAGCGTCTCGCCATCGCCCGGGCCCTGGTCAAGCAGGCGCAGCTGCTCCTGCTCGACGAGCCGCTCGTCAATCTCGACTACAAGCTGCGCGAGGAGCTCCGGGTCGAGCTGCGGGGGCTCTTCCGGCGCGACGAGACCTGCGTCGTATATGCGACCACCGAGCCGCTCGAGGCGCTCCTGATGGGCGGCGAGGTCGCCGTGCTCGACGAGGGCCGGCTGCTGCAGACGGGCCCGGCCCGGGAGGTGTACCGGCATCCGGCCTCGGTGCGCGTTGCGCGGATCTTCTCCGATCCGCCCATGAACCTGCTGCCGGTGCGGATCCGCGAGGGTACGGCCGAGACCGATGAGGGGCTGCGTCTGCCGCTCGGCAGAACGCTCGCGCAGCTGCCGCCGGGGCCCTACACCCTGGGCCTGCGCGCGACCCAGCTCGCGATGGCTCCCGCTTCGCCCCGCGATATCGCGGTCCCGGGCGAAGTCCTTCTCGCCGAAGTCTCGGGATCCGAGACCTTCCTCCACATCCGGCTGCAGGGCGCGGAATGGGTGGTGCAGCTCGAGGGCGTCCATCACTACCGCCTCGGTCAGCGGCTCACGGTCCATTTCGACCCGGAAGCCCTCTACGCCTTCGACGGCGAGGGCGCGCTCGCCGCCGCGCCGCAAGCGGTCACGGCCCGGAGCCTGGAGCGCGCCTGATGGCCGAGATCCGCCTCGACCACGTCGCCCACAGCTACCATCCCGACCCGCGGGAGCGCGACGACTGGGCGGTGAAGGCGCTGGATTTCGCCTTCGAAAACGGCCGCGCCTACGCCCTGCTCGGCCCCTCGGGCTGCGGCAAGACGACGATGCTCAACATCATCTCCGGCCTCCTGCAGCCCACCCGCGGCCGCGTCCTCTACGACGGGGTGGACGTCACGGCGCTTCCCCCCGCACGGCGCAACATCGCCCAGGTGTTCCAGTTCCCGGTCGTGTACGACACCATGACCGTGGCCGAGAACCTCGCCTTTCCACTGCGCAACCGCGGGCTCGGGCGCAGCGTCGTGGAGCGGCGCGTGGGCGAGGTCGCGCGCATGCTCGAGCTCGATGGCATCCTCGGCCGGCGGGCGGCCGAGCTCACCGCCGATCAGAAGCAGAAGATCTCCCTCGGACGCGGTCTCGTGCGCGAGGACGTCGCGGCCATCCTCTTCGACGAGCCTCTCACGGTCGTGGATCCTCAGCTCAAGTGGCGGCTGCGGCGCAAGCTCAAGGAGGTCCACGCCCGTTACGCGCACACGCTCGTCTACGTGACCCACGATCAGAACGAGGCGCTCACCTTCGCGGACATCGTCATCGTCATGCACGACGGGGAGATCCTCCAGATCGGAACCCCGCAGGAACTGTTCGAGCGGCCGCGACACCGCTTCGTCGGCTATTTTATCGGCTCTCCCGGCATGAACCTCCTGCCCTGTCATCTCGAGGACGGGGCCCTGGTCCTCGAGGGCACCGAGCTGCGCCTCTCCTTCGACGGCGGAGAGTGGCGCGCCGCCCCCGCCGGCGGGTGTCTCGAACTCGGCATCCGTCCCGAATTCGTCGAAATCGGTCCTGCGGATGGGGAAGGACTGCCGGCGCGGCTCGAGGAGGTCGAGGAGCTCGGCAGCTTCCGGCTGCTGCGCCTCGCCCTCGGACCCCATCGCGTCGTCGCCAAGCTGCCGGAACGACGGGAGATCCCCGCCTCCGGCCTGCGCATCCGTTTTCCGCGCGAATGGCTGTGCCTTTATGGTGCCGACGGCGCGCTCATCGCCTAGGGGGAAGCGGTGGAAAAGACGGAGAACAACGCGGCCTGGCTGTTCGTGATCCCCGTCGTCGTCATGGTGGCCTTCAACGCCATCATGCCGCTGATGGCGGTGGTGAACTATTCGGTGCAGGACATCTTCGGCCCGGGCCAGCGCTACTGGGTGGGCACCGAATGGTATGAGGAGGTGCTGCAGGACAAGCGTCTGCACGAGGCCCTGTGGCGTCAGTTCCTGTTTTCGGGCCTCGTGCTGCTGATCGAGATCCCGCTCGGCGTCCTCATCGCGCTCGCCATGCCGCGGCGCGGCTGGAAGGCCTCGCTGCTGCTCGTCCTGCTGGCCCTGCCGCTGCTCATTCCCTGGAACGTGATCGGCACCATCTGGATCATCTTCACCCGCCCCGACATCGGCCTCATGGGCCATGCGCTGAACCGCATGGGCATCGCCTTCGATCACACGGCGGCACCCCTCGATGCCTGGATCACCCTGGTGCTCATGGAGGTCTGGCACTGGACGCCGCTCGTGGCGCTGCTCGCCTATGCGGGGCTGCGCGCCATTCCCGAGGTCTACTACCAGGCCGCGGCCATCGACGGTGCGCGGGCGTGGCAGGTGTTCCGCTACATCCAGCTGCCGAAGATGAGGGGCGTGCTGACCATCGCGATCCTGCTCCGCTTCATGGACAGCTTCCTGATCTATGCCGAGCCCTTCGTGCTCACCGGTGGGGGGCCCGGAAATTCGACGACCTTTCTTTCCATCTACCTCGTGAAGGTGGCCCTCGGCCAGTTCGACCTCGGACCCGCGGCCGCCTTTTCCATCATCTACTTTCTCATCGTGCTGCTGTTCAGCTGGCTCTTCTACCAGGTGCTGCAGCATGTCGGCCGGAGGGCGAAGGGATGAAGCGGGCGGCCGCGGCCTTCGGACTCACTCTCTACATCCTGCTTCTCATGCTTCCGATCTACTGGATGCTGAACATGTCGCTCCGCACCAATGCGGACATTCTCGCCAACTTCGCGCTCTTCCCGGAGCGGCCTACCTTCGCCAACTACCTCAAGATCTTCACCGATCCCGCCTGGTATTCGGGCTACATCAATTCGATGACCTACGTGACCATGAACACCGTGCTGTCGGTCACGATCGCCCTGCCCGCGGCCTACGCCTTCTCCCGCTACCGCTTCATCGGCGACAAGCACGTCTTCTTCTGGCTGCTCACCAACCGCATGGCGCCGCCCGCCGTATTCGCCCTGCCCTTCTTCCAGCTCTACCAGACCCTGGGGCTCATCGACACCCACATCGCCGTGGCCCTCGCCCACACCCTCTTCAACATCCCGCTCGCCGTCTGGATCCTCGAGGGCTTCATGTCCGGGGTCCCGCGCGAGATCGACGAGACCGCCTACATCGACGGCTACAGCTTCCCGCGCTTCTTCCTGCGCATCTTCCTGCCCCTCATCCGCACGGGCGTGGGTGTGACCGCCTTCTTCTGCTTCATGTTCTCCTGGGTCGAGCTGCTCATGGCGCGCACGCTCACCACCACCGACGCCAAGCCCATCGCCGCCGTCATGACCCGCACCGTGAGCGCCACCGGCCTCGACTGGGGGCTGCTCGCCGCCGCCGGCGTGCTGACCATCCTCCCCGGCGCCCTCGTGATCTGGTTCGTACGCAATTACATCGCCAAGGGCTTCGCCCTCGGCCGCGTCTAGATGGAGCAGGATCCATGTCCGCATTCGAATGGATGGCCTGGACGCTGCCCACCGCGATCTTCTTCGCATCCATCGCGGCCCTGCTCCTGTTCATGACCATCCTCGAGCTCCTCCGGCCCTCGGTCGAGCGCCGGGGATGGCTGCCGATCGCAACCAGCCGCGGCGATCGGCTGTTCATCAGCCTGCTCTCCGCGGCTTACATCCATCTGGCATGGCTCGGTCTCACCGATCTGCCTCTCTGGTACGGGTCGCTCTTGGCCCTGCTGTGGGGCGGCGCCGTGATGCGCTGGGCCTAGCCGCGGGAACTCCCTTCCGGAGCGCCCGCCTCCACGCTCCGGGACCAGGCCGAGCGCCACGGGAGATCCTCGGGGAGGCAGCAACGGGAGAACGATAATGAAGCTCCACAGAAGGACCGTGAACCAGCTCCTGGTCGGAAGCGCCGTCGGCATGCTCTTCGCCCGGCCGGGCAACCTCTGGGCCCAGGGCATGGACGCCGCCGAACGATGGGTGAAGGAGGAATTTCAGCCCTCGACGCTCTCGCTCGAGGAACAGCTCGCGGAGATGATGTGGTTCAACAAGGCGGCCGAGCCGCTCCGCGGCATGGAGATCAAGGTCGTCTCCGAGACCATCCCCACGCACGAATATGAGTCGAAGGTCCTCGCCAAGGCCTTCGAGGAAATCACGGGCATCAAGGTGACGCACGACCTCATCCAGGAGGGCGACGTCATCGAGAAACTGCAGACGCAGTGGCAGTCGGGCGAGAACATCTACGACGCCTACGTGAACGACAGCGACCTCATCGGTACCCACATCCGCTATCCGTACTGTGTCAATCTCACCGACTGGATGGCGGGAGACGGCAAGGACTTCACCCTGCCCACGCTCGACATCGACGATTTCATCGGCAAGGAGTTCACGACCGGCATCGACGGCAAGCTGTACCAGCTCCCCGATCAGCAGTTCGCGAACCTCTACTGGTTCCGCTACGACTGGTTCAATCGCCCCGACTTCAAGGCGAAGTTCAAGGCCAAGTACGGCTACGAGCTCGGGGTGCCGGTGAACTGGTCGGCCTATGAGGACATCGCCGAGTTCTTCACCTACGACATCGGTGAGATCGACGGCCGCGCCGTGTTCGGCCACATGGACTACGGCAAGAAGGCACCCGACCTCGGCTGGCGGTTCACGGACGCCTGGCTGTCGATGGCCGGCGCCGGCGACAAGGGGCTTCCCAACGGTCGCCCGGTGGACGAGTGGGGCATCCGCATGGAGGGCTGCAACCCCGTCGGCGCCAGCGTCTCGCGTGGCGGTGCCGCGAACGGACCGGCGGCCAAGTACGCGCTCCGCAAGTACATGGAGTGGCTGCGGAAGTATGCACCGCCCGGCGCGCTGGGCATGGACTTCTACCAGTCGCTGCCGAGCCTCGCCCAGGGCAACGTGGCGCAGCAGATCTTCTGGTACACGGCGTTCACCGCCTCGATGGTCAAGCCCAGAAGCGAGGGCAACAACACCGTCGACGAGGAGGGGCGGCCGCTCTGGCGCATGGCGCCCTCGCCGCACGGACCGTACTGGGAACCGGGGATGAAGCTCGGCTACCAGGACTGCGGCTCCTGGACGCTCTTCAACCAGACGCCGGTGAAGCGGCGTCAGGCGGCCTGGCTCTATGGCCAGTTCTGCGTCTGCAAGACCGTCTCGCTGAAGAAGAGCCACGTCGGGCTCACGATCATCCGCGACAGCGACATCAACCACCGGTCGTTCACCGAGCGGGCGCCCATGCTGGGCGGTCTGGTGGAGTTCTACCGCAGCCCGGCGCGGGTCATGTGGACGCCGTCGGGCGTCAACGTCCCCGACTATCCCAAGCTTGCCCAGCTGTGGTGGCAGAACATCGGCGAAGCGGTGGCCGGCGAGGTCACACCCGAGACGGCCATGGACAATCTCGCCCGCGAGATGGATCGCGTCATGGCGCGTCTGGAGCGGGCCGGCGTGCAGGGCGAATGCGGGCCGAAGCTCAATCCGGAGAGCGATCCCGAAGAGTGGCTCAAGAAGCCGGGTGCGCCCAAGGCCAAGCTCGACAACGAAAAGCCGCAGGGCGTCACGGTTCCCTACGAGACCCTGCTGCAGGCCTGGGCCGACGGCAAGCCCATGCCCGAGGGCATCGGCGGCTGAACCCGCCGCACACGGCGATCCGCTCGGGGGAGCCTCCGGGGCTCCCCCGTTTCCTTCCGCCGGGCGGAAGGCTCACTGCGCCACGAACGCCTCGAGCAGAGCGAGAACCTGGGCCGGCCTTTCGACGTGAAGCCAGTGGCCCGCCCCGGCCACGCGCGCGATCCGCGCTGCGGGGAACAGCCGGTATATCTTCGCGACATGCTCTTCGCGCAGATAGTCCGAGCGGGTGCCGCCAAGGAACAGCGCCGGCCCCTCGAAACGCCGCGCACACAGGGAATCGGGAAAGCCGGCGAGCACCGGCATGGCGCGCTGCAGGAGCGCGAGATCGATCCGCCAGCGGGCGCGCCCTTCCTCCAGCACCAGGTTCTTGAGGAGAAAGCCGCGCAGACCGGGATCGGCGATGCTCGCCGCGAGCATCCGGTCCGCATCCGCGCGCCGGCGTATGGATGTGAGATCGAGCGCGCGCAATGCTGCGAACAGCGCTTCATGGCGATGCGCGTACTTCACGGGCGCGATGTCGAGAACCGCAAGGCGTTCCACCCGCTCCGCGGCGGTGAGGGCGACCACCATCGCCACCTTGCCGCCCATGCTGTGGCCGATGAGCGATGCGCGGCGGAATCCCTCCCGGTCCAGCAGCGCGAGGACATCGGCGGCCATGGCTTCATAGTCCACGGGTGCGACGGCCGGCGATGCACCGTGGGCGCGCAGATCCGGGAGGAGGCAGGTGAAGCGGTCCTGGAACGCCCGGGCGAAGCCGCGCCAGTTGCGCCCCGAGCCGAAGAGGCCGTGCAGGAAGACGAGCGCCGGGCCGCTGCCGAAGCGGCTGCAGGCGAGGGGAACGGGCTCCGCCCGCGCTTCACTCGGCGGCATGCAGGGCGGGAAGGCGCAGCTCTCGCTCCGCCTCGTGGATGTAGTCGCGGGTGAGCGGCACCACGTCGCGCTCCTTGGCGAGCTGAAGCTGGAACACCATGCCGTCGAGCCTGCGGAAGAAGATCTCGCTCGCCACCAGGTAATACTCCCACATGCGGCAGAAGCGCTCGTCGTAGAGCTCCCGCACCCGCTCCCGGTTGGCCAGGAAGCGCTCCCGCCAGCGGCGCAGGGTCTCGGCGTAGTGCAGCCGCAGAATCTCGAGATCGCAGGCCCACAATCCGAGGCTCTCGACGACCGGCAGCACCTCCGACAGCGCCGGGATGTAGCCGCCGGGGAAGATGTACCTGCGTATCCAGGGGCTCGTCGAGCCGGGCCCCGCCATGCGGCCGATGGAATGGAGCAGCGCCACCCCGTCGGCTGTGAGCAGTTCCGCGAGCTTGGCGAAGAAGCTGCGATAATGGTTGATGCCGACGTGCTCGAACATCCCCACCGACACGATGCGGTCGTAGCAGCCGCGGTGCTCGCGGTAGTCCTCGAGCAGAAAACGCACCCGATCGGCGAGCCCCTCGCGCCGCGCCCGGGCCCGTGCTTCTTCGAGCTGTTCCACCGACAGCGTGAGGCCCGTCACCTCGACCTCGAAATTGCGCGCGAGATACAGTGCGAGCCCGCCCCAGCCGCTGCCGATGTCGAGCACCCGCATGCCCGGGCGCAGCAGCAGCTTGGCCGCGAGATGACGCTTCTTGGCTTCCTGGGCCTGTTCGAGATCCATGTCCGGCTGCTCGAAATAGGCGCAGGAGTACTGGCGGTCGGAATCGAGAAACAGGCGGTACAGCTCGCCCGAGAGGTCGTAATGGTGGGCGACGTTGCGCCGCGCGCGGTCGCCCGGATTGTACTGGTGAAGACGCCGGAAGACGCGTTCGAGGCGGGCGAGCGGTGCGAGGAGGCCGCGCCGCGCATGAGCGTAGTTGCGTCCCAGGAGATCGAGGAGCTCGTAGAGGGAGCCTTCCTCGATCACCAGGTGACCGTCCATGTAGCCCTCGCCGAGGGCGAGATCGGGGTTGAGGAGAAGGCGCCGCTCCAGCCCCCGGTCCGTGATGCGCACGGCAACCGACGGCCCGCCGCGGCCGAAGAATTCATGGCGGCCGCCGCGCGCATCGACGAGACGCAGACGTCCCTCGCGGATGAATCGCCGCAGTATCGCTGCCAGCAGCATCGCCTCCTCCCCTGCGCTTTCTCAGCCCCGGCGACCGCGACACCGAACGCGGCGAGCATGCCGCGAACACCCGCTCTTGCCAAGGCTCGCCGGGCCGCGGGCGGGAAGATCGCGGCGGCTCGCCTCCGGTGAGGCGAGGTGGTCGCGGTGACGCCGGCGGCGACGTCCTCTATAGGGGCGGCATCCCGCGACCGGGGCGATGGAGCAGGAGATGGCAGGCGGCTGGCAGTTCTGGATCGACCGCGGCGGCACCTTCACCGATGTGGTGGCGCGCGCACCCGACGGCAGCATCAGGATCCACAAGCTCCTCTCCGAAAACCCGGAGCAGTACGAGGACGCGGCCATCCAGGGGATCCGCGACATCCTCGGCCTCGGGCAGGAGGAGCCGCTGCCGCTCGCGCAGATCGAGGCGGTCAAGATGGGCACCACGGTGGCCACGAACGCCCTCCTCGAGCGCAAGGGCGTTCCCACGCTGCTCGCGATCACCGAGGGTTTCCGCGACTGTCTGCGCATCGGCTACCAGAACCGGCCCGACATCTTCGCCCGCCACATCCGCCTGCCCGAGCAGGTCTACGCCGAAGTGGTGGAAATCCGCGAGCGCGTCATGGCCGATGGCCGCATCTGGACGCCGCTCGACGAGGAACAGACGCGGCGCGTGCTGGAGGAGGCCCATGCGCGGGGATTTCGCGCCGTAGCGGTGGTCCTCCTGCATGGCTACCGCTTTCCCGCACACGAACGGCGGGTGGGCGAGATCGCGCGCGCCGTCGGCTTCACGCAGATCTCCCTGAGCCACGAGGCGAGCCCGCTCATCAAGGTCGTCGGGCGCGGCGATACCACGGTCGTCGACGCCTATCTCTCGCCGATCCTGCGCGCCTATGTGGAAAGCGTCGCCCGCCATCTCGAGGGCGTGCGTCTGATGTTCATGCAGTCCAACGGCGGCCTCGTCGATGCCCATCGCTTCAAGGGCAAGGACGCCATCCTCTCGGGTCCGGCGGGGGGCGTGGTGGGGGCGGTGAAGACCGCCCGCATCGCGGGTTTCGACCGCATCATCGGCTTCGACATGGGAGGCACTTCCACCGACGTCTCGCATTACGCCGGTGAATACGAGCGTGCGTTCGAGACCGAGGTCGCCGGGGTACGCATGCGTGCGCCGATGATGAAGATTCACACGGTGGCGGCAGGCGGCGGCTCGATCATCACCTTCGACGGCGCGCGCTTCCGGGTGGGCCCCGAGAGCGCCGGCGCCAATCCCGGCCCGGCCTGCTATCGCCGCGGCGGCCCGCTCGCGGTCACCGACGCCAATCTCATGGTCGGCAAGCTGCTGCCCGAATTCTTCCCCAGGGTGTTCGGCCCCGGGGCCGACGAACCGCTCGATGCGGAGATCGTAAAGCGCCGCTTCGCGGAACTCGCCGAGGAGGTCCGCCGCAGCACCGGGGTGACGCGCCGGCCGGAGGAGATCGCCCAGGGCTGCCTCGCCATCGCCAACGACAACATGGCCCATGCGATCAAGAAGATCACCATCCAGCGCGGCATCGACGTGAGCGATTACACCCTCGTCTGCTTCGGCGGTGCCGGTGCCCAGCACGCCTGCCAGGTGGCCGATCTGCTCGAGATCCGCCGCGTCATGATCCATCCCTATGCTTCGGTGCTCTCCGCCTACGGCATCGGCCTCGCGGACGTGCGCACCCTCGCCCAGAAGGCGGTGGAGAGGCTGCTCGATGACGATCTCGCACCCGAGCTCGAAGCCGCGATCGCGGAGCTCGAACGCCGCGTGCGGGCGGAGCTCCGCGCCCAGAACGTGCCGGATCAGCGCATCCGCAGCGAGGCCCGCATCCACCTCCGCTATCGAGGCACGGATGCCCCGCTCGAGGTGGCGGCAGGTTCGACGGCGGAGATGCGGCGCGCCTTCGAAGCCGAGCATCGCGCCCGCTTCGGCTTCATCGTCGAGGGACGGGAGCTCGTGGTCGAGGCGGTGACCGTGGAGGGTATCGGCGCCATGGAGGAGGTCCGGGAACCCGAGCTGCCGCTCGCGCCGCATGGCGCCGACGATCCCCTGCGCCCGGCGACACGCACCCGCATGTTCACGAGCCGCGCCCCCCATGAAGCGCCGTCGTGGTTCGAGGCGCCGGTCTATCGCCGCGCCGATCTGCGCCCGGGGGATGCGGTCCGGGGCCCGGCGATCGTCGTCGATCCCACGACCACGGTGGTCGTCGAACCCGGCTGGCGCCTCGAGGTCACGAGCCGGAATCACCTTCTGCTCGAGCGGATCGAGCCCCTGCCCCGGCGCGTTGCCGTCGGCACCTCCTGCGATCCCATCATGCTCGAGATCTTCAACAATCTCTACATGACGATCGCCGAGCAGATGGGCGTCGTTCTCCGCAACACCGCCTATTCGGTCAACGTCAAGGAACGCCTCGACTTCTCCTGCGCGATCTTCGACCCCGAGGGACGTCTCGTCGCCAATGCGCCCCACATGCCCGTCCATCTCGGCTCCATGGGCGAATCGGTGCGCACCGTGATCCGCTCGCGCAGCGGCGCGATGAAGCCGGGGGACGTCTACTGCCTCAACAATCCCTACAACGGCGGCACCCATCTTCCCGACGTCACGGTGATCATGCCCGTCTTCTCCGGCGCGGGTGAGCTCCTGTTCTTCACCGCCTCGCGCGCCCATCACGCCGATGTCGGCGGCACCACGCCGGGCTCGATGCCGCCGGATTCGACGCATATCGAGGAAGAGGGCGTGCTCATCGACGACTTCCTCCTCGTCGAGCACGGCGTGTTCCGCGAGGACGCGCTGCGCGCGCTGCTCGCCTCGGGCCCCTGGCCCTGCCGCAATCCGGACCAGAACGTCGCCGACCTCCAGGCCCAGGTCGCGGCCTGTCAGAAGGGGGCGCTCGAGCTCCTCGCGATGGTCGAGCGCTTCGGCCTCGAAGTGGTCCACGCCTACATGCGGCATGTCATGGACAATGCCGAGGAGTCCGTGAGACGCGTCATCGACCGCCTGGAGAGCGGCTCCTTCACCTATGCCCACGACCTCGGACCGGAGATCAGGGTTGCGGTCACCGTCGATCGCGCGCGCCGCAGCTGCCGGGTCGACTTCTCGGGCACGAGCGCGCAGCAGCCCTGGAACTTCAACTGTCCGGCCGCGGTCACCCGGGCGGTGGTGCTCTATGTCTTCCGCACCCTCGTGGATGCGGACATCCCCCTCAACGACGGCTGTCTCATCCCCATCGAGCTCGTCATTCCCGAGGGATCGATCCTCAACTGCCGCTATCCCGCCGCCGTCTGCGCGGGCAATGTGGAGACCTCGCAGTGGGCCACCGACACCCTCTTCGGTGCCTTGCGGGCGATGGCCGCGGCCCAGGGGACGATGAACAATTTCACCTTCGGCAATGCCGAACATCAGTACTACGAGACGATATGCGGTGGCAGCGGTGCGGGACCCGATTTCGACGGCACCGCTGCCGTCCACACCCATATGACGAACTCGCGCCTCACCGATCCCGAGGTGCTGGAATGGCGCTATCCCGTCATGGTGGTCAGCCACGCGATCCATCGCGGCTCCGGGGGGCGCGGCCGCCATCGCGGCGGAGACGGCACCATTCGCAAGATCCGCTTTCTCGAAACCATGGAGGCGGCCCTGCTCTCCAACCGCCGTCGGGTGTGCCCCTTCGGTCTCGAGGGTGGCGAGCCGGGCCGCTGCGGCGACCAGTGGGTCGAGCGGCGCGACGGGCGGATCGAGAAACTCCCCGGCTGTACGCGGACGACCGTGAACCCGGGCGACGTCTTCGTCATCCAGACGCCGGCGGGCGGCGGCTGGGGACCGCCGGACTGAGCGCCGCCCGCCGCCGCGCGGACGTCCGCGACTTCCGTCTCAGAACGCGAGATCGACCCACTCGACGCGGGGGATCGCCGTCCAGACGATGGCCGCCCGCAGCTTTCTCCCCGGGTAGAGCGCGCGCAACACCGCCCCATAGGCGGCGAGCTGATGCAGATAGGCTTCGGGCAACCGGCGCGGCGGCGGATCCTCGCTCTTGTAGTCCAGAAGCCAGATCGTCTCCGCATCGACCGCGAAGCGATCGACGCGGCCGATCAGCAGCTCGCCCTCCACCCGGCCCGCGAGCGTCTGCTCCGCATATGCGGAGGCCCCGAAGAAGGGTCGCAGTTCGGGAAGGGCGAGCACCTTCTCGGCTTCGGCGCAGAGCTCGCGCGCCCGCCCGGCGAGCTCCGGCGCCTCCCGCGCGAGCAGCATTTCGGCGACCGTCCCGCGCCTTTCGGGCGCGATCTCGGGCAGGAGCTGCAGCAGCCGGTGCATCATCCGGCCGCGCATGAGCCGCTCTTCCTCTGCGCGGCTCCTCTCCGAAGCGACGGCGACCTCCTCCTCCGTCTCCTCGTCCGGGCCCGCTTCGGCGGCCTCGGTTTCCGGCCCGGGCGGGCGCGACGCCCAGGACGGAAGAGCGGGCGGTGGCGCCTCGGGTGCCGGAGCCGCCTCCGCTTCGGCCGGTTGGCCGCGCCGATAGGCAAGGATCTCGCCCGCAAACTCGCGCCCGAGCACGCGCGCCGTCTCCGCCGCGGCTGTGCGCTCCGTTCCGGGCGCCGCATCGAGTACGCGCCGCGCGAATTCGTGCCAGCATTCGGGGGGCGGGTTGTCGCCCGCCTTCCTGTCGCTGCCCCCTCCCCTGCCTCTGCAGCCGACGATGTAGAGCCGGTCCTCCGCGCGCGTGGCCGCGACGTAGAGCAGCCGCCGGTTTTCTTCCAGCTCGCGCCGCTTCTCCGCCGCCACGGCTGCGGCCACCGCCCTGGGCCGCTCGCTCTCGGCGCCGCGCCAGAAGGGAATGGCTTCCCCCTCCCGCTCGCCCCACACGAGCACGCCCCTGCGCGGGCTGCGGTGGGGGCCGGCATCCGCGAGAATGACGACCGGTGCTTCGAGGCCCTTGGCGCCATGCACGGTGACGACGCGCACCGCATCCCCGCCGCGTTCGGGGTCGCGCACGAGCTCCTGCGCCGCCATGCCGAACCAGTGGAGGAAGCCTTCGAGTGTCGCCGGATGGCCCTCTTCATAGGCGAGGGTCTGGGCCAGGAAGGCTTCGATCGCCTCCGCGGCGTCGGGCCCGAGCCGCCGCAGCAGTCGCCTGCGCCCGCCATCGGGCCCGAGCACCCAGGTGAAGAACTCGAAAGGAGGCATCCAGTCGGCCCGCCTGCGCCAGGCGGCGAAACGGTCCCAGGCCTCGACGAAGGGCTCCTCGCCCCGCTCCGCGCGTTCCCGCAGCCGCTCGAAGATGTGCTGCGCCCCGCGCCCGTGGGCGAGGGCGAACAGCTCCTCTTCGCCGAAATCCAGGAGCGGGCTCTTGAGCAGACAGGCGAAGGTGTAGTCGTCCTCGGGCAGAAGGACGGCACGGCCGAGGGCGAGCAGGTCGCGCACGGCGAGATGGTCGGCAAGACGCATGCGGTCGACACCCGCCACCGGCACGCCGGCGGTCTTGAGCGCCCGCACGAGCAGCTCCTGGAGCGTCCCCCGGCGCTGCACGAGGATCATGATGTCGCCGGGGCGCATCGGCCGCCCGCGACCTTCGAGCATCTCGCCCCGCTCGAGCCAGTGGCGGATGCGGCGGGCGAGGCGCTTGGCGAGCACGGCCTCGGGATCGCGCAGCGGGCGCGGTCGGTCCGGAAGCGGCCAGGGGGGATCCGGCTCCTCCTCCTCGAGCTCGAGCAGCGGCCAGACCTCGACCGCACCCGCCACGCCGCGGCGATGGGCGAGATGGCGCACCCGCTCTCCGGCGGGCACGACGCCTTCGCGCGCTTCCTGAAGCTCGAGCAGCCGGTCGACGAAATCGAGCACGGCTTCGGTGGAACGAAAGGAGAGCTCAAGCGGGATCGCCTCGAGCGGATGCCCGCAGGCCCGCGCGCGCGCGAACAGCTTCTCCTTCACGCGCCGATAGTTCGCGAGATCCGCGCCCTGAAAGCTGTAGATGCTCTGCTTCTCGTCGCCGACCGCGAAGAAGGTGCGCGGGCGGTCGTGCGCACCCGCTCCGGCGAAGAACTCGTCGAGCAGCCGCTCGACGATTTCCCATTGTTCGGGGCTCGTGTCCTGGGCCTCGTCCACGAGGATGTGCTCGATGCGCGCATCGAGCTTGTAGAGCACCCAGGCGACCTGCGCCGGATCGGCGAGAAGCCTGCGCGTGTAGGCGATGAGGTCGTCGTAGTCGAGCGCAGCCCTAAGCGCCCGCAGCTCGTCGTAGCGCCGAAGCACCGCATAGCCGACGCGAAGGAGCGCCGCCAGGCGCCGCAGGGAGCGGACCGCGCGCAGCCGATCGTGCAGCTGGCAGGCGGCTTCGGCAAGATCGCAGAGGGCCTTCGCGGCCTCGGGCGCGCGCGCTTCGAGCCTGCCGCCGAGGAGCGCCTTTCGCATGGTGCCTTCGCGCGTCACCAGCGCCTCCAGGAGCGCGCCGCGGAGGGCGCGCCTTTGGGCGGCATCGGCCGCGATCCACCGCGCGACAACCTCCGCCAGCCGGCGCTGGGTGGCATTGCCCCCCAGAAGTGCGGCCTCGAGCTGCTTGAGCCTCTCGATCGCGAAGCCGGGCTCCGACTCGACCGCCCGCCACAGGCTGTCCTCGTCGTCCTGGGCCGAGATGCCGAGCGCCCGGGCCACCGCGGCGATCACCCCGTCGACACCGCCGTGACGGCGCTCGAGCTCGGCAAGCCGGATGCGCTGGCCGAGGAGGGAGTCGAGCGCTTCGAACAGGGTGCGATCGCTGCCGGTCAGTGCGAGGACCTCGAGCGCACGGGCGATCTCGCCGTCCTGCGCGTGACGTTCGATGACCTGATGGCGCGCCTCGGCGAAGAGCTCGCGCGCGGTGCGTTCGTCGATGGCCTCGAAATGTGGCGGCACCCCCGCCTCGAGGGGAAAGCGCCGCAGAAGGGCGCCGCAGAAGGCGTGGATGGTCTGGATCCACAGGCCCTCGGGCAGCTCGAGGAGACGTGCGAACAGGCTGCGGGCGCGAAGGAGCGTCTCCGCATCCGGCATCTCCCCGAGGAGCCCCTCGAGCTCCGCGCGCAGCACCTCCTCCGGCGCGATCGCCCAGCGCGCGAGGCGTTCCTCGATGCGTTCGGCCATCTGCACCGCCGCCGCCCTGGTGAAGGTGAGACAGAGGATGCCCTCGGGGCGTGCTCCTGCGAGCATGAGACGGACGACGCGGTCCGACAGCACATGGGTCTTGCCGGTGCCCGCATTGGCCGTGACCCATGCCGAGATGGCCGGATCGGCCGCCCGGCGCTGGGCCGCGGTCGGCCGCAGCAGCTCCTTCACCCGGAGTCCTCCGCCATTTCGTTGCCCCGCCACTCCGCGATGCGGGCGAGATGATCGTACGGGTTGAAATGGGCTGCGAGCTGCGGACGCGGGATGGGATGGAAGGCGGTGCCCTCATCGAGAAAGGCGGCAAGAAGCCGCGCCAGTCCCTGCCGCGCCCCGTCCATCAACGCCGCGAGTTCCTCTCCTTCCCACGGACAGGCTTCCAGGGGCTGATCGCCGCGGCCGGTAAGCCGCCAGTATTCGATGCGCCGCACCGATTTCGGCTCGAGCCTGAGGAATCCGCCCGCGTCGGCGATGAGCGCCTCCACGACCAGCTGCGGCTGGATGCCCTGCTTCACCATGCTGCGCCTGGGCAGGCTTCCGGTCTTGTAGTCGACGATGGCCACGGCGCCGTCGTCGAACAGCTCGATGCGGTCCGCGCGGGCACGCAGGAAGACCTCCTGCCCACCGAGCGGAAAGGCCGCCCGGCCCCAGACCTCCCCGAACACGCGCTGCAGCTGCTTGCGGCGGCAGCGTTCGAGATCCACCACCGCCCGCGCGACCTCGCGAAAGCGTCGCCACCATATGGCCCGGACCTCCGGCTGGGCCTCGTAGCGGGCGAAGATCTCCTCGCCCTTCGCGAGCAGGGCCTGGAGCGGATCCTCGGGCAGCCGCTCGCCATGGTCGCGGAGAAACGCCTCCAGTGCGGCATGGAGGATGCGTCCCTGTTCGGTGGCGCCCGGATCGGCGTCGACCGGATCGAGCGGCCGCAGGCCGAGGATGTGCCGGGCGTAGATGTAATAGGGATCGCGCATGAGCCATTCGATTTCCGAGGCCCAGTATTCACGCGGACGTGCCGGGCGCGGCGGCCGCGGCTCCGGTCGCGGGCGCGGGGCGAAGCCGTCCGGCGCATCCAGCGCCATGCGCCATGCGGCGAAGGCCTGATTGGCGAGATCCTGCGTTCTCCGCCCCGCAGCCGCGAGCAGCGCCTCGAGCCGTTGCAGCCAGCGCGAGGGCGCCGTCGGCGTCCCCTTCTCGTCCTTGCGCGCGCGGCTGATCACGACCTCGGGCGCGCTCGCCGCCGCGACGAAATCGAGTGCGGCAAAGCCGACCTTCTGTTCCACCGGGGGCAGACCCAGCGCCTCGCGCATGCGCCGGTTGAGCCAGGGACCGACCTCGGCCGGGCGCGGCCAGCGTCCCTCCTCGAAGGCCCCGAGGACCACGAGGTCGGCGCTCACGAGGCGGCTCTCGATCTGCCCCAGAATGGCGAGACGGGGATGCGCGCCCCAGGCCGGTCGCACCGTGCGCCCCGCCATGAGCACCGCGAGCAGCGGCGGATAGACGCCCGGCTCGACGGCAGGAAAATCACGCGCGGCCCGCCGCATCTCGACCACGAATTCGCGCAGGCTCCGCCCCGCGGCCTCACGCCACAGCAGGCCCGCCCGCCCTTCCTCGTCCGCGGCCAGGGCCTCGGCCGCACGCAGGTGGGCTTCGAACAGCTCCGCGAGGGGAACGCGGGGCGCCCGCGCCAGGCGATCGAGCGGAGCGAGCCGCTGCAGGAGCCCGTCGAACCAGGACAGCAGTTCGCGCAGCTGGGCCGCAGGGCGGCGGTGCGGCGGTGTCCCCTCTTCGGCTTCGCCGCCGGCTTTTTCCGCCTCTTCGAGGCGACGCCGGATCTCCGCCCGTATGCCGGCAAGTCCCCCGGCGGGACGCGGCCCGCGCAGCACGAGGCGATCGAGCAGCCGCACCCGGCGCCGGAACTCCCGCGCCGCGAGGCCGCCCCGCGCGAGCGGATGCTTGAGCGCGGCGAGGAGCAGCGTCGGCCCGCCGTCGGTCAGCACCGCATGGGCGAGCAGCAGCAGAAAGGCCCCGGGCGTCGTCTGGTCGAGGGGCACCCCGGCGCTGTCGTCGACCCGCACCCCCCAGCGCAGCAGCTCGGCCGAAACGCGGCGGGCGAGCTGCCGGTCGGTGGTGACGAGAATGGCACGGTGATGCGGCCGCTCCAGCGCGGCGCGGAGCCGGAGCGCGATCTCGACCGCCTCCGCGGCGCGGTCCGGGGCTTCGGCGAGCTCGAGGCCCGCAAGCTCGGCCTCGCCGGGCGGCGTGACCTCCTGACCGCGTGCGGCCTCGCGGGCGGGGCGCATGACCTCCCGCCAGAGCCGCGCTCTCCGCGCGTGGGGCCCCCGCGGGAGCCCGGGAAAGGGAGGCACCGCACCGCGGTCCACGCCCAGATGCTCTTCGAGCAGGCGCCGGAAGACCCACTGCGGATGGGACGGGCCGAGGGCCCGCCAGCTCGCATCGTCGAGCTCGCGGTCGAGGCCGTGCAGCACGAGCCAGCCGCGCGGCAGCCGGGCGATGGCGGCGAGCAGCCGGGCCACCGCGGGGACGCTGCCGCTCACGCCGAGGGCGATCACCGGATGCGACGGGGGCGCGGCGGCGAGGCGGACCGCGAGGCGATCGAGCAGCAGACGCCGCCGGCGCGCGGACTCCACCACCCGTTCCTCGGCGAGCACCTTGGGCCAGGCGTCGCGCAGGATGTGGAGAAAGCCCAGAACCTGCTGCCAGTGCGCGGCGTGTTCTTCCGGCACGAGCCGGTCGAGTTGGCCGAGATCGACTTCCTCGGTCTCGATCTCGTCGAGGAAACGCGCGAGCTCCTCGGCGAGACGCACCGCGCGCTCGGGCGACAGCTCGCGGGCCATGAGCAGGCGCGTGAGAAGCAGTCTGCGGCGGAGCGGCGAGATCGCGGGCGGCAACGGATCCCCCTCGAGGAGTTCGGGAACGAGGATCTCGTCGAGATCGCCGATGGGGAGAATCCGCGGCAGCAGGATGGCGCGGCCGCCCGCCGCAGCCACGAGTGCCCGTCGCGCGAGGGCGCAGGCGCGATGCGAGGGCAGCAGAAGCCAGCTTCGCGCGAGCTCCTCGGATTCCAGGGCGAGGAGACGCTCGGCTACACAGGTGAGCAGGGGCACATCGAGAGGGACGTCATAGATCCCCGGCGGCGGCCAGTCCCTGGGCGTCATTCCCGCTCCCTGCGAGGCGGCCGATCCGCTCCTGCCAGGAGGGACCGGCCTCGACTTCCAGCCAGCGTGCGCTATCGCCGATTTCCGGCGCGAAGAAAAGGCGGAGCGTGAGACGGTCCAGAGGCAGCCATGCGCCTGCGCGCTCCGGCCATTCCACGAACAGGCAACCCTCGGCGAGCGCATCCTCGAGGCCGAGTTCCGCGAGCTCGTCGGGCGCATGGATGCGGTAGAGATCCGCGTGGGTGAGGGTGATCGCCGGCAGTTCGTAGCGCTGGATGAGGGTGAAGGTGGGGCTCGGCACCTCGATGTCGCGACCGGCGAGCGTGCCCACCACCGCACGTACGAACTCGGTCTTGCCGACGCCGAGCTCACCCTCGAGGGCGATCAGATCCCCCTGACGCAGCAGTCCCGCAAGGCGGCGCGCGAAGGCCCGCGTCGCCTCGATATCGCGCAGCAGCAGCCGCCGCGTCTCTGCCACGGCATCCCGTCAGTAGCGGTAGTGCTCGGGCTTGTAGGGCCCGTCGACATCGACCCCGATATAGGCCGCCTGTTCCGGCGTGAGCCGGGTGAGCTTGACCCCGAGCCGGTCGAGATGAAGCCGCGCCACATGTTCGTCGAGCTTCTTGGGCAGGGTGTAGACCCGGTTTTCGTATTTCCCCGGATTGGTCCAGAGCTCGATCTGGGCCAGCACCTGGTTGGTGAAGGAGGCGC
>CAZHHU010000004.1:0-15575 GCA_964532215.1 uncultured Geminicoccaceae bacterium
CCGTTCAGGCCGCGTCCCTTCCCTTGCCGAGCTCGCGCAGCAGGCGGCGGGCGGCTTCGGCGAGAAAACCGGAGCGGCTCATGCCGAGGCTCCGGGCGGCGCGGTCGATGCGGCGCAGGAGGCCCTCGTCGAGGGTGATGTTGAGCCGCATCGCCCGCCCCGGCAGCTCCACCGGCACCAGCGCGCGGGCGACGATGTGCGCCTCCTCGAGCCAGTCGGGGAGGGGCGCGTCCGGCGCGCCCGGCTCGGGAACCGGCTCGCCGTGTTCCACCAGCAGCTCGATGTGCCCCTCGAGCGCCTCGGCGGCGTTGCGGAGCGCCTCCTCGACCGTGTCCCCGG
The DNA here is from genome assembly GCA_964532215.1 of uncultured Geminicoccaceae bacterium. Taxonomy (GTDB): domain Bacteria; phylum Pseudomonadota; class Alphaproteobacteria; order Geminicoccales; family Geminicoccaceae; genus HRBIN39. The sequence continues at coordinate 340 of CAZHHU010000004.1, forward strand.
CGCTCGTGCAGCCCGGCACGTCGGGAAAGACGACGCCATAGCCGTCCGTGCCCCGTTCCACGAGAGCCGGATACCACCGCACGGACATCGCTCAACTCCTCACGCGGATACCGCTCTGCCGCGTGATGGAAGGCAAGGGTGCCCGTCCATATGCATGGAATACACACTTCCGGCCCCGGATCAAGGGAGATGCGTGCATGAGCGAGCGCTGGCCGATCACGCTCGTGGAGGCCTGCGCGCGGCTGGGGTGTTCGCAGCGATGGCTGCGCGAGCACCTCAAGCGCCATCCGGCTTGCCACTCCAGGATCGGCCGGCGCATCATCTTCTTCCAGGATGACTGGGAGGCGCTTCGACAGACGCTCAGGTGCCGCTCAAGCTCTTCTTCCGCGGCAAGGTCTGGTACGTCCGCGGAACGCGCGTATACGAAAGCACTGGCACTGCTGACCGACAGCAGGCCGAGGCGTACCGCGCGAAGCGCGCGGCGGAGCTGTGGCAGCGGAGCGTCTTCACACGGCCGGGGTCGGTGGTTCGATCCCACCAGCGCCCACCAGCTCGATCCCCTGAGGCGCGACCGATCCGGACCATGGAGGCCTGCGCGGTCAGGGCCCCTTCGCCCTTCCCTCGGATGCCGTCGCCCGCGCCGCCTCACCGCCCGCGGTCGGCGGCCGCACCGCCTCCACATCCGCGAGCAGCCGCATGAGCGCGGCCAGGAGATGGCGTCCCGTCTCCACGATCTCGGGCACCACCTGACTCGCGCCGAGCTCGAGGTAGCGTTCCACCTCGCGCTCGTCATGGGCGCGCACGAGCACGGGAAGGTCGGGAAACAGATAGCGGAGGAGCGCCATGACCTGCCGCGTGCGCCGCGCATCGTCGAAGGCGAGCACGAACGCCCGCGCGCGGTCGACGTGGACGTTGTCGAGCACCTCGGGGCGCGACACGTCGCCGTAGTAGAAGCGGAGTCCGCGCAGGCGCGCGCGCGCGATCCGCTCCGGATCGAGATCGAGGCCGAGGTAGGGAATGCCCGCCGCCTGCAGCGCCGCGGCGATCTCGAGACCGACCCGGTCGGCGCCGGCGAGGATCACATGTCCCTGAAGCTCCGGGTCGGGATCGGCCGCGAGATCGGCGCGCGGCAGCGACGGCATCTCGGGCCTGGGTGCGAGCCGGCGGGCGAGCGCCGCAAGGAACGGCGTCGCCATCATGCTCACCACCACCGCGAGGCCGGCCCGCTCCGCCAGCACCTGCGGCAGAAGTCCGAGGCGCGCTGCGGCGTCCCAGATGACGAAGGCGAACTCGCCGCCCTGGGCGAGCAGCAGCCCGAGGCGGAGCGCGAGGCGCCAGCCCTGGCCGAGCGCCCGCGCGACGGCTGCTGCGAGCGCGCCCTTGACGGCGATCAGGCCGCCCGCGAGCAGCAACACCACCGCCCATTCGCGCGCGGGACGCAGCGGATCGGTGTGCATGCCCACGACGAGAAAGAACAGCCCCACGAGCAGCCCGCGGAAAGGGCGCACATCGGCGCCGACCTGGTGGCGGAAGGAGGTATCCGCGAGCAGCATGCCGGCCATGAGGCCGCCGAAGGCGAGGGAGAGCCCCGCGAGCTGGGCGCTCCAGGCGAAGGCGACGGCGACGAGAAGCGTGAGCGCCACGAACAGCTCGTCGAGCCCGATGACCGCCGCCTGGCGGTAGGCGAACTCGAGCAGCCGCGGACCGAGAAGCAGGGCCGCGGCGACGAAGACGGCCGCCTTCAGGGTGGTGATCGCGAGGGCGAGCGTGAAGTTTCCGCTGCCGCCGAGCGCGAGCACCGCGATCAGCATCGGCGCCACCGCGATGTCCTGGAGGAGGAGGACGGCGAAGGCGGCCCGACCCATGCGGCTCGTGAGCAGCCGCTGTTCGCTCAGGATGCGCACCACGACCGCGGTCGAGGAAAGGGCGAGCCCCATGCCGAGTACGAGCGCCGCCTTCGCGGGGATCCCGAGCAGTGCGGCGAGGGCGGAGAGGGCGATGGTGGTGAGGACGATCTGCAGCAGGCCGAGGGCGAGCCCGCGCCCGCCGACGCTGCGCAGCCGCGCGAGGGGAAGCTCGAGCCCGACCGCGAACAGCAGAAACACCACCCCGAATTCCGCCAGCACCTGCACGAGCCGGCTTTCGCCGACGAGCGCGAGCCCGTGCGGGCCCACGAGCATGCCGGCGACGAGGTAGCCCGGGATCGGACCGAGCCCGAGGCGCACCGCGGCCGTCACCGCGGCGAGCGCGGCGAGCAGGAGGATGAGAAACTGCAGCAGATAGGGGGCGTCGAACTCAGCCATCCGGGGACTCCCGGCGGCCGGCCTGCAGAGCCGGGTGCAGGATCGGGACGCGAGCCCGGGTCAGGAAGATGCGGCCCGGGCGGACGCGCCCGGCGCTCACACCGCGAAGGAGTTGCCGCAGCCGCAGGAAGCCGTGGCGTTGGGATTGTGGACGCGGAAATAGGAGCCCGTGAGATCCTCGACGAAGTCGAGCTCGGCCCCGATCAGGAACATGAGCGACATGCCGTCGACGACGACCCTCACCCCGTCGCACGGGATCTCGACATCATCCGGCTCCAGGCGATCGTCGAGCTCGAAGCGATACTGGAAACCGGAACAACCGCCGCCTTCGACGGAAAGGCGCAGGGCGAGATCGTCCCGGCCTTCGCGGGCGATGATCTCGCGGATGCGCCGCACCGCCCGCTCGCTGACCCGAAGCGGCGCCGTGGGGGACAGGGTTTCCTCGCTCATCTCGGCTCTCCCGTGTGGAATGTAAGAGCGCCCGTGCTATTGTCAAAATACCCCGTCGACGATCCGGAGACGACGGCCACGCGATGGCCCTTCGCCGCTGCGCCTTCGCCCCCGAGAAGAGCCGCGGCCGGCTCCATGCCGAGCCCGAGAGCGCACTGCGGACGCCGCATCAGCGCGACCGCGACCGCATCCTGCATTCCACCGCCTTCCGGCGGCTGGAATACAAGACGCAGGTGTTCGTGAACTTCGAGGGCGATCATTACCGCACCCGCCTCACCCACAGCCTCGAGGTGGCCCAGATCACCCGTACCCTGTGCCGGGCGCTCGGGCTCAACGAGGATCTCGGCGAGGCGATCGCGCTCGCGCACGATCTCGGCCATCCCCCCTTCGGACATGCCGGCGAGGCGGCCCTGGACCGGGCCCTGCGCGACTACGGCGGCTTCGATCACAATCTCCAGACCTTCCGCGTCCTCACCCGCCTCGAATCCCGCTATGCGGCCTTCGACGGGCTCAATCTCACCGCCGAGACGCTCGAAGGCGTGGTCAAGCACAACGGCCCGCTCTGCGGCGCGGTGCCGGAGCCCATCGCCCGCCACCCTCTGGCCGAGCATTTCGCCCTCGATCAGCAGTGCCATCTCGAGGGGCAGGTCGCCGCCCTGTGCGATGACATCGCCTATTGCAGCCACGATCTCGACGACGGCATCCGCGCGCACTTCATCCTCCCGCAGGAACTCGCCGGGGTGGCTCTCGTGGGCCCCATCGTGCGGGAGCTCGGCGCACGCCATCCGGGACTGTCGCGCGAGCGCTTTGCCCATGAGACGGTGCGCCGCGTCATCGACCGCCTCGTCGGCGACCTTCTCGCCGAGAGCGAGCGGCGGCTTGCGGATGCGGCGCCGGCCTCGCCCGCCGACGTGCGGCGGGCGGACGGCCCGCTCATCGGCTTTTCGCCTGCGGTGCGGGCGGAGCTCGAGGAGCTGCGGCGGTTCTTGCAGGAGAAAGTGTATCGGCACTACAAGGTCGCCCGCATGAGCCGCAAGGCGGCCCGTCTCGTGAGCGAGCTCTTCCAGGCCTTTCTCGAGGCGCCCGAATGCCTGCCGGAAGGCTGGCGGGAGCGCGCCGGGGAACGCGGCAGCCCCGAGACGGCGGCGCTGGTGCGGGATTACATCGCCGGCATGACGGACCGCTTCGCCCTCGATGAACACGAGCGCCTGTTCACCCTGACACGGTACCGCCCATGAACCTCTTCGACCGGATGCTGGATCAGGTGCGGGGCGCCCTCGCGCGTCTCGCCGCCCGCGGTGTGCTGCCGCGCGACATCGATACCGCACGCGTCACGGTGGAGCCGCCGCGTGATCCCGCACACGGGGAGATGGCCACCAACGCCGCCCTCGTGCTCGCGCGGCAGGCACGACGCAAGCCGATGGACATCGCCGCCGAGCTCGCCGCCGAACTCGTCGAGCTGCCGGAAGTCAGCGAAGCACGGGTGGCACCGCCCGGATTCGTCAATCTGCGGCTTCAGGACCAGGTCTGGCGGGAGCAGGTGCGCATCGTGCTCGAGCTGGGTGAGGATTACGGTCGCGCCGATCTGGGCGGCGGGCGGAAGGTCAACTGCGAGTACTGCTCGGCCAATCCCACGGGTCCCCTGCACGTCGGCCACGGACGTGGCACGGTGTACGGGGACGCACTCGCGAACCTGCTCACCTTCATGGGCTACGACGTCACCCGCGAATACTACGTCAACGACGGCGGCGGGCAGATCGAGACCCTCGCCCGCTCCATCCATCACCGCTACCGCGAACTCCTGGGCGACGATCCCGGCCCCCTGCCCGAAGGATGGTACCCCTATCCCGAACTCATTCCCGTCGCCCGGGCGATCGTCGAGCGGGACGGAGACCGCTGGCTGGGGCGGCCCGAATCGGAGTGGCTCGAGCATTTCGGCCGTGCGGGCGTGGAGGCGATGATGGCGCGCATCCGCGCCGATCTCGAGGCCCTTGGCGTGCGCTTCGACGTCTATGCCTCGGAGCGGGCGCTGATCGAGGCGGGGCGCATCGAGGAGGCGGTGGCGGCGCTCGAGCGGCGGGGGCTCGTCTATACCGGCACCCTGCCGCCCCCCAGGGGGCGACCGGTCGAGGACTGGGAACCCGTGCCGCAGCTTCTCTTCCGGGCCACCGCCTTCGGGGATGATACCGACCGTCCGCTCAAGCGCTCGAACGGCGCCTGGACCTATTTCGCCGCCGATCTCGCCTATCACTGGGACAAGTACCGGCGCGGCGCGGAGATCATGATCGACGTCTGGGGCGCCGATCATGCCGGCTACGTCAAGCGCATGGAAGCGGCGGTGGCCGCGCTCACCGAGGGCCGGGCGCGCTTCATCGCCAAGCTCTGCCAGCTCGTCCAGCTCTACGAGGGCGGCCGGCCGCTGCGCATGTCCAAGCGCGCGGGCACCATCGTCTGGCTCAGGGACATCGTCGAGCGGGTCGGACGGGACGTGTTCCGTTTCATGATGCTGACGCGCAAGAACGACGCCCCGCTCGACTTCGACCTCGAAAAGGCGGTCGAACAGTCCCGGGACAACCCCGTCTTCTATGTCCAGTACGCCCATGCGCGGATCTGTTCGGTGCTGCGCAAGGCGGAGGAGGCGGGCCTCGAGGTGCGGCCCGAGGCGCTGCGCACGGCCCCGCTCGAGGAACTCACCGACGCCGCCGAGCTCGCGCTCATCCGCAGCATGGCCCAGTGGCCGCGGGTGGTGGCCGGCGCCGCCCGCAGCTTCGAGCCGCATCGCATCGCCTTCTACCTGCACGATCTCGCTTCCGCGTTGCATGCACTCTGGACGCGAGGTAAGGAAGAAGAGGAACTGCGTTTTCTGCTGCCCGAGCGGCCCGAGACGACGCGGGCGCGGCTCGCGATGCTGAGCGCGGTGCGCACCGTGATCGCGCGGGGACTGGCGATCATGGGGGTCGAGCCCGTGGCCGAACTTCACTGAGCGCCCAGCCAGAGGATGCCGCCCATGCCGCACCGGGATCCCGCCGAGCTCCCGCCCTCGGGGCCGATCGGCGAGGTGGAGCGGGTGCCGAAGACGTCGCGGCGCACCCCCAGACTCATCGCCGGGCTGGTGGTGCTCGCCTCGCTCGGCCTCTTCGGTGGACTCGCCTGGTACGCCTTCATCGAGCGCCGCGGACTGCTGCGGGAGGCGCCACCGCTCATCGCCGCCCCCAAGGAGCCCTACCGGGTCCCCCCCGAGGAGCGCGGCGGGCTGCCGCTCGTCGCCGAGCCCGTACCCGAGCGCGAAGAGAGCGGAGATGAGGAGGTCGTGCTGCTCGAGGAGCCGAAAGCGCGCTCGCTCGAGGAACTCCTTCCCACTCCCGGCGGTCCCGAGACGCAAACTCCGCCGGCGGCTGCCGCCGGCCCGGCGGGGGTGGCCGAAGCGCCGCCCGCGCCGCCCGTGGCTCCTTCGCCGCCGCTTGCGGAGGAAGCGCCCGAGGTCGCACCGGCGCCGGCCGGCGGTCCCGAGATCGCCACCGAAAACCCGCTTCCGGACGCCCCTCTCGAACGCCTGGCCGTCGAGCCTGCGGCGGGAGAGGATGTGGGTGAGGAGGTGCCTGCGGCGAAGCCGCGCGCGGCGGCCCCCGAGCGCCCGCAAGAGCAGGTCGCACGCGCAGCCGCGCCGGCCGTGACAGCGGAACCACCTCCTCGGGGCCCCGTCTTCCGCGTCCAGCTCGCAGCGGTGAGCAGCGAAGCGCGGGCGCGCGCGGCCTGGCGGCGTCTGCAGCGGCGCTTTCCTTCCATCCTGAGGGATGAAGATCCCGTGATCCGGCCCCTTCGCCGCGGTGAGCGGGTCCTCTACCGGCTGCAGTTCGGCGCCTTCGCGAGCCGTGCAGAGGCCCGCAAGGCCTGTGATGCCATCCGTGCCGCCGGCGGCGACTGCTTCGTGATTTCCGCCGGATCATGAACCCTGAGCGGAAGGCCATCGTCGTCGGCGTGGCGGGCACCGCGCTCGACGAGGGCGAGCGTCGGCTGTTCCGGCGCCTTCCGCCGGCGGGCTTCATCCTCTTCCGCCGCAACTGCGAGAATCCCGCCCAGCTGCGGCGGCTGGTGGCGGAGCTGCGGGGGCTCTTCGACGGGCGGCCGGTTCCCATATTCGTGGATCAGGAGGGCGGGCGGGTCGTGCGTCTCGCGCCGCCGCACTGGCCGACCTTTCCCGCGGCTGCCACCTTCGGCCGCCTGTGGGCGGGCGATCCCGACCGCGCGCGGGAGGCGGTGGCGCTGTTCGCGACCGCACTCGCGGCCCTCCTTCAGACGGTGGAGATGGACATCGACTGCGCGCCGGTGCTCGACGTCCCCGACGGCGAGACCTCGGAGGTGATCGGGGATCGGGCCTTCGCCGAGGATGCGGCGGTGGTGGCCGAGCTCGGCCGCATTTTCGTGACGGCCATGGAGCGCTGCGGCATCGCGCCGGTCATCAAGCACATCCCCGGCCACGGCCGCGCCCGGGTGGACAGCCACGAGCAGCTGCCGATCGTGGAGGTGCCGCGCGAGGCCCTCGAGGCCCGCGACTTCCCGCCGTTTCGCCGCTGTGCCCACGCGCCCTTCGCGATGACCGCACATGTCCTCTACACCGCCCTCGACCCCGAGCGCCCGGCGACCCTCTCGCCGCGCATCATCAGCGAGGTCATCCGCGGCACGATCGGATTTCGGGGCATTCTCATCTCCGACGATCTCGCCATGGGTGCACTCTCCGGCGATCCCGCGGAGCGCGCCGTGAAGGCGCTGGAGGCCGGCTGCGATCTCGCACTTCTGTGCAGCTGCGAAGTGGGAATCCGCGAGGCCGCGCTCGAAGCCGTACCTCGGATTTCCGAACCCACGGCGGCCCGTCTCGATGCGCTCATGCGCCGGCTCCGCGGTCTGCGGCGGCCGCTGCCACTCGAGGCGATCCGTCAGCAGCTCGAGCTGCGTCTGGCCGGCGGCGATGCCTGACCTCTCGGAGATCGGCGCCGTTCTCTCGGTGTGGTTGCTGCCGGTGGTGATCGCCGTCACCTTTCACGAGGCCGCGCACGGCTGGGTCGCGGACAAGCTCGGCGATCCCACGGCGCGCATGATGGGCCGCGTGACCTTCAATCCTCTCCCCCACATCGACCCCTTCGGGACGCTGCTGCTTCCGGGCCTGCTGCTGCTCTTTCAGTCTCCTTTCGTGTTCGGCTGGGCGAAGCCGGTGCCCGTCGCCTTCCACCGCCTGCGCAACCCCAGGCGCGACATGATCTGGGTGGCGCTCGCGGGGCCGGGGGTGAACATGCTCCTCGCCCTGGCGGCGGCGGCCCTCATGCATCTCACGCTGTCGCTGCCCGCAGCGGTGGCGGCCTGGCTCGGCGAGAACCTCGCCAATGCGGTGATCGTCAACATCGTGCTCGCCACCTTCAACATGCTGCCCATCCCGCCGCTCGACGGCGGCCGGGTGCTTACCGGTCTGCTGCCGCGACCGCTGGCCTATCGCTTTGCGCGCATCGAGCGCTACGGCCTGCTGCTGCTGATTGCGCTCATCTTTCTCCTGCCGATGCTGCTGCGCGAGTTCGGCATCGCCTTCAACCCGCTCGCCGCCGTCCTCCTGCCGGTCGTGCATCTGCTCTACGATCTCGTTCTCACGCTCACGGGATGGAACATCTGAGGGTCGATGAGCAGGAACGGTTCGTGGTCGAGCTCGAGGGCTTCTCGGGGCCGCTCGAGCTCCTGCTCGCGCTCGCCCGCAGCCAGAAGATCGATCTCGCCCGCATCTCGATGCTCGCGCTTGCCGAGCAGTATCTCTGCTATCTCGAGGAGGCGCGCCGCCGCCGCATCGCGCTCGCGGCCGAATATCTCGTGATGGCGGCCTGGCTCGCCTGCCTCAAGTCGCAGCTCCTGCTGCCGCCCGAAGAAAGGGAGGAGGAGCTCGACGCCGAGGCCGAAGCGGAGGCGCTGCGCGCGCGTCTGCGACGGCTCGCGCTCATGCGCAAGGCGGCGGAGGCCCTCGCCATGCGGCCGCAGCTCGAGATCGCACGTTTTCCCCGCGGTGCGCCGGAGGCGCGCCCGATCGTGCGGGAGCAGCAGCTGTCGCTCGATCTCTGGAGCCTGCTGCGCGCGCATCTCGCGGTCGCCACCCGCAACCGCGGGCGGGTACTCGCGCTGCCGCGGCGGCGTCTGCCGTCACCGGCCCAGTTCCTCGAGCGCATCGCGCGGCTGCTCACCGGCGGCAGCTGGCGGCGGCTCGACGGCTTCCTGCCGCGCCGTCTCGGCAGCGAGCTCGAGCGCCGGGCGGCGCTCGCTGCAGCTCTGGTGGCGAGCCTCGAGCTCGCCCGCCGCGGCGCGGTCGAACTCCACCAGCCGCACCCCTTCGGACCCGTGCTTCTGCGCCGGCGCTCATGAGCGAAGTCGGCCCCGAGCAGATCGTCGAGGCGCTGCTGTTCGCGAGCCGCGAACCGCTGAGCGAAGGCGAGATCCAGAGCGTGCTCGGGGAGCGTGCGCGGGCGCGGGATGTGCTCGAGGCGCTGGCGGTCCGCTATGCCGATCGCGGCGTGCGGCTCGAACGCTCAGGAGGGCGCTGGGCCTTCCGCACCGCGCCCGAATGCGCCCCCTGGCTCGCGCGTCGGGTCCGCCGCAGGCGGCGGCTGTCGCGGGCCGCTCTCGAAACCCTCGCCGTCATCGCCTATAACCAGCCCGTGACGCGGGCCGAGATCGAGGCGATTCGGGGCGTCGCGACGAGCCGCGGCGTGCTCGAGCAGCTCATCGCCCAGGGGCTCGTGGCACCCGGCGGGCGCAAGGAGGTGCCCGGGCGCCCGGTGCTCTGGGTGACAACCCCGGCCTTTCTCGACCACTTCGGCCTCGCGTCGCTCGAGGATCTGCCGCAGCTCGAGGAACTCGAGGCCGAGGGCTGCGGCGCACTGCCGGAAACGCCTGAGAGGGATGGATAGTCACAGCGGTGCCCTTTCGAGCCTGTGATCAGCTGGGCGCACTCGACACGGCGAGCGTCGAGAACCGGGAAGCCCCGCCGCTCAAGGCGCCGGGTCTGCGCGTGGAAGGGCTGAGCCATGCCTATGAGGCCCGCCGCGTGGTGGATCGGCTTTCGCTCACCGTCGCCTGCGGGGAGGTGCACTGCCTCGTCGGCCCCTCGGGCTGCGGCAAGACGACCACGCTCCGGCTCATCGCCGGCCTCGAGCTGCTGCAGGAGGGACGCATCTCGATCTGCGGCCGTCTCGTGGCCGAGCCCGGTTTCGCGCTCCCGCCGGAGCGGCGGCGGGTCGGCCTCATGTTCCAGGACTTCGCCCTCTTCCCCCATCTCACCGTGGCGGAGAACGTCGGCTTCGGCCTCAGGAGGCTGGGTCGCGGCGAGCGGGAGGAACGGATCCGGCGGCTGCTGCGGCGGGTGAGCCTCGAGGGGTACGAGGAGCGCTATCCGCACATGCTCTCGGGCGGTGAGCAGCAACGGGTCGCCCTCGCGCGGGCGCTCGCCCCCGAGCCCGACCTCATGCTGCTGGATGAGGCCTTCTCCGCCCTGGATACCTCGCTGCGCACCCAGATCCGCGAGGAGACGCTCGCGATCCTGCGCGAATCGGGGACCGCGACCCTCATGGTCACCCATGACGCCGAGGAGGCGGTGCGCTCGGGCGACGTCATCCACGCCATGCTGGAAGGGCGCATCGTCCAGAGCGGCAACCCGGCAGAGCTCTATGCACGCCCCGCCAACCTCTTCGTCGCCGGCTTCTTCGGTCCCGTCAATCTGTTCCGGGGCCGGGTGCGCGGCGGCCGGGTGGAGACTCCGATCGGCAGCGCAGCGGCGACGGGTCTCGCGGAGGGCCTGCCGGCGCGGGTCGCGATCCGCCCCGAGGGGGTGCGCATCCGCCGGCCCGAGAACCGGGAGGGCATCCGCGCCCGCATCGTGGCGCGCCGCGATCTCGGCCCCATCCACGTGATCTGGCTCGGGCTCGAGGACGGAAGCCAGGTCAAGGTGCGGGAGACGGGACAGCTCGAACTCATGCCGGGAGAAGAGGTCGAGGTGCGCCTCGACCCCGCCCATGTCTTCGTCTTTCCGGACTGACGCCGGCAGCCGGCGTCCGCTCCGCCGTCCGCGCCGTCCTACTCCTTGATCGCGCCCGTGAGGCTCGCGACGTAGTGCTGCACGAAGAAGGAATAGACGAGCGCGACCGGGATCGAGCCCAGGAGCGCCCCGGCCATGAGCGATCCCCAGTGATAGACGTCCCCTTCCACGAGCTGGGTGAGCACGCCTACGGGCACCGTCTTCTTCTCGCTCGACTGGATGAAGGTCAGGGCGTAGATGAACTCGTTCCAGCTCAGGGTGAAGGCGAAGATCCCCGCCGAGATGAGACCGGGCACGGCGAGCGGGAGGGTGATCCGGGTCAGGATCTGGATCCGCGTCGCGCCGTCGATGAGGGCGCATTCCTCGAGCTCATAGGGAATGGACTTGAAATAGCCGATCAGCAGCCAGGTGCAGAAGGGGACGAGGAAGGTCGGATAGGTGAGGATGAGGGCCAGCGGCGTGTCGTAGAGGCCGAAGGCGAAGACCATGGTCGCGAGGGGGATGAAGAGGATCGAGGGAGGGACGAGATAGGCGAGATAGATGGCGAGCCCGAGCCAGTCCGAGCCGCGAAAGCGCAGCCGCTGGATGGCGTAGGCCGCGAGCACGCTCGCAAACAGCGAAAGGAAGGTGGAGACGACGGCGACCATCATCGTCGTCCACAGCCAGCGCGGATAGTCCGTCTGGAAGAGGAGCTTGGAGATGTTGGCGAGCGTCGGGGCGTGGACCCAGAGGGGATTGTAATCCCCGAAGTTGTAGAGCTCCTCGTTCGATTTGAACGTCGTGACCGCCATCCAGTAGAAGGGAAAGAGGAGCACGATCACGAAACAGACGAGCGGCAGGTAGATCGTCACCACGCGGCGCGGGATCGATTCCCACTCGATGATGCCGGTGCGCTCGCGCCCGGGCCTGACGCTCGCGGTATCAGTCATCCCGGCCTCCCCGCTGCCATTTGCGGTGGGCGAGCGCGAAATAGCTGAACACGGTGGCGAAGACGAGGAAGGGGATCATCGCCACCGCGATCGCCGATCCCTCGCCGAGCTGCCCGCCGGGGATCGCGCGCTGGAAGGCGAGCGTGGCCATGAGATGGGTGGCGTTGGCGGGACCGCCGCGGGTGATGGCGTAGACGAGCTGAAAGTCCGTGAAGGTGAAGAGGACCGAGAAGGTCAGCACCACCGCGAGAATCGGCATGAGCATGGGGAAGGTGATGTGGCGGAAGCGCTGCCAGGGCGTGGCCCCGTCCAGCATCGCCGCCTCGTAGAGGGACTGGGGTATCGTCTGCAGGCCGGCGAGCAGGCAGATGGCGACGAAGGGAATGCCCCGCCAGATGTTGGCGGCGATCAGGGACCAGCGGGCGTTCCAGGGATCGCCGAGGAAATTGATGTAGGTCTCGCGCCAGCCGAGCACGTCCACGAGCAGATAGGAGATGATCGAGAACTGCGCGTCGTACATCCACCAGAAGGCGATGGCCGAGAGCACGGTGGGCACGATCCAGGGCAGGAGGATGATCGCGCGCAGGAAGCTCTTGAACGGGAGATCGCGGTTGAGCAGAAGGGCGAGCCACAGGCCGAGGGCGAACTTGCCCACGGTGGCGACCAGGGTGTAGAGGATGGTGTTGCCGACCGACATCCAGAAGATGCGGTCACCCCACAGGTAGCGGTAGTTGTCGAGACCGATGAAGCTGCCGGGCCGGCCGATGCGGGTATCGGTGAAGGCGAGCCAGACCCCGAGGCCCAGGGGATAGGTCAGGAAGACGATCAAGAGCCCGAGCGCGGGGAGCAGGCAGAGGACGACGAGTACCGGCTTCGAATCGAGCAGCCGCACAAAAAGCGGCTCGCGCGGCCGGGCATCGATCCACGCATCCGAACGGACCGCCAAGGCGCGCCTCCCCCGAGGCGTCGGCGCCGGCCCCGCAGAGCCGGCGCCTCGCTCCTCAACCCCTGTAGTAGCGCTTGGCACGCCGCGCGGCCTCGGCCGCGGCCTCCTCGGGCGTGGCCTGACCGGTGCATACCGAGGCCACCATCTGGACCATGACGAAGTCCGCGAGCACGGCCTGGGAAGCGGGCCCGAGGCTTCCCTTGTAGCCGTCCCAGAGCGAGTCCTTCATGACGTGCTGGTAGGCGGTGACCTTCGGGTCCATGGTCCAGGTCTCGCTCTCGTCGTAGGCCTTGAGCGAGTGCCCCCAGTAGCCGAAGCAGTTCTTGAGGAAGGGGTCGTACTGCTCCTTCTCCATCATGAAGCGGATGTAGTGCTTGGCCGCGTTCGGATAGGGGCAGTACTGGAAGACCATGAGATTGACGGGCAGGCAGCGCTCCGTCGCGAAGCCGACGGGGCCGATCGGCATCGGTGCGTGACCGATGTCTTCGGCGATCGCCTGCAGCTTCGGATCGTCCGAGGTCTTGGCGGCGTAGTAGATCGAGATGCCGTTGTGGGTGAGGCCGATGCGCTCCGAGAGGAAGGCCTTGTTGTTGTGGGGATCGAGCCAGGACTCGGTGCCGGGAATGAAGGTCTCGTAGAGCGCCTTGCCGTATTTGAGCGCCTCGATGGTCTCCTTGCTGTCGATGATGACCCGGTCGTTCTCGTCGACCATGGCACCACCATGCGCCCACACGAGCCAGTGCGTCCAGGCGTTGGCGTCGCCCACCGCATTGCCGAGCGCGAGACCTGCCGGGTGGCCGAGCTCCTTGAGCTTGCGGCAGAGCTGCAGGAAGCCGTCGAGATCGCTCGGCACGCCGTCGAAGCCGGCCTCCTTGACCCAGGACTGCCGGTAGACGACGCGGCCGCCGGCGGCCCCGTAAGGGATGGAGATCCAGCGTCCGTCCTTGGTGCCGTACTTTTCCGCCAGCGGCCACCAGCCGCCGTACTTCTGGCCCAGATAGGTGGCCAGATCCGACATGTCGACGAGCTTGTCGTGATACTGGAAGGGATCGTCGGAAAAGGCCATGATCACGTCGGGCCCGGAGCCGACGTTGGCGGCCACCGCGATCTTCGGCCGCAGATCTTCCCAGCTCTCGAACTCGAGCTTGACCGGAACGCCGGTCGCCTCGGTGAATTTCTCCGTATTCCTGCGGAACCACTCCTCGTCGGCGGCGACGAACTTGGACGGGCGCAGCACCCGCAGGCTCGCCCCCTTCTCGATCGGCCAGTCGGGGACCGCCACCTCGGCGGTCGGCACGTCGGCATGGAGCGCGCGGGCGCGCAGCATCGACGCGCCGGCGAGGGCACCCACCCCGAGCTTGAGCGTGGTGCGACGGGTCACGCGTGTCGTCATTTCAGCCTCCCTAAAGCTCCTGTCCGGGTGGCCGGCGGGGCCCGGACCCCGCGGCGCACCGGTTCTCATCTTGAACCACGGAACCTGCCGGCGCAACCGCGAGCCACCACCTTCAGGCGGCAAGCCGCCTGCCGGTCGCCTGGTCGAAGAGATGGAGATGTTCGAGACGCGGCCGCAGCCTTATCGGCTGGCCGGGCTGGTACTGCCGCCGCTCGCGCAGGAGCACCTGCACCTCCCTGGTGCCGAGGCGTGCGACGACCAGGGTCTCCGAGCCCGTGGGTTCGATGACTTCCACCTCGGCCGCGAGGCCCGCCGCATCCGTTTCGATCTCGAAATGCTCGGGGCGGACGCCGTAAACGATGCGCTGCCCTTCCCGCACCGGCGCCTCGGCAGGAAGCGGCAGGCTCTCGCCGTCGCCGAGGCGCGCGACGGGCGCGCCGTTGTCGCGCGCGACCGTGGCCTCGAGGAAGTTCATGGCCGGAGAGCCGATGAAACCGGCGACGAAGAGATTGGCCGGCCGGTCGTAGAGCTCGAGGGGCTCGCCGATCTGCTCGACCCGGCCGTCGTTGAGGACGACGATGCGATCAGCCATGGTCATGGCCTCGATCTGGTCGTGGGTGACGTAGATCGAGGTGGTGCCGAGCCGCTGGTGCAGGGCCTTGAGCTCGATGCGCATCTGCACCCGGAGCTTGGCGTCGAGGTTGGAGAGCGGCTCGTCGAAGAGGAACACCTGCGGGTCGCGGACGATGGCGCGGCCCATCGCCACGCGCTGGCGCTGGCCGCCCGAGAGCTGGCGCGGATAACGATCCAGCAGCCCCTCGAGACCGAGGGTGCGCGCGGCATGCATGACGCGCTCCTCGATCACCGCCCTGGGCGCCTTCGCGAGCTTGAGGCCGAAGGCCATGTTGTCGCGCACCGTCATGTGCGGGTAAAGCGCATAGTTCTGGAACACCATGGCCACGTCGCGGGCCTTGGGCGGGAGATCGTTGACCACCCGGCCGCCGATGAGGATTTCGCCGCGGGTGATCTCCTCGAGCCCGGCGATCATCCGCAGCAGCGTGGATTTGCCGCAGCCCGAAGGGCCGACGAGGACGACGAATTCGCCGTCCTCGATGCCGACGTCGACGCCGAAGAGCACCTGGGTCGAACCGAA
>CAZHHU010000004.1:15675-29591 GCA_964532215.1 uncultured Geminicoccaceae bacterium
CTGCCGCTGACGCTCGCGGGCATCGCCTACATGATCCTCTTCGGGCGGCGCCTGCTGCCGAGCCGGGATACCCTTTCGGAGCTTCTGCCCGATCCCAACAAGCGCCAGTTCCTGGCCGAGGTGCTGGTACCGCTGGGTTCGCCCCTCGTGGGTCGCACTCTGGAGGAGACGGGGCTCGCGAAGAAGCTCGGCGCGCGGGTCATCGATCTCGTGCGCGGGGATCTTTCGCTCGGACCCGAGGCGGCGATGAAGACCCCGCTCGAGCCGGGCGACCGGCTTTTGCTGCGGACCCAGGCGAGCGATCTGCTCGAGCTGCGCGCCCAGGGCGATCTCGTCTTCGGGGCATCGGAAGCCCATGCGCTCGAGCCCATCGCCGCCCGCCGCACGATTCTCATGGAGGGCATCGTCGGCCCGAACTCGCGCTGGGTGGGGCGCAAGGTGGCGAGCCTCAACCTGCAGCGGCGGTTCGGCGTCACCATCGTCGCCATCCACCGTCAGAACGAGAACCTGCGCGGCAATTTCGACGAAACCCGGCTGCGGTTCGGCGACACCCTGCTGCTCGAGGGTCCGCCGGAAGCCTTCAAGCAGCTGTTCGACGACCAGTTCCTGATCGGGCTCACGGCACCGACGGTGCGCCCCTTCCGGCGCGACCGCAGATGGGTCGCGCTCGCCGCCGTCTCCGCCGTGGTGCTGGGCGCGAGCCTCGATCTCCTGCCCATTCCCGCCCTCGCCCTGCTCGCCGCGACCGTGGTCGTGCTCGCGGAATGCCTCGAGCCCGAGGACGTGTACCAGTCCGTGCGCTGGTCGATCCTCGTCCTCATCTACGGCATGCTGGCGGTGGGCTACGCGATGGAGAAGACGGGAGCGGCCGGGCTCGTGGTGGACACGGTGATCGCGGCGGGCGCCGAGCTCGGTCCCTGGGGGCTGCTCGCGGCCCTCTACCTCGTCACCCTCGGCCTCACCGAGATCATCAGCCACAACGCCACCGGCATCCTGATGACGCCGATCGCGATCGGCGTCGCAGGTCAGCTCGGGGTCGACGCCCGGCCCTTCGTCGTCGCCGTCATGGTGGCGGCGAGCAACGGCTACGCGACCCCCATCGGCTATCAGACGAACACCTTCGTCTATGCCGCCGGCAACTACGATTTCCGGGACTTTCTGCGGGTCGGCATGCCGCTCGACCTCCTCTTCTGGGCCCTCGCTTCGCTCCTCATCCCCTTCATCTGGCCGTTCCATCCCTAGAGACGGGGCGAGCGCGACCGCGGGCGGGTGCGCTGCGATTTCCTTGCGCGGTTGAACATCTTGTGATAGTATTATTTGGCGTTGCGTTCATTCAGGAGTTGATAAATGCCATCGCATCGCGTCCTTTTCGCGCGACTCCTCGCCGCTGCCCTCCTGCTTTTCGCTCCGCTCGCGACGGTCCGTGGCCAGGGCTTCATGCCGAAAGGAAACATCGCACCGAACATCGGCAAGCTGCCTCCGACTTCCGGTCTCCCGAGCCCGCAGCGGGGCATGTTCCGTCAGCTCAAGGAGGGCCCGGTACTTTCGGTGGTGGATGTGCGCTTCGATTCCAACAGCATCTGGAGGACCAGGGAACAGTGCTCGTCTCGACGTGGCACCGCATTTTTCCGATGCCGGTTCAGGGTCACCGTGGCGGTCCGCAACACCGGCAACCGCGCGGTCGGGCGCTTCGCGGTAGAGTTCGATCCCCTGCGTTCGGGGTTCGAGACGGAGCGCGCGCGGCGCCGCATTCCCAGGCTGGGGCCGGGCGAGCGTGCCGAAGTGGAGTTCCCGGTCGAGCTGCGCACGAACAGGCCGGGTCAGCGCTGTGTCTCCGCCCACATCAAGGAGGCGCACCGGGCGGTGGTGCTCACGACCTCGAAGCAGGCGTGCATCGAGGTTCCCGACATGCGCGTCCGCGACATCGTCGTCGACGTCGAACAGGTCGTGGTGCATTCGGATGGCGACAACATCACCGACGGTGAGTGGTACATGTGGGTGGGTATCGAGCTGGCACGCGGCGGGCGCAAGGTCATCGCCGAGGACCAGTGGGATCACGTATGGAACGTCAGCACCGGCGATCGTTTCGACCCGAGGCTCTCCCTCGAGGCCACGGACATCTACCCGGGGGAGGACATCGTGGTTCGGGCCGTCATCGTCGACTGCGACGGTGGGCCCTTCGCCTCGGTCAACAGACTCGCGGGCGTGGACTGTGCGGGCAAGGAGGACCTGCTCGAGCAGAGCGGCGATGCGGACATCGCAACCGGCAGTCTGATCATCCCGGCCCTGGCGGTGAACTATTCGCAACGCATGCAGTTGCGCGTTCGCGAGTCCGGCGCCAGCGATCCGCTCGATGCGACCCTGCGCCTGCGCGTCGCCCCCGCGCCGGGCTGGCCGGACCGCTAGCGGCGGCGACCGCTTCCTTCGACATCCCGGATACGGCCTTTGCGGGCTTCGTCTCTTGCAGGGAAAGGCGCGCCTCTGCGTCTGCGTGAATGCGGGAGCCGGGGTGGGCCGCCTCAGGCGCGGGAGCGGGGCGCGAGGCGGCTTTGATAGCGGGCGATCTTGGCGACATAGACCGCGGCGTTGCGGCGCAGCCGCTCGACCTCCTCGTCCTCGAGGGGGCGCAGGATGCGGCCCGGGATGCCCAGCACCAGGCTGCGGTCGGGGATCTCGCGCCCCTCGGGCACGAGCGCCTTGGCGCCGATGATGCACTGCCTTCCGATGCGGGCGCCGTTGAGGACCACCGCACCGATGCCGATGAGGCTCTCGTCGCCGACCGTGCAGCCGTGCAGCATGGCGAGATGGCCGACGGTCACCCGCCGGCCGAGGGTGAGCGGGAAGCCGGGGTCGGTGTGCAGCACGCAGCCGTCCTGCACGTTGCTTTCCGCGCCGATGTGGATCGGTTCGTTGTCGCCGCGCAGCACGGCATTCCACCATACGCTCGCCCGTGCCTCGAGCCGCACGCGCCCGAGGAGGGCGGCGTTCGGTGCCACCCAGGCCTCGGGATGGATCTCGGGCGCGACCCCGTCGAGGGACCAGAGGGGTCCGTTCATCGCGCCTTCTCGGCCGGCAGGAAGAGGTGGCGGAAGCGCTCGCGCAGAAGCCGCTTCTGCACCTTGCCCATGGCGTTGCGCGGAAGTTCGGGGACGAACAGGACCCGTTTCGGCAGCTTGAAGCCGGCAAGGCACTTCCGCAGCGCGCGCAGGATCTCGCGCTCCTCGAGCCTCGCTCCGGGCTCGGGGACGACGACCGCCGTCACCGCCTCGCCGAAGTCGGGATGGGGCAGACCGATGACCGCGCTCTCGCGCACCCCGGGGAGGGCATCGAGGACGTCCTCGATCTCCTTCGGATAGACGTTGAGCCCGCCGCTGATCACCACGTCCTTGGCCCGTCCCACCAGGGTGAGATAGCCGTCCTCGGAGAGGAAGCCGACATCGCCGGTGCGGAACCAGCCATCTTCGGTGAACGCCTCCCGGTTCTGCTCCGGGCGTCGCCAGTAGCCGGGAAAGACGTTGGGTCCGCGGACCAGCACCTCGCCCACCTTGCCCGGCGGAAGCTCGCGCCCCCGCGCGTCGACGATCCGTACTTGCGAACCGGGAAACGGCCGTCCGACGGTTCCCGGGCGGCGCTCGCCCGCGAGAGGATTGCCGGTGTGCATGAGGATCTCGCTCATGCCGTAGCGCTCGAGGATCTCGTGACCGGTGCGCGCCTTGAAGGCGCGCCAGAGCTCGGGGGAGAGCGGTGCCGAACCGGAGATGAAAAGCCGCATCCGGGGGCAGCATTCGGGCCCGAATTCGGGCCGGTCGAGCAGCCGCACATAATAGGTCGGCACCCCCATGAACACGGTCGCCCGCGGCATGAGCGCGATCACCCGCGCGGCGTCGAATTTCGCGAGCCACAGCATGCTCGCGCCCGCGAGCAGGGCGCAGTGGCAGGCCACGAACAGTCCGTGGGCGTGATAGATGGGCAGGGCGTGAAGCAGCACGTCGTCCTCGGTGAAGCCCCAGGCGCGCACGAGGACTTCCGCGTTGGAGGCGAGATTGCCGTGGGTAAGGGGTGCCCCCTTGGGCCGGCCCGTGGTGCCCGAGGTATAGAGCATCGCGGCGTATGCCTCGGGCGCGAGCGCGGCGGTGGGGAAATCGGACGGCGCGCCGGCCGCGGCCTCGGCGAGCGTGCCGCAGCCCCGGGCATCGAGGGTGAGCAGGCGAGGGACCCGCGCCGCTTTCGCAACCGGCTCGAGTTCCTGGATGCGCGCCGGATCGCAGACGAACACGGCCGGCTCGGCGTCGCCGAGCATGTAGCCGACCTCATCCGCCGTATAGGCGGGATTGAGGGGCAGAAAGACGTAGCCGGCGCGCAGGCAGGCGAGATAGGTGACAAGTGCCTGCGGCGATTTCTCGACCTGTACCGCGACCCGGTCGCCGGAGCGCGCTCCGGCCTCGGCGAGAGCATGCGCGAAGCGCCCGCTCGCTTCGAGGAGATCGGCGAAACGCCAGGCTCCACCGCCCTCGACGTCTTCGATGGCGATCTTCTCCGGCCGCCGGGAGAAGCTCCGCTCGAGCCGCTGATAGAACGAACCTTGCACGACGCCTCCGGCCGACGCTTTCTTTCACGGCCAAGGTAGCCGGCTCACATGCATTGTCCATCGGGGAGAGGAAAGGTGGCCGCACCTTCGATCGAGCTCGGCCGCGACTGGCCGGAGATCCGCGATCAGCTCGCGCGCCTGTGCGCAGGCTTCGATGACGCCTACTGGCGAAGGCTCGATGCCGAGCGCGCCTATCCGCGGGAGTTCGTGGACGCCCTCGCCGCGGCCGGCTGGCTCGGCATGCTGATCCCGGAAGAATACGGCGGTGCCGGGTTGCCGCTGCGGGCGGCGGCGGTGGCTCTGGAGACGATCCATGCCGCAGGCGGCAGTGCCGCCGCCTTTCATGCTCAGATGTATGTCATGGGCACGTTGCTGCGGCACGGAAGTGCCGAGCAGAAACGGCGCTTTCTGCCGGAGATCGCGGCGGGGCGACTGCGGCTTCAGGCCTTCGCCGTCACCGAACCCGAGAGCGGCAGCGACACGCCGGCGATCCGCACCCGCGCCGAACGCCGAGCTGAGGGCTGGATCGTGACCGGCTCCAAGATCTTCACGAGCCGGGCCGAACATTCCGATCTCATGCTTCTGCTCGCCCGCACGACGCCGCGCGAGCGGGTCGCGCGACGCCACGACGGCCTCTCCCTGTTCCTCGTCGATCTGCGGAAGGCGAGAGGCTGCGGGCTCGAGATCCGGCCGCTTGAGACGATGATCAATCATCATACGACGCAGATCTTCATCGACGGACTCGAACTGCCTCCCGATTCCCTCCTGGGGCAGGAGGGCGAGGGTTTCCGCTACATTCTCGACGGCATGAACGCCGAGCGCATTCTCATCGCCGCCGAATGCATCGGCGACGCACGATGGTTCCTCGCCCGTGCGAGCGCCTATGCACGCGAGCGGCGCGTCTTCGGACGGCCGATCGGTCAGAATCAGGGCATCCAGTTTCCCCTCGCCCGCGCCTACGCGGCGACGGAAGCGGCCGAGCTCACGGTCCGCAGGGCCTGCGCCCTGTTCGACGGGGGTGCGCGCTGCGGAGTGGAGGCGAACCTCGCCAAGCTGCTCGCCGCTGAAGCCTCCTGGCAGGCGGGCGAGGCGGCGATGCAGACCTTCGGCGGCTTCGCCTTCGCGCGCGACTTCGACATCGAGCGCAAATGGCGCGAGACCCGCCTCTACCGCACCGCGCCGGTGTCCGAGAACCTCATTCTCGCGCATCTCGCCCACCGCGCGCTCGGCCTGCCCCGGAGCTACTGATGCCCCGGCCACCGCAGGCGCCGCGCATGATCCCGTGCCGGAACTGGAGGATCTGAAGTGCCCCCCGCTTCCGGCCGCACTCCGGTGACCGCCCGCGCCTGCGCCATCCCTCGCTGGAGCAGCGCCGACACCCTCCACGCGATCCAGCTCGCCGCCATCTTTCCGGCCGCCTTCCTGCCGGAGCCGCTGTTCATCGCCCTGGTGCGATGGCGGACGCAGTGGCAGATCCGCAGACGCGCCCCCCGGCTCGCACCGTTCGCCGCGACCCTGCTCCATCTCTGGGGCGAGGAGGCGGAGGACGGGCTGCTCGAGGCCTGGCTCGTGAACACGCAGATCCACCGCGCGCTCGCGGAGCGCTATCTGCTGCGCCAGTATCTGCTCCCGCACCGTCGCCCGCCCGTGCGGCTTCGCGGCCGCGAGCATGTCGCCGCCGCACTCGCCCGCGGGCGCGGCGCCATCCTCTGGGTGGCCCCCACCGTCTACGCCTCGCTGTTCGTGAAGATGGCCTTCGCGGCGGAGGGTTTCCGAGTGCATCACCTGAGCCGGTGGTCGCACGGGCCGTCGCGCTCGCTGCTCGGCAGCCGCCTCCTCAACCGCATCTACACGCGCATCGAGGACCGCCACCTGGAGGCACGGGTGATGATCCTGCCTGGGCGTTCGCCCCTCGCGGCGACCCGGACCCTGCGCCGCCTGCTCGAAGCCAACGCGCTCGTGTCCATCACCGTGATCGGTACCGGAGACCGCGTCCTGCGCGTGCCGCTCAGGGGCCATGTGATGACGGTCGCCCAGGGCGCGCCACGGCTTGCGCTCGCGAGCGGTGCGGCGCTGCTGCCGGTCTTCTGCGCGCGGCGCGGTGACGTCGTGGAAACCCGCGTGAGCCCGCCGCTCGCCCTGCCCTCCGGACCGGCTGATAGGGCGGTCGCGGCCGCAGGCGCCGCACTCGCGCGATGCTTCGAATCCTTCATCGCGGAGTTTCCGGACCAGCTCGGGCGCGCCGCGGGCCTCTTCCTCGACGATCCAGAGCGCGGCGGCGCCCGCGGCGAAGAGTGAGCGCGGGCACGCAAGCCGTCGCTTCACCCGCGACGGGCGGTGGCCGATCACGCCCGCATGCCGCGCATCCTCAGACTGCGGCGGCGGAGGAGTTCGGCGGCGAGCAGCAGCAATACCGCGAGCGCCACGAGCAGGGTCGCGACCGCGAGAATGCTCGGGCTCAGGTTTTCGCGGATGCCGTCGAACATCTGGCGCGGCAGGGTGCGCTGGGCGGGACCGGTCAGGAAGAGGGCGATCACGAGTTCGTCGAAGGAGGTCACGAAGGCGAAGAGCGCGCCCGAGACGATCCCGGGGGCGGTGAGCGGCAGCAGGATGCGGCGGAAGACGGTGAGCGGTCCCGCACCCAGGGACTGGGCGGCGCGCACGAGATTGCGGTCGAAACCCGCGAGCGTGGCCGAGACGGTGACGACCACGAAGGGCGCACCCAGTGCCGCGTGGGCGAGTACGAGCCCGAGCAGCGAGTTCACGAGCCCGAGCCGGAGGTAGAAGAAGTAGACGCCCGCTGCGACGATCACCACCGGGACGATCATCGGCGCGAGCATGAGACCCATGAGCGCGCCGCGGCCCGGGAAGCGGGCGAGGTGCAGGCCGACCGCGGCGAGCGTGCCGAGGGTGGTGGCGAGCAGCGTCGCCCCGCTCGCGACGGCGAGGCTGTTGTGGAGTGCGCGCCACCACAGTTCGGAGTGCCAGACCTCGACATACCAGCGCAGCGACCAGCCCGGCATGGGAAAGGAGAAGAAGCCGCCGGCGTTGAAGGACAGGGGCACGATCACGAACATGGGCAGCACGAGAAAGCCGAGCGCGAGCAGGCCGTGGAGCCAGAGGAGAAGGCGGCCGATGCGTGTCATCGCTGCTAGCCGAGACGGAAGCGCTCGATGCCCACGAGGCGGGCGAAGAGGAAGTAGAGAGCGAGGGTGACGAGCAGGAGGATCGAGCCGAGTGCGGCCGCCATGCCCCAGTTGATCGTCTGCAGGGTGAAGAAGGCGATGAAGTAGCTGATCATCTGATCGGCGGCACCGCCCACGAGCGCGGGCGTGATGTAGTAGCCGAGGGCGAGGATGAAGACGAGCAGGGAGCCCGCGACCACACCGGGCAGGCTCAGCGGCAGATAGACGCGACGGAACGCCGTCCACGGGCTCGCCCCGAGGGAGAGGGCCGCCCGCACATAGGCGGCATCGATGCCGCGCATGACCGCGTAGACGGGGAGGATCATGAACGGCAGCAGCACATGGGTCATGGCGACATACACGGCGGGGCGGTGGAAGACGATCTCGAGCGGCTGGTCCACGATGCCGAGGGCGGTGAGCGCGTCGTTGATCGGTCCCTCCCGCTGCAGGAGCACGATCCAGGAGGCGGTGCGCACGAGCAGCGAGGTCCAGAAGGGAAGGAGCACGCCGATCATGAGGAGATTGGCGTGCCGCTCCGGCAGATGCGCGAGCAGATAGGCGAGGGGGTAGCCGATCGCGAGACAGGCGAGCGTGACCACCGCCGCGATCTCGAAGGTGCGGGCGAGGATGTCGAGATAGATGGCGCGCTCGGGCGGCACGCGGACGATGTGCCCTTCGGCATCGCGACGCAGATCGAGGGCCGCGAGCAGGTAGAGATCGGTCCAGGGCTCCGCCGCCCGCCGCAGCGCCGCCCAGATGTCCGGCTCGCCCCAGCGCCGGTCGATGGCGAGGAACGTTTCGCGCCACCCGCCCTCCGGGACGTCGGGAAGCTTGCGCGCCGTCTTGAGGATCAGCGAGCGGTAGCCCGGCCGCTCATAGTTGAGCCTTTTCGCGAGCCGCGCGAGGACGCGCGCGCGATACGCCTCTCTGAGCTCGGCGGCGAAGGTCGCGAGCAGGGATTCGGGCGGAAGGCCGCCCTGCAGATCCACCTCGAGAAGCTCTGCGCGGGTTTCCGGGAGGATCTCGGCGAGCTCGCCATTCGCCACCGCGAGCCGCAGCATGCCGAGGATCGGCAGCAGGAAGAAGATGAGGAGAAAGAGGGCGAGCGGCAGAGTCAGGGCGAAGGCGTAGAGCCGCCGGCGCCGCTCGCGCCGCGCGACCTCCCGCTTGAGGCCGGGGATCGCCACGGCAGGAACGGCGCCGGCCGTCGTCCGTGCCATGCCGTTACTGGGCGGCCCAGGCGTTGAAGCGCTCGGTGAGCGCCTCGACGTGCTCCACCCAGAAGTCGCGGTCGAAGAACAGACCGTACTTGATGTTGCCCGGGGTCCCGGGAATGTCCGCAATCACGTCTTCGGAAATGAGCTCCGCCGCGTCCACGCGCGTGGGCCCGTAGGGGATGATGGCCGCGAGCGCCGCCTGACGGTCCGGCCTCGAGGCGAAGGCGATGAAATCCATCGCCTCGTCCTTCTTGTCCGAGTTCGCGAGAATGACCCAGGAATCGATCTGATAGACGTAGCCGGCCTGCCAGGCGATCCGGAAGTTGCGGCCCTCGCTCTTGTTGGCGGCGGTGATGCGCCCGTTGTAGGCGCTCGTCATCACCACCTCGCCGGCGGCGAGGAGCTGCGGCGGCTGCGCGCCCGCCTCCCACCAGATGAGGTCGTCCTTGATCGAATCGAGCTTGGCGAAGGCACGCTCGATCCCCTCGGGGGTGCGCAGCACCTCGTAGATCCGGTCGAAGGGGACACCGTCGGCCATGAGGGCGAACTCGAGCGCCTGCCGCGGTCCTTTCCTGAGCGCCCGCTTGCCCGGATACTTCCTGGTGTCGAAGAAGTCGGCCCAGGTCGTGGGCGGGTCGTCCTTGAAGCGATCGCCGTCATAGGCGAGCACGGTGGCCCAGACGATCGTGCCCACGCCGCATTCGTGCACCGCTTCGGGCAGGTATTTGTCCTTGCCGCCGAGCTTCTGCCAGTCGAGCGGAACCAGGATGCCCTCATCACATCCCAGTACGAGCTCGTCCGTCTCCACCTGGATCACGTCCCACACGGGTGGCCCCTCGGCCTTGGCGCGCAGCGCCCCGATGCCGCCGTTCCAGGAATCCTCGACGAGCTTCCTGCCGGTCTCCTTCATGTAGGGTTCGAAGATGGCCTTGCGCTGGGCATCCTGATAGGCGCCACCCCAGGACACCACGGTGAGATCGCGGGCCGCCGCACTGCCGCCTGCCGCGAGGGCGAGGACAAGCGCGGCTGCGAGCGTGCCGGTTCGTCGTTTCATCACAGACCTCCCATCCACCGTTCCGACCGCGTCGGGTCTCGGCATGTCCGCTTCATGCCACGGGCCGTTCGCGCCCGCCAGCTCTGCGATGCCGCAGCGGCGTTCCGACCTCAGGCGTCGAGCGCGCGGCAATCCTCGATTCGCCAGCCGATCCGGATCACGGAGCCAGGGGCTTGGGGCAGCGCCAGGCCGGGGCGGTTCGGCAGCTTGACGATGAAGTCGTTCTCGCCGAGAAGGGCGAGTCGCAGACGCAGATGGTCGCCGTGATAGACGATCTCCTCGAGCCTCGCCTCGAAGCGGTTCGCGAGACCTTCCGCCTCCTCCCCCACGGCGACGCGCTCCGGCCGCAGGGACAGGGTCGCCGGCCTGCCGACGCCCGCCACCTGGACCGCGAGCGCACGGATCTCCGCACCGCCCACCGTCACCCGGCAGGTCCGGCCTTCGATCGCCGTAACCCGCCCCAGCAGGCGGTTGTTCTCGCCGATGAAGCGGGCGACGAAGGCGTTCTCGGGCTCCTCGTAGAGCGTGCGCGGGCTCGCGAGCTGGCGGATGCGGCCCGCCTCGAACACCGCCACGCGGTCGGACATGGTGAGCGCCTCGCTCTGGTCGTGGGTGACATAGACCACCGTCACCCCGAGACGCGCATGCAGGTGCTTGAGTTCGTACTGCATGCTCTCGCGCAGCTGGCGGTCGAGCGCCCCCAGAGGCTCGTCCATGAGCACGAGCTCGGGTTCGAACACCAGCGCGCGGGCGAGCGCGACGCGCTGCTGCTGACCGCCGGAGAGCTGCGACGGGCGGCGGGTCTCGAAACCCGCGAGCTGCACCATCTCGAGAGCACGGGCGACGCGCCGGCGGATCTCCGGGCGGGGAAGGCGCCGGACCTCGAGCGGAAAGGCGAGGTTCTCGGCCACCGTCATGTGGGGAAAGAGCGCGTAGTTCTGGAATACCATGCCGATGCCGCGGCGGTGCGGCGGCAGCCGCGACAGCGGTCGGCCGTCGAGATAGATCTCGCCTCGCGTCACCGGCTCGAAGCCGGCCAGCATGAGCAGGCAGGTGGTCTTGCCGGAGCCCGAGGGCCCGAGGAGGGTGAGGAACTCTCCGCGTCGGATGTCGAGATCGAGGTCCTCGATCACGAACGTCTCGCCGTCGTAGCTCTTGCTCACGCCGGCGAAGCGAACGATGATCGCGGATGGAATCGTTCCGGCCCGGGTCCGCTGTTGCGGCTGCGTCGACACCTCGTTCATCGTACCCACGTGTGCAGAAACGCCATGCAGCAAGGAGGTTGAGGGCGAAAGGTCCGGTCTCGCGATTTATCCACCCAGGCGGTCGTAACAAGCGCAGATTGTTATGTCCTTGTGGGAATAGTAAATGCGATGGAAAGCAGTTCGATCGAATTGATCGTCGCCTCCACACCCTTCGCCGCGGACGCCGCGCGGATCCTCGCCAGAGACTGGTGCATGGAGACGCGCATTTCCATTCGACCCCTCACCCAAACCGCTTTGGGGCGGGCGAAGGCCGAGAGGCGGATACTCCTCGCGGACAGCCCGGATCCCCGCTTCGTCGAGGCTGCACGGGAGCTCGAAGCCGAACTGTGGAGCTGGCTCTTCGATGATCCCCCGCGCCTCGGACCTCCTGCGCTTGCCGCCCATCTCAAGGGAAGGGGCAGCCTCCCCGTCCGTCTCGTCGCCTGGGACCCGCAGCAGCCCGCGCGGGTGCGCCTGCTCGAGGAAGGCCTGTTCGCGACCTCGCCGCTGTCGCCGGCGGCGACATGCCGACGCTTCAGGACCGCGATCCTGCGCTGGCCGCTCAGGGCCCTCGAGCGCGAGCTTGCCGGACGGCCCTCCGCAACCTTGCTTCCGACACCGCGTCCGGCGGCCGCGCCCGGGCTGTTTGCGCGCATCCTCTGGCCGATCGCGACGCTGCGCAACCTTCCGCGCCGGCTCCTCGAACAGGCGCGCGAGGAGGTGCGGACGATCGGCATCCTCGATCGGCCGCCCGCGAGCTTCCTCGAGCAGGAGGAGATCGAATGCGTGCGCTGGCTTCGGGCGAGATCTGAGGGCGGTTCCTGGGCCCATCCCTTCGGCGTCGACCGTACCCCGCTTTCGGTGATCTTCGCCGAGGCCCGGGATGCGGCGCGCGATCACGGCCGCATCGTGGCGCTTGTGCGGCGTGCGGACGGCGACGTGCGCGAACTCGCGGTCGAGCTCCCGGTCTCCGGGCCGCAGTCCTTTCCCTTCCTGGTCACGCACGAGGGGCGGCTCTACATGACCCCGGAGACCCCCGCCGAGCGCGCGCTGCACCTCTTCGTCTGCGAAGCCTTTCCCAGCCGCTGGCGGCGCGTCGCAACGCTGCTCGAGGACTTTCCCGCCGTCGCTCCGGTCGTCTACCGCGGCTCCGACCGCTGGTGGCTGTTCGCCACCAGGCGGGACGATCGGGAGGCGAGCGATCTGTATCTGTTCTGGGCCGATTCGCTCTTCGGTCCCTGGCGCCCGCACCGGCACAATCCCGTGAAATCCGACCTCCGCTCGGCGCGGCCGGCCGGCCCCCTGTTCATGCACCGGGGTGCGCTTTTCCGCCCGGCTCAGGACCGTACCTGCGGCTCGGCCACGCGGCTGGTCCTCAACCGGGTCGAGGAGCTTTCGCAATCGGACTTCCGCGAGACTGCGGTGGCCCGATTGGGCCCCATGCGTGCGTCCCCTTACGGGGACGGCCTCCACACGCTGAGCCCGTTCGGACGCCACGGCGCACTCATCGACGCCAGACGCGAGCGGTACAGCCTCCTGCGCCTTGTTCGCCGGCTGCGGCCATGGGCGCGCTAGGGCAGCCGGGCGGGCAGCATGCTGCCCGCCCCGGTCTTCCGTCACGAGACCTCGAGGTCCTTCCTGCAGAACCACCAGTCGGCGCACTCGTAGCCGGCGCGGAGCCGCTCCTCGAGCTCCTCCACCGTCTTCGGCGGTGGCACGATGACCTTGTCGCCCGGACGCCATCCCTCGGGGGTTGCGACCCCATGCGTGTCCGTGGTCTGCAGTGCGGTGAGAAGCCGCAGCACCTCGTCGATGGAGCGGCCGTTGGTGAGCGGGTAGTAGATCATCGCCCGCAGGATCCCCTGCGGATCGATGACGAACAGCGCCCGCACCGTCGCCGTGTCGCTCGCCCCCGGATGGATCATGCCGTAGGCGTGGGAGACCTTCATGTCGAGATCGGCGATGATGGGGAAGGGAATGCTCTGACCGAGCTTCTCCTCGATGACCCGGATCCAGGCGAGGTGGGAATAGTTGCTGTCCACCGACAGCCCGAGGAGCTCGCAGTTGCGCTCGCGGAACTCGCCGTAGCGGCGGGCGAAGGCGATGAACTCGGTGGTGCACACCGGCGTGAAGTCGGCCGGGTGCGAGAACAGCACGAGCCACTTGCCGCGGTAGTCGGCAAGCCGGCGCGGGCCATGCGTGGTGACGGCCTCGAAGTCCGGGGCCGGCTCGTTGAGCCGGGGCAGGGACCTGGGCTCCTGTGCCTCCATGATCGTCCTCCCTCGCTTGGAGCATGCGGCAAACTCCGCCGGCTGCATCTAGTGTGCCCACAGCCGCGGAAAAGCGCGCCGCCCTTGTCCGGCTGCCACCCGGCGCCGATATGTCGCGGGGACGGCCCGGCGCCCTGGAGATCCTTCCATGCAGACGAGCAACCGGCTGTTCGACGATCTCGCCAAGGTCGCGAGCGGCGCCCTGAGCACCCTCGGCGGTCTGCGCGAGGAGATCGAAACCCGGATCCGCGAACGGTTCGAGCGCTTCGCCACGGAGATGAACCTAGTGCCGCGGGAGGAGTTCGAGGCGGTGCGGGAGATGATCACCGCGGCCCGCGAACGTCAGGAGGCGCTCGAG
>CAZHHU010000004.1:29691-34575 GCA_964532215.1 uncultured Geminicoccaceae bacterium
GCGGAAATCCCGGAATTTCGCACCGTCGGGAGTCGCAGCCGTTGTCGTCCCTCTGGGCCGAACCTCCGGATACCGATATCGACCCCCTCGACCTGGTCGAGCAGCTCGCCGCCGGCCAGGACTGGCCCTATCACCGCCACGGCGAAGACGAGCTCGTAGCCGAAGTCTCCGGCCAGTGGTGCGGCTACAAGCTCTGGTTCGGATGGCACCGCGAGCTCGGGGTGCTGCAGATCGCCTGCATCCTCGATCTCAAGGTGCCGTCCAAGAAGCGGCGCGCCGTGCACACCCTTCTCGCGCTCGCCAACGAGAAGCTGTGGCTCGGGCATTTCGAGCTGTGGTCGGAGGAACGGCGGCCGGCTTTCCGCCACACCCTCGTCTTCCGCGACGGCATGTTCGCCACCGGCGAGTTCCTCGCCGATCTCGTGGACATCGCGACCGGCGAGTGCGACCGCTTCTACCCCGCCTTCCAGTTCGTCATCTGGGGCGGGAGAAGCCCCGAGGAGGCGCTCATGGCAGCGCTGCTCGAGACCGAGGGCGAGGCGTGAGATGACGGCCCTGCCGCAGCCCCTGCTGCTCGTCGGCGGCGGCAAGATGGGAACCGCCCTGCTCGTCGGCTGGCTCGCGCGCGGACTGGAGCCGGCGGCCGCGCATGTGGTGGAGCCCGATGCCGCGCGGCGAAGCGAGCTCCTTGGCCTCGCACCCATCCAGCTGCACGCCGAACCGCCCGCCGATCTCGCACCGGCGGCGATCGTTTTCGCGGTCAAGCCGCAGGTCCTGGACGCGGTGCTTCCCGCCTACCGCAACCTCGCCGCGGCGGCCGGGCTGCTGCTCTCCATCGTCGCCGGAAAGCCGATCGCCGTGTTCGAGCGGGTGTTCGGGGCCGGGCGGGCGATCGTCCGGGCGATGCCGAACACGCCGGCTGCGGTGGGACGCGGTGTGACGGTGCTGTGTGCGAACGGCGCGGTGGACGCGGCCGGCCGCGACCAGGCGCGGGCGCTCATGGAGGCCGTGGGCAGCGTGTACTGGATCGAGGACGAGGACCTCATGCACGCCGTGACCGCGGTCTCGGGAAGCGGACCGGCCTATGTGTTTCTGCTCGTCGAGGCGATGGCCCGGGCGGGGATCCGGCTCGGCCTGCCCGGGGAGCTCGCTTCCCGCCTCGCACGCGAGACCGTGAGCGGCTCCGGCGAGCTGCTCGCCCGCTCACCCGAGGAACCGGCATCTCTGAGGCAGGCGGTGACGAGCCCCGGCGGCACCACCGAGGCGGCACTCAGGGTGCTGATGGCCGAAAACGGACTGCCGGCGCTTCTGGAGGCGGCGATCGCGGCCGCCGAGCGACGCTCGCGGGAGCTCGGGGGCTCGTAAGCGGTCCTGGGGAGGAGGCACGGCCGTGGCCGAAAAACGAAAGCAGGCACCGGATCTGCTCGAGGCCGCGTTCGCGGAGATCGCCCAGAGCGGACTCGGCGGTTTTTCGCGCGCCGCGCTTGCCCGTCGCGCCGGGGTGGACCTCGGCGAGGTCTACCGCACCTTTCCCACGCGCATGTCGCTCCTGCGGCGGCTCGGCGAGCGGCTCGATGCGGCGATGCTCGAGCTCGACCTCGGCGAGCTCGAGGAGATGAGCCCCCGCGAGCGGCTGTTCGAACTCATCATGCGTCGCTTCGACGCCATGAAGCCATACCGCGCGGGCCTCCTGCGGCTGTCGCGCGAGCTGCTTCCCGAGCCGCGCCTGCTCCTGCGCTCGGCCCTCAATCTCGACCGGCTCGTGGAATGGCTGCTCGAGCTCGCCGATATTCCGCCGCGGGGCTGCGCCCGCCTGTTTCTCGAGCCGGCACTGGCTGCGGCCTATCTCCGCAGCTACCGGGTGTGGCTCCGCGACGAGAGCCCGGACCAGGCGAAGACGCTTGCCGCCCTCGATCGCGAGCTCGCGCGTTTCGAGCGCCTCGCGTCGCGGTTCCTGCGCGGCGCCATGCCGCCGCGGCGTCCGCCGCGGGAGCCCGAGAGCGCGGCGCAGCCGGCATGAAGGGGCGATGACCAGGATCACCTTCGAGGACTTCCTCCGGGTCGACATCCGCGTCGGCACGGTGCGGGCCGTGCGCCGCAACGAGAAGGCCCGAAAGCCCGCCTATGTGCTGGAGGTGGACTTCGGACCCGAAATCGGCAGCAGGACGAGCTCGGCCCAGCTCGTGAGCCTCTATGCGCCCGAGGAGCTCCTCGGCCGGCAGGTGCTCGCGGTCGTGAACTTCCCGCCCAAGCGCATCGCCGGGGTGAAGAGCGAGGTGCTCGTCCTCGGCGTTCCCGACGAGCAGGGCCGGGTCGTCCTCATCGGGCCGGACCGGCCCGTGCCCGACGGCGGGCGGCTGTTCTGAGGGAGGAGGACGCGCCTCACTCCGCGCGCAGGATCGCGATGCGGCGAGAGGCCGCGAGCTCGCGCCCGTCGCGGCGGATCGTCACCCGAACCCGGTAGATGCCGGCCGGCCAGGCGCCCCCTCTGCGCCTCTTGCCCGCGAAGTAGAAGGCGAAGGGGCGGCTTCTTTCGACGCGCATGGAGCGGGCGAAGAGCAGGCTTCCGTCGGGTCCCGCGATCTCGAGGCGCAACATGTCGCCGCGGCGCCACCAGAAGCCGCGGACCCAGGCCACCAGCGCCTCGACGGTCGCGTCCAGGCGCTGATGGTCGTGCATGCCGGCTGCGAGCTCCTCCATCGTGACCGCGCGGTCGGTGAGGCCGATGCCGGTCACCACGACGAGGGGGTAGGCGCGGACATCGCCGGCCTCCCGGCTCCACGAGAGAAGCGGCGAAGCGACGGGGTCGAGGAGCTCGCCGCGGGCGCGCACGGTGAGATGGAGGTGGGGAAAGCTCGTCTTGCCGGACATGCCGACGAGCCCGAGGAGCGCGCCCGCCGGCACCCGCTCGCCCATCCGCACCCGGATGCTGCCGCGGCGCAGATGGCAGTACTGGGTCTCGAAGCCGTCCGCATGGCGGAGCAGGACGCCGTTGCCGCATTCCCGGCCGCGGACGGCGGCGAGGCCGCGCCTGCGCACATCCACATCGGGCTCGCCGTCGCGCAGGCCGACGACCACTCCGGCGGCCGCCGCCCGCACCGCGACGCCGCGGCTCATCGCCCGCAGATCGGCGATCGCGATGTCGAGTCCCCGGTGGCCGTCGGAGCTGCGGCTGCCACCCGCAAAATCGCGCACCCCGGGGCCGGGATCGCGGTCCAGGTAGCGGACGATCCAGCAGTCCTGCCACAGGCGACAGGCGAGCGGCCAGGCGAGTTCGAAGGCGGATGCCGGAGGCGGTGCGAGGAGCGCCAGCAGCAGAGCGGCTTCGACGAGCGGGCGGGCCCGCCGCCCTGCGGTGCCGCCGCTTCTCACCACCGGCCCTCCGTATGGGCGTCGCTCGGCCGTTCGGCGAGGTCGAGCGCGATCTCGACCCGTCGGTTGAAGCGGCGCCCCTCTTCATCCGTGTTCGGCACGAGCGGCCGCGTGTCGGCGAAGCCGGCGATCATCAGGCGCCCTGCCGGGATGCCCTGGGCGATCAGGAATTCCGCCACCGCCGCCGCCCGCGCCGCGGAGAGCTCCCAGTTGTTGCGCAGTCGGCCGCGGGTGACGGGCAGATCGTCGGTGTGGCCGTCGATCCGCAGCACCCAGGGAAGTTCCTCGGGGAGCGCCGCGAGCGCCTGCCGCAGGCGGAAGGCGAGCACGGTGAGCTTCGCCCGGCCCTCGACGCTGAAGCGCGACCGGCCCTGTTCGAAGAAGAGGCCGCTCGGCAGGACGATGCGCGTACCCTCGAAGAAGGGCAGCCGGTCCGCGCCGGGAAGACTCGCGAGAATGGTTCCGGCGCCGAGGGTATCGTGCAGGATCGCCTCCTCGAGCGCGGCCTCGGGCATGAGCGGCAGCGCCGAACGGGCGATCTGCTCCTGCACGAGCGCCATGGGCTCCGCAATCCCCGCCTGTTCGAGCAGGCCGCGGAGCGCATCGCGCTGGGCGCGCACGGCTTCGACGCGCTTCTCCGCCCGGGCGAGACGCCCCCGCAGTTCCTCGAGCGTTCGCTCCCGTTCCGCAAGGCGTGTGCGCAGGGCGGCGAGCTTCGCCGCCTGGCGATCGAGGCGCCTTTGCAGCTCCCGGGCGGTGGGGGAAGTTTCCTCCGGCGGGAGCAGGGCCAGGCTTCGCGCTTCCATCGCGACGAGCGCGCGCACGCGCGCGATCTCCGCTTCGAGGCGGGCGGCACGCTCTTCGGCCCGCTTCGCACGTTGGCGCGCGCGCTCCCGGGCCTCGCGCAGCTTGGCCATCTCCCGCTCGCGCTGTGCGAGCGTCGCCCGGGTGGTGGAAAGCGCCTCGCGGAGTCCGGCCCGGGTCCGTTCGAGCCGTTCGATGCGCGCCTCGAGTGCGGCGATCTGCTCCCGTGCCGCCGCCCGCTCGCCGCGCGTGCGCAGAAGCTCCTCCTCGAGCGCCTGTGCCCGCTGCATCGCGGCCGCGAGCCGGGCTTCGAGCTCTCCCTTCGCAGCGATGAGCGCTGCGCGCGCCTCCTCCAGTCGCCGCCTTTCCTTTTCACTGTGCCGGAGCTCTCCGCGCACAGCGGCGAGTTCACGCCCGAGCGCGTTTCGGGCTCTGCGCTCCTCGGCCAGCGTGGCCACGAGCGGCCGCAGCCTCATGACTTCCTTCTCGAGGGCCGCATGAGCGCGTCTCAGGCGTGCGCGCTCCGCCTCGAGCGCCGCCCGCTGTTCGAGGCCGGCGCGGACCCGGCCTTCGGCTGCCGCGAGCTCTTCCGCGAGCCTGCGGCTGCGTTGCTCGAGCTCTGCAACTCGGGTGCGGGCCCGCTCCCGCTCCGCTTCGGCGACGCGCCGGGCGATCCCCTGGGCGATGGCGCGGGTTTCGGCATCGAGG
>CAZHHU010000004.1:34675-52116 GCA_964532215.1 uncultured Geminicoccaceae bacterium
TTCGGCCCGTCGCAGGGCGACCTCAAGGCGCCGGTTGTCGGCGGCGAGCGCATCCCGCTCCCGCAGAAGCGATTCGCGCGCAAGGCGCAGCGCATCGAGGCGGGTCTGGAGCGACTGGACCACGGTTGCAGCGCGGCTCTGTCCCTCCATGCGCTGCAGGCGGGCGAGCTCCTCCCGCTGCCGGGAAAGCTCCTGCCGCGCCTTCTCGAGCTCCTGCGAGCGTGCAGCGAGTTCGTCCGCGAGGCGGCGCTGCGCGCGCGAAGCCTCTTCCCTTGCCCGCGCGAGGCGTTCGTTGCCGGCTTCGAGTTCGGCGATCCGGGCTTGGGCCTCGGTGCGTGCCCGCTCTGCGACCTCGAGCCGGGTGCGCAGCTCCTCGAGCTCGAGGGCGTAGGAATCCCGCTCCGCGGCGAGCTTCGCGATCTCTTCCCAGAGCCCGTCGATCTCCCGCTCCCCGACGCGCAGTGCCGTCTGCAGCGCTTGGGTTTCGCGCGCGGCCCGCGCGAGGCGTTCGCCGCGGCGGCGAAGTTCCTGCTCCCGCTCACGCAGTTGCCGCCGTGCGCGGCGCAGCTCCTGGGAGAGGGCGAGATGGCGGCCGCGCAGTGCCGCCTGCGCCTGCGCGAGCCGTGCAAGCTGCACTTCCAGCGTCCGCCGCTCGCGGCGCTCCGCCTCGAGCTCTGCGGCAAGCTTCGCCGTGGCGTTCTCGAGCGTCCGCCTTTCCGCCATGGCTGCGGCGAGCTCGCGGGCGAGGGCGGTGCGTGCACGCAGCGCCGCCTCGAGCTCGGTGCGCCGTGCCTGCTCTTCCCGCTTCGCGAGTTCCCGCCTGCCCCGCAGCTTCGCAAGCTGCGTCTCGAGCCGCGCGAGGCGCTCGCGGCTGCGCGCGAGGCTGCGCTCCAGTCCGGGAACCCGCGCGGCCTCATGCCGCAGCGCATCGAGAGCCTGGCTTGCGGCCTGCACTTCCATCCCGGGGGGGAGCCCCGCCGCCTCGAGCAGCGCCCGCGCGCGCTCGCGCTCGGCGACGAGCCGACCCGTCACCTGCCATCCAAGCGCGAGCGCCAGCAGCAGCGGAACGAACAGGAAAAGCCGCCGTCGCCAGCGGCTGCGGCGTTCCCATGCGGCGATCTGCCGCTCGAGATCGCGGCGCGGATCGGTCATGGTCCTAACTCCCGTATCGGCGCGCCTGCCCCGTAGAGACGCCACAGGATCCGCGACAGGCGCGCGGCGTCCCTGCCGGCCTCCTCACCCGGCGGGAGCTCGGTCCGGTGCGCATCGAGCAGGCGCAGCGCCTCGATGCGTTCGCGCTGCTCGAGCAGCTCGCCCAGAAGCGGCAGCAGGGCGGCGAGGAGAATCCCCGCCGCGAGTTGCAGCGCCGGCGCCTGGAGGGGGGCCATGCGCGCGACGACGAGTAGCAGCCCGCCTCCCAGGAGGACGAGGGCGAGCATGAACAGCGCGATCTCCCGGATCGCACGGCGGTGCTGTGCCTGCAGCTCTTCGAGGCGCAGCCCGTCCTCCGCCCGCGGGTCCCGTTTCCACACCTTCCGTTCCCTTCCCCCGCACACGGCGGCATTGTCGGGGTTTCCGAGGCCGCTTGCAATCTCGTCGGATGCGCGGGGCGGCGGGTGATCAGCGGGTCGTGAGGCGGATCTCGATGCGCCGGTTGCGCCGGTAGGCCTCCTCGCTGTCGCGCGGATCGAGCGGCTGATAGTGGGCGAAACCGCGGGCCGCCACGCGCTCGGGGGGAATGCCCTGCTCGATGAAGAAGCGTGCCACGGCGATCGCACGCGCGGTGGAAAGCTCCCAGTTCGAGGGGAAGCGGACGGTGTGGATGGGACGTCTGTCCGTGTGCCCGTCCACCTGCAGGACCCAGGGGAGATCCTCCGGGATTTCCGGCATGATTTCCTTGAAGGCATCGATGAACGCCTGCAGCTCGCGGCGGCCGCTTTCGTTGATCGTCGCCTCGCCGGTCTCGAACAGGACCTCGCTCTGGAACACGAAACGGTCGCCGACGATGCGCACATCGGGCCGCTGCCCGAGCACCTGCCGCAGCCGGCCGAAGAAGTCCGAGCGGTACTGCTCGAGCTCCTGCACCCGGCTTGCGAGGGCGAGGTTGAGGCGCATGCCGAGATCGGCGATCTGCTGCGTCTGTCGCTCGATCTGCGCCTGTTTGACGTCGAGCGCGTCGCTCAGCGCCCGGAGCTGCTGCGAGAGGGTGGCGATCTGACGGCTCAGCGTCTCCACCCGGGCGAGCGCCTTCTCCTTCTCCGCGCGCACCTGCTGCTGGCTCGTCTCGAGCCGGTCCACGAGCGCGCTGAGCTCGGCGATCTGGCGGTCGCGTTCGGCGAGCAGCGATTCGAGCTCGCTCGCGCGGTCGGCGAGGCCGCTGCGTGCGCTCTGCAGCGCCGCAAGCCGCCGCTCGAGGCCGCGCTGCTCGGTGACGAGCCGGGCCACGCGCTGCTCGAGGACGGCCCGCTCGGCCTCGCTCTCGGCGAGCTGCGCCTCGACGTCCTCCTTGGCGGCGCCGAGCGCCTGCAGATCGGCGGTGAGGCGCGCGAGACTGCGCCGCAACTCGCCGCTCACCTGCCGCTCCTGCCGCAGATCGCGGGCGAGCTCGGCCACCCGGGCCTCGAGCTTCTGCACGGTGACGTCGCGGCCGCGCAGGAGCTGGCCGAGGAAGAACTGGGCGAGCACGAACACCACGAGGAGAAAGATGACGACCATGAGGATCGCCGACAGCGCATCGACGAACCCCGGCCAGATGTCGACCCGGCTGCGCTCGGCCCGCGCCCGCGCCACCCGCGCTCACTCCCCGATCAGGGTCTGGGGCTCGCCGGCGGCGATGGCGATGGTCCGGGCGACGAGCTTGATCTCGTTGCGCAGCTCCCGCAGCGTGCTCTCGCGTCCGCGGACGATCTCCTCGGACAGGCGGCGCAGCTGGCTGTCGATGTTGGCGAGATGCTTGCGGGTCACCTCGTCGAGGACGAGGGTCCGGTCCTCCTCCGCGAGCTGGCGCGCGAGGGTCCGCTGCGTGTCCACGATGCGGCCGAGCAGCTTGCGGTCCTGATCGAGCCGCTCGCCGAGGTCGGCGAGCGCCTGGGCGAGCATGCCGAGCTGCACCTGGAACTGTTCGCGTCCGGCCTCCGCGCGGGCGAAGGTGCGTTCCATCCGCTCGAGGTTCTCCGCGGTCTGCTGCAGCAGGGCCTCGACATAGGCGGGCAGCGGCTGCGAGGCGGCGAACGCCGGGCGGGGGCTGCTGTCGCCCTCGACGACGCCGTGCTGGGCGAAGCTCGTGAGCCACTCCTCGACATCGTTGTAGAAGCTGTTCTGGGCCTGGGTCGCCTGCAGGTCGATGAAGCCGAGCACGAGCGAGCCCGCGAGCCCGAAGAGCGAGGAGCTGAAGGCCGTGCCCATGCCGGAGAGGGGGGCGGTGAGCCCGGCCTTGAGCTCGCCGAACACGCCGGCGAGATCCCGCGAGGCGAGCTCGAGCTCGCCGATCACCCCGGCCACCGCGTGGATGGTCTCGAGCAGGCCCCAGAAGGTGCCGAGCAGGCCGAGAAAGATCAGCAGTCCCGTCTGATAGCGGGCGATGTCGCGGGTCTCGTCGAGACGGGCGCTGATGCTGTCGAGAAAATGGCGCATGGAAAGCGCGGACAGGGCGGTGCGGCCGCGTCGATCCTGCTCCGCCAGCACCGACACGAGCGGGCGCAGCAGCCGCGGTCCGGCGCCACGCGTCGCGCGCGTGCGGCCGCTGCGGTAATGCTCGATCCATTCCACTTCCGGCCTGAGGATGAGAATGCGGCGGATGGAATAGACGATGCCCACGAGCAGCACGCCGAGGATGAGCCCGTTGAGCGCCGGATTGTGCATGAAGGCGCGCCACAGCACGTTGTAGGCGAGCCCCGCGAGGATCGCGGTGACCGCAAGAAAGGCGAGGACGCGGTTGAGAAAGCGTCTGGGCTCGGTCATCGATCTCGGCCGCGGCGACCGGCTGGATGTCGAAACCGAAGATAGAGAGCCTGAAGCGCCGATGCCAGCGGCAATGACCGCCGGCCATCCGGGAGGACGGCGCGGAAGGAGCAGCCGGTGCACACCGATCCGCCCACCGCCGCCGGCTCCGGTTTCCGGCCGCCGCGAGCTGCGACCGCTCCGGGCGATCGGGCGGCCAGGGGAAGATCCGCGAGGTCGCTGCTCACCCCGCCGCGGCTCCGATGCCTGCACCCGCCTCGCGCATTCCCGGGACGCCCCGCCGCACCGTTCCCCCCGCGCCCGGCAGGCCTCGGCACCGCCCCGCGGCCCCTGTCCTCACGCCCGCAGGCCACGGTCTCCTTCCGGCCAAGGAGCGGGGCGCGCCGATGGCCGGGCGATCACCCCGCGCGGGGCGCTACATGAGTTCGGCGCGGCGGGCGAGCTTCTTGACCTCCCGCTCCACCACCCGCTCGACGATGGCGGGCAGGTTGGCATCGAGCCATTCCTTGAGCATCGGCTTGACGAGCTCGGCGAGAAAGGCCTCGATCGTGGGCCCTTCGGCGCCGCTTCCCGGCTGCGGTTCCTCGCGCGCCACGCTGCGCGCGAGTTTGGCAAAGGCGCCCGTCGCCGCCGCTGCGGCGCTCTCCGAGAGCAGTTCGGTCTCCGCCATGCTCGCCGTCTCCCCTGAGCTGTCGGTGCCCTCTTCGACCGGTGCGAGCTCGACCTTCTCCGCGCTCGCCTCGAGCTCGCGCTCGGCCTCCTGTTCGATGGACTCGAGGGGCTTCGCCCCCGCCGCATCTTCCTCGTCCGCGTCCCCGGCCGCATCCTCCTCGGCCGGCTTCTCGGCCACGCTCTCCTCGGCCACCACCTCGGTGAGCTCGAGGACCTCGTCTTCCTCCTGCTTTTCCGGCTCCTTCTTCTCCGCCTCGGGCGCCTTTCCGGCGTCTGCCGGCAGAGCCTCGGCGCTCACCCCCTCATCCTCGTCCGAGGCGATGATCTTGCGGATCGAGGAGAGGATCTCCTCCATCGACGGCTCTTCCCGGCCTTCCTGCTCGGGAGCGGGCTTGGCATCGCTCATCTGGCCACCTCCGCAATACGGGTCCGCCGCACCGGCTGGGCACCACCTTTCGCCGCCCTGGCTAGCGCAGAATGGTTAACAGCCGGTAAGCGGGCAAGGCCGGTGCCGCGCTGCGGGCGCTCTGCCGGCCGCCTCGAGAGCGCGCAGCTCGCGATAATAGGCCTCCTCGTCATAGCTCGAGGCGTCGATGCCGAGATCCTCGAGGGTGAGCCTGCCCGTGGCCGCGAGCAGACGGTAGGCGGCCACGATCTCCTCACGCGCGGCTTCGACGGCGGCGCTTTCGGCCAGGAAACGCTCGCGCTCGGCATCCAGCACCTCGATCAGGCTGCGGGTTCCCGCCCGCGCCTCTTCGAGGCTGCCTTCGAGCACGAGCCGCGCCGCCGCAACGCGCCGCGCAAGGCTCTGCCGGCGCAGCCGCGCGATGCGCAGGGCTTCGAACGCGGCCCGGATCTCCTCGCGCACGCGTCGGCGGGCGTCGTCGAGCGCATGAAGCGCCGCCCGCTCGCGCTGGCGCTTTTGCCGCACCGCCGCCCGGGCCGCGCCGCCTGCGTACAGGGGAAGCGTGAGAAAGGCTCCGAAGGCGAGGTCCTGCTCGTGCTCCGTTTCGCGATCCGGCTCGCTCAGATAGGTGTAGCGGCCCGAAAGGGAGATCCGCGGCAGCAGCGCGGCCCTGGCCCGCCCGGTCTCGGCGCGCGCCGCCTCGTGCGCAAAGCGGGAGAGGCGCAGCAGCGGATGATCCTCGATCATTTCCAGGGCGGCGTCGAGGGTGGTGGGAAGGCCCGCCGGCAGCCCGGGCATGCGCAGGCCCCCCGGGGGGTCACCGATCACGCGGCGATAACGCGCGCCCGCACGCTCGAGGTTGCCGCGCGCCCGCTGGCGGGTGGCCACGGCCTCGGCGTAGCGCGCCTCCGCCCGCGCGACCTCGGTGCGGGAGATCTGCCCGTGGCGATAGCGCCGCTTCGCCGCCGCCAGCCGTTCCTGAAGCCGGCGCTCGTTCTCGAGCGCGATCGCGAGCAGGCGCTGGTCGCGCAGCACGGCGGTATAGGCCTCGACCGCCTCGAGCAGCACCTGCTGCTCCGTGAGCCGGAGCCGCGCGCGCTCCTCCTCGATGCGAAAGCGCGCCGCCCGCACCGCGGCACCCGTCGCGCCGCCGTCGTAGAGAGGCTGTTCCACGCTCAGGGTCTGCCGGACGCCGGCGAGGACGTCGCGATCGCTGACCGCCCGCCAGCCGAGGCCGGTGGTCGCTTCGATCCGGGGGCGGAGGCCGGCGCGGGCCAGGGAGACGCCCTCGCGCACGGCGCGCAGCCGCGCCCGCGCTTCGAGGAGACGGGGATTTTCGAGATAGGTCTTGGCGAGCGCGAGCTCGAGCGGGACTTCACCGCGCGCCGCGGTGGCGGCAGCGCAGGCGAGGAGGAAAAGGAGCGCGCCGGCAACTCTGGGCATGCCCGGATTCTAGCAGCGTGTTGCGCATCACGCTATGATTTCTAGCATCAGACAACTTCTGCGCGATATGCGCCGGCCATCGACGGGGCCAAGCCCATCGTTGCCTCCTCTGGCGATTCGCCGATACTCTCGCGCCGGCTCAGAGGGGGTGCAGAGTGAGCAGCTTTGTCCAGCCGGATCCGGCGCCTGCCCGGCTCGTCCGCGTCGAGGACTATGAGCCCTACATCGGCGCCGAGGCGGTCGAGCGCCTGCTCGTCAAGGCGGCCCGGCTGCGCGATCTGCACATCGTCCACGTCAACTCGACCTATTACGGCGGCGGGGTGGCGGAAATTCTCTCCTCGCTCACCCTGCTCTGCAACGGTGCCGGCATCCGTACCGGCTGGCGTGTCATCCAGGGACGGCCCGACTTCTTCAGCATCACGAAGAAGTTTCACAACGCGCTCCAGGGCGCCGAGATCAATTTCACCGAACTCAAGCGCAACATCTACGAAGAGGTCGTGTACGAGAACGCCGCTCGCATGCATTTCGACCACGACGTCGTCTTCGTCCACGATCCCCAGCCGCTCCCGCTCATCCGCCACTACCGCAAGAAGAGCCCCTGGATCTGGCGCTGTCACGTCGATCTCACCGCTCCGAACCGGGAAGTGTGGGACTATCTGCGGGGATTCATCGAGCGCTACGATGTCGTCGTGCTGCATCTGCCCGAATATGCCCAGCGGCTGCGGGTACCGCAGCGCTTCATCCCGCCGGCCATCGATCCCTTCGCCGCGGTGAACAAGGAGCTGAGCGAAGCCGAGATCCGCGATCGCCTCGAACATTACGGCATTCCCACCGACCTCCCGCTGGTGGTGCAGATCTCGCGCTTCGACCCGTGGAAGGATCCCCACGGCGTCATCCGCGCCTTCAAGCTCGCACGCAGGGAGGTCGACGCCACCCTCGTCCTCCTCGGCAACGTCGCCACCGACGATCCCGAAGGCCAGGAGGTCTTCCACTCCCTCATGTGCTGCCGCGAGGAGCGGATCATCATCCTCTCGGTCCAGGACTCGGCACTCGTCAACGCCCTGCAGCGCACGGCCGCGGTGGTGCTGCAGAAGTCCCTGCGCGAGGGCTTCGGGCTCACGGTGACCGAGGCCATGTGGAAGGGGGCGGCGGTGGTGGGCGGCAACGTCGGCGGCATCCGCCACCAGATCGAGGACGGCGTGAACGGTTTTCTCGTCGACAGCGTCGAGCAGGCGGCGGAGCGGATCGTCCAGCTCATCCGCGATCCGGACCTGCGCCGGCGGCTGGGCGAGGCGGCCCGGCGCACGGTGAAGGAGCGCTATCTCATGACGCGGCTCATGGAGGACCATCTCGATCTCATTTCCTCCTTCGAGGCCCAGTTCCGGCTGCGTGCCGGCTTCAGGTGAAGCGGGGCGCAGGCCGGGCGTTCCGATCCGGGAGGGGCAGCGGTTGGTCGATCTCAAGGAACTCGCGCGCCGGCTCGGTCTGTCGATGACGACCGTCTCGCGGGCCCTCAACGGCTATCCCGACGTGAGTGCGAAGACGCGCGAGCGCGTGGTGCGCATGGCGCGGGAGCTCGGCTACACGCCCAACGCCCTCGCCCGGCGCCTCACCGTCGGTCGCAGCGAGACCGTGGGCTTCGTTCCCCAGGCCATGGAGCCCTACTTCGGCAACCCCTATTTCGCCGATCTTCTCGCCGGCATGGGGGAGGCGCTCTACCGTGCGGGCTTCGACCTCGTGCTCGCCGGCCTGCACGACGATGTCGATGCGCTCGCGGCCTGCCGGCGGCTCGTCGCCGAGCGGCGGGTCGATGCGATCGTGCTCGATCGCACCTATGAGGACGATCCCCGGGTCGAGTATCTGCTGCTGCGCGGCTTTCCCTTCGTGACCCTGGGACGCGACCGCTGGGCGCAGCGGCACGCCTGGCTCGACAGCGACGGCCGGCGCGCCACCCTGGCCCTCACCCGTGCGCTGATCGCTGCGGGACACCGGCGGATCGCCTTCATCGCCGCGGACATGCGCTTCAATTTCGTGGCCGATCGGGTCGAGGGCTACCGCGAGGCGCTCGCCTGGGCGGGCATCGCGCCGGATCCCCTACTCCTGCGCCATGAGGGCTTCAGCGAACGGGGAGGTGCGGCCGCGACTTCGGCGCTTCTCGCCCTTGCCGCGCCGCCGACGGCGATCCTGTGCATCGAGGATCTCACCGCCATCGGGGCGATGCGGGCTTTGCGCGCGGCGGGGCTGGAGCCGGGTCGCGATGTCGCCGTGGTGGGCTACAACGACATCCCGCTCGCGGCCGCGACCGAACCGCCGCTTTCGACCTTCCGCATGCCGGTGCGAGAGGCCGGACGGCGGCTTGCGGAGGTGGCCCTGGCGCTCGCGGCGGGGGCCGACGCCGCGGCCTTCCGCGAACTGTGGATGCCCCGCTTCATCGCCCGCGGATCGCATCACTGGCGGGGCGCGCGCGGGCCCCTCAACCTCGACCTCAGCCCGGAGGCGGCAGGGGTGGCGCGCTGACGATGCGGCAGACGTCTTCCAGGGTGGCGAAGGCCAGCTGCCACTCCGCGGCGCCGTAGCCGAGCGCGAGCCCGGCGAACAGGACCGCGGCGAAGACGGCATAGGCGAGCGGGCGATAGCGCAGGCGGCTCGTGAGCTCGTCCTCGGTAACGGCGCGCTGCGCGCCGT
Organism: uncultured Geminicoccaceae bacterium; assembly: GCA_964532215.1. Classification (GTDB taxonomy): domain Bacteria; phylum Pseudomonadota; class Alphaproteobacteria; order Geminicoccales; family Geminicoccaceae; genus HRBIN39. Next base: position 43,842 of record CAZHHU010000004.1, read on the forward strand.
CCGGAAGCCGCACGAGGTAGCGCCGTCCTTCGGGGCGCTCCTCGACGTGGAGCAGCTCGACCGGGATGCGGCCGTCGCGCAGCAGGAACTCGCGCGGCCAGCGACGCCAGATGCGGCGCAGGAAGCTCGAAGTTTGGGCAAGTTTGTCGTTCATTGGTTTTTTATCCTCTATCCTCGGGGTCGATAAGGTTAATATTCTCAACAGCTGTCCGTCAATACGCCATCGCCGCCGTTGCCGCTGCGCCGCCGCCGCGGAAGGGTTAACTGCGGCCGGGGAGAAGGACGGAAGCGGGCGTGGCGATATCGTTGCGTGCCCTGTGGTGGGTGCTCACGGGTGGCTTCACGGCCGGTCTCTACCTCGGCCACTGGTACGAACTCGTGCAGCTTCCCGGCGATCCCCTGGTGGAAGCCGTCGCCTTCTGGCTCATGCTCGGGGCCACCCCCCTTCTCCTCGCCGATCTCTCCGTTGCGGCGCGTCGCATCCTCGCGCGGGTACTGCGCCGGCGCCGCCGGGGCGCCGCGCCCGAACTCGCCGCAGGGCCGCCCGGCTTGTGCCCGCAGCGGCGATCCGCTAACCCGGCCGCGAGCGACAACCGGGCTGATGCCTCATGTTTGCCGTCTGCCGCCTCGTCGATACCGTCGTCGGCATCTACATCTGGCTGCTCATCGCCTCGGTCGTGCTGAGCTGGCTCGTGGCCTTCAACGTCCTCAATACCGGCAACCCCATCGTCTGGCGGATCGGTGAATTCCTCCACCGCATCACCGAACCCCTGCTCGCGCCCATCCGCCAGTGGATCCCGGCCTTCGGCGGCATCGACATCTCGCCGGTGGTGCTGATCATCGCCCTCTATTTCCTGCGCGACCTGTTCTTCGAATTCGCGTGTTTCTGAGCCGTGGCGGAGATCGCGCGGGTCGTCGAGGGAGGAATCGAATTCGCCGTCCGCGTCCTGCCGCGGGCGCGGCGGCCGGGGGTGAGCGGCGCACGGCGGGACGCCGGCGGTCGGGTGCTCGTCGAGCTGCGGGTGAGCGCACCGCCCGAGAAGGGCCGGGCGAATCGGGAGGTAACCCGGCTCGTCGCCGGGCTGCTCGAAGTGCCGCCGAGTGCGGTGCATATCCGCAGCGGCGAGAGCGCCCGCAGCAAGCGGCTGTTCGTCGCGGGGCCGGCTGACGCGCTGCGGCAACGTCTCGCCGCCGCGCTCGAAGCCGCCGCCGGGAAAAGCCGCTAGCGGTCGCCGGGGCGGAGGAAGGATCATGGCGGAGATCATCGACGGCAGGGCTGCGGCGAGCCGGCTTCGCGAACGGATCGCGCGGGAGGTCGAGGCGCTCGTCGCCCGAAGCAGCGTGCGGCCCGCACTCGCGGTGCTCCTCGTCGGCGAGGATCCGGCAAGCCGGGTCTATGTGCGCACCAAGACACGCATGGCGCGCGAGGTGGGAATCGCAGGCCGGCTCATCGAGCTGCCCGCCTCCACGGCAGAGCGCGAGCTCCTCGCGCGGATCGAGGAACTCGCGGCCGATCCCGCGGTCCACGGCATCCTCGTGCAGCTCCCCCTTCCCCGCCACATCGAGGAGCGCGCGGTGCTTGCCGCCATCCCCCCCGAAAAGGACGTCGACGGCTTTCATCCCGTCAACGTGGGGCGGCTGTGGAGCGAGCGGGATCCCCTTGCCGCCGGCATCCTCGTACCCTGCACGCCCCGCGGCTGCCTCATGCTGCTCGAGGAGGTGCTCGGTGCGGGGGGGATCCGCGGCCGGCGGGCGCTCGTCCTCGGCCGCTCGAACATCGTCGGCAAGCCCATGGCGGCCCTTCTCCTCTCCCGCGATGCCACCGTCACCGTCGCCCACTCCCGCACCCGCGACCTCGCCGCGCGCTGCCGCGAGGCCGAGATCCTCGTCACCGCGGTGGGACGCCCGGGGCTCGTGCGCGGTGACTGGATCCGCGAGGGAGCGGTGGTGATCGACGTGGGCATCAACCGGGTCCCTGCCGCGGACGGCACAAGCCGTCTCGTGGGCGACGTCGCCTTCGACGAGGCGCTCCCCAGAGCCCGCGCGATCACGCCCGTGCCCGGAGGCGTCGGGCCGATGACCGTCGCCTGTCTGCTCGCGAATACCCTCGAGGCGGCGAAGGCCCAGCTCGCCGCGCGCTGAGCCTCACTCCGCGAGCCGCCGCAGGTCCAGCACCCGCTTCGCCTTGCCCATCGAGCGCTCGATGGCGCCCGGCTCCTTGACCACTACCTTGGCCGAGATGCCGATCCGCCGCTTGATGTGGCGGCTGAGTTCCTCCGCCGCCGCCTCGCGCGCTTCGGGATCGGCCGCATCCGGCCGCGCCTCGACAAGCACGGTGAGCTCGTCGAGCCGGCCCTCCCGCCGCACTTCGAGCAGATAGTGCAGGGAAAGGCGCGGATCCTCCTGCAGCATCTCCTCGATCTGCGAGGGGAAGAGATTGACGCCGCGGATGATGAGCATGTCGTCGCTGCGGCCGGTGATCTTGGCCATGCGCCGCATGCTGCGCGCGGTTCCGGGCAGGAGCCGCGTGAGATCCCGGGTGCGGTAGCGGACGACGGGAAACGCCTCCTTGGTGAGCGAGGTGAACACGAGCTCGCCGAGCTCGCCCTCCGGCAGCACTTCGCCCGTCGCCGGATCGATGATCTCGGGGTAGAAGTGATCCTCCCAGATGTGGAGGCCGTCCTTGGTCTCGATGCACTCCTGCGCCACACCGGGGCCGATGACTTCCGACAGGCCGTAGATGTCCACGGCGTCCATGTCGAAGCGTTCTTCGATCTCCCGGCGCATCGATTCGGTCCAGGGTTCGGCGCCGAAGATGCCGACCTCGAGCGAGCACTGCCGCGGATCCAGCCCCAGCCGTTCGAACTCGTCGGCGATGGCGAGCATGTAGGAAGGGGTGACGGCGATGATCTGCGGCTTGAAATCGGTGATGAGCTGCACCTGGCGCTCGGTCATGCCGCCGGACATGGGCACGACGGTCAGTCCCATGCGTTCGGCGCCGTAGTGGAGCCCGAGGCCGCCCGTGAACAGCCCGTAGCCGTAGGAGACGTGGATGATGTCGCCGGGCCGGCCGCCGGCGGCGCGGATCGAACGGGCGACGACCTCCGCCCAGGTGTCGAGGTCGTTGCGGGTGTAGCCGACCACCGTGGGTTTGCCTGTCGTCCCCGAAGAGGCGTGGATGCGCACCACCTGTTCGCGCGGCACCGCGAACATGCCGAAGGGATAGTACGCGCGGAGGTCGTCCTTGGTCAGGAAGGGGAAGTGGCGCAGGTCCTCGAGCTGGCGCAGATCCTCGGGATGCACCCCGGCCTCGTCCCAGGCCTTGCGGTAGTGGGGAACGTTGTCATAGGCGTGGCGCAGCGTCCACTTGAGCCGGGTGAGCTGCAGCGACTCGATCTCGTCCCGGCTCGCGATCTCGATCGGATCGAGCTCTCCCCTTTCGGGCGCACGTCGATGGCGCATGACGATGCCTCCGCGATGTGCTGGCCGCTCCCGCCGGCGGATGAGTGGCACGAAGGGCGACCCGCTTGCAAGACCGGGGGCGGAGGTCTCAGCCCGAGGCGGTGCGGCGCTGCGGCCGGGCGAGCCGGGCGGAGGAGCGGAGGTCCGCGCCCACGGCCGCGGCGAGCGAGGTGAAGCCGTCTGCGGCGAGACGGCGGTCGAGATCCGCGAGGATCGCGCGCACGACTCCGGGGCCGCGGTAGACGAGGGCGGTGAGGAGCTGCAGGGCCGAGGCGCCGGCGCGGATCATGGCATAGGCCTCTTTTCCCTCGAAGATGCCGCCGCAGCCGATGAGCGTGAGCCTGCCGGCCGCGTGGCGGGCGGCGCTTCGCAGCCGCGCGAGCGCGAGCGGGTACAGGGGCCGTCCGCTGAGCCCGCCCGCTTCCCGGGCGCGGGGCGAGCGAAGCCCTCGGGGACGGCTCGTGGTCGTGTTGGTGAGGATGAGGCCGCAGACCTCGCGGGCGATCGCGAGCGCGACGATCTCCCCGAGCGTCTCCTCCTCGAGCTCGGGTGCGAGCTTGACGAGGATCGGCCGCCGCCAGCGGTTGGCCTCCTGCAGCCGCTCGAGGATGCGCGCGAGCTGTTGCGGATGCTGCAGGGCCCGCAGTCCCGGGGTGTTGGGCGAGGACACGTTGACGACCAGATAGTCGACGAGCGGGGCGAGGCGCGTGAACACGGCCTCATAGTCGCGGGCGGGCTCGCGGCTGTCGCGGTTGATGCCGATGTTCGCGCCGAGCACGGCGGGCCGCCGGCGCAGGGCCGCGAGCCGCCGCGCCACCGCCTCCATGCCCGCGCTCGGAAAGCCCATCCGGTTGACGAGCGCTTCGTCCTCGACGAGCCGGAACAGACGCGGCCCGGGATTGCCGCGCTGGGGGCGCGGCGTCACCGTGCCGATCTCGATGAAGGAAAAGCCGAGCCGCGCGAGCGGGCGCACGGCGATCGCGTCCTTGTCGAAGCCGGCGGCGAGCCCGAGCGGATGGGCGAGCGGGATCGGGCCGATCCGGGTTTCGAGGCGCGGCGAGGCGGGAATCTCGATGCGCGGCAGCAGCGAGGCGGCCCGGAGCGCGAAGGCATGGGCGGTCTCGGGCGGCAGGGTGCGCGCGAGTGCGAGCCAGAGCGGACGCTTCATGCCCCTTCCGGCGGGAAGGGCTCGAGGCCTCCATAGGCGATGAAGCCGGGGTTGCGGAAACCGGGCTTGGCATAGGCGAGCGGCTCGCCCGTCACCGTCACCACCCGGCCTCCGGCCGCGGCGAGCACCGCATGGCCGGCCGCCGTATCCCATTCCATCGTCGGCCCGAAGCGGGGGTAGACATCCGCCCGGCCCTCCGCCACGGCACAGAACTTGAGCGAACTTCCGGCCGAGATCGTGCGCGCGACGGCGTGGGCGCGCAGCCAGGCATCGGTCTCGGGATCGCGGTGCGAGCGGCTTGCGACCGCCACGAGCTGGGCCGGATCGGCCGCGCGCACGCGGATGGCCACGCGCTCGCCCTTCTCGCGACGGAACGCCCCCCGATCGGCGATACCGACCCAGATGCAGCCCCGCGCGGGCGCCATGACGATGCCGAAGACGGGCCGCCGTCCCCGCACGAGGCCGAGATTGACCGTGAATTCGCCGTTGCGGGAGAGGAATTCCCGCGTTCCGTCGAGCGGATCGACGAGCCAGAAGGGCGCGTCGCCGACCTCGGGGATGCGGCCGGCGGCGACCGCCTCCTCGGCCACGACCGGGATCTCGGGCGTGAGCCGGCGGAGCCCCTCGACGAGGATCTCCTCGGCCTCCTGATCGGCCGCCGTGACCGGGGAGCGATCGGCCTTGTAGGCGGTCTCGATCTCCCCGGCATAGTGGCGCAGGATCGCGGCCCCGGCCCGCTGCACGAGCGGCAGCAGCGCGTCCTCGAGAGCGGCGAGATCCTGGCTGGTGGTGACGGTCATGGGCTCGCATCCGGTGCGCGGAGGCAGGCGGGCGCTGCGGCGCATCGCGCGGGATCCTGCCCCGTCGAGCTTAATGGACCGTTAAGGAGTGGGCTTCAAGATCGTGCGTGGTCACGCCGGAACGGGCACGACAGGTGGATCTCCGAAGCTGGTTCCATCGCCGCGGCGAGGAGGGGCAGAGCGCGACCGTCGCAGCCCCCCGGCCGGCGTTCGCGCTCTATCCCCCGCGTGGCCAGAAGGGCCTCGATCCCACCCGCCTCGACTGCTTCGGTAGCCGTCTCGAGGCCTTCCGCCGCCGTCACCTCCGCCAGAGCGAGCCGCGCCTCTTCGGGGCGCTGCAGATTCTCGATCTCGATCTCATCCGCCGCCGGTTCGGCGCCCGCTGGGTGCCTCTGCGCGAAAAGATCTTCCAGATCATCGAGCATGCGCTCGATCGCGAGCTCGGCCCCGACGATCTCTATCTCGTCTTCGACGAACGCACCGTCTACCTGTTCGTGACTGGCATCGCGCGCGAAGCGGCCGTGGTGCGCATGCGCCTCGCGGCCGCCCGCATCACCGAGCGCCTCTGCGGTCTCGTCCCCGGCGGCGCGGCGATCCGGGTGCAGACCCTGCCCTTCGACCTCGATTCCGGGCTCGCCGGTGTGACCGGACCGCGCGAGCTGCGCGCCCGCATCGAGGCGTTCGAGCGCGAGGTCGAGGACGCGGAACGCCGGTGCTTCCACGACAACGCAAAGCGGCTCGCGCCGCGGCTCCTCCCGCTCGTCCACCTGCGCAAGCGCCTGGTCGCCGCCTATCGGCTCGAAGCCCGCTACATCCGCCCGGACGGAGGGGAACTCGCGGCCACGAGTCTCTGCCCCGAGCGCGTGAGCGGCGTCTTCGACGCCGAGCTCGATGCCTGGTCGGTGAGCCGCCTGGTCGATCTCGGCACCGCCTGGCGGGAGCGGGCGGGGCGCAGTCTGCTCGTGCTCCCCGTACACTACGAAACCCTCGCCCAGCGCCGTCTGCGCGAGCCCCTGCTGCTGCAGGCGCGCCGCCTCGCGCGCCCGAGCGAGCGCTTTCTGCTGTTCGAGCTGCTCGAACTGCCGCCGGGTGTGCCGCAGGGCTGGCTCCATGAGCTGCTCATGTACCTCAAGCCCTTCTGTCACGGCTTCGCGGTCCGCCTCTACCCCGAGATGCTGACCACCGAGCCGCTTACGAAATGCGGGGTCGAGTTCCTCTCCCTGTCTGCGGCCGCGATCGAGGAGCGCGAGGATGGCTTCGAGATCATCGACCGCTGGGCCGGGCTCGCCCGGGAAGTGCGGATGCGCAGCGCGCTGCTCGACATCTCGCGACGCGAGACGGTCGCCGCCGCGAAGGCGGCAGGGGTGGACTACGCGGCCGGAAGGGTCATCGCGCCCGGGCTCACGGATCCCCTCCCGCGCGGGCTTCGCGCCCTGTGACATGAGCTGGTCCGCGTTCCGGCGCGCCGTCGGCGACGGGCGGGGGAAGCCGGGGTCAGGGGATATGCTGCGGAGACGGCGTCCTCCGGGCGGTCCTCCCGGCCGCGGCCGCGCCGGCTGCCCGCAGCGTGAGCGCCTGTCCGCCCCGAAGCCCCCGGGGTGTGCGCAGAACCCCCGACGCGAAGGCCCGGTCCGTCCTTTCTCACCTATCCCGATGACCCGTGCGCGATGTGGTTGGGGCGGCAGGATTCGAACCTGCGAATGCCGGAACCAAAATCCGGTGCCTTACCACTTGGCGACGCCCCATCCGGGCAGTGAACATACCCGCAGGCCGCAGGCTTTCAACCGGGCGCGCGGTGGCCCGGCACAAGCGCTTGACGCCGGACGTGCATCGGCTTTCCCTGATCCTGCATCTGCGGGCCGGGCGTCGGGCGCCGGCCCCCGGGGAGGAGGGAGACCGTGCTCGTCGGCGTTCCCAGGGAGATCAAGACGCATGAATACCGGGTCGGGCTCACGCCCACGAGCGTGCGCGAGCTCACCCACCACGGCCACCGGGTGCTCGTCGAGCGGGGTGCCGGTTCGGGTGCCGGCTTCGACGACGAGGACTATCGCCGCGCGGGGGCGGAACTCGTCGATTCGCCCGAGGAGGTCTATGGACGCGCCGATCTCGTGGTCAAGGTCAAGGAGCCGCTGCCGCGCGAGTACGGGCTTCTGCGCGCCGGTCAGGTGCTCTTTACCTATCTCCATCTCGCCGCCGACCGGCGGCTGACCGAGGCGCTCATGAGCTCGGGATGCATCGCGATCGCGTACGAAACGGTCCGCGATCGCCGCGGACGGCTGCCGCTCCTCGCCCCCATGAGCGAGGTGGCGGGGCGCATGAGCATCCAGGTGGGAGCCCATTATCTGGAAAGGGAGCAGGGGGGTGCGGGAATCCTGCTCGGCGGTGTGCCCGGTGTCCATGCGGCCAAGGTCGTCGTGCTCGGCGGCGGCGTCGCGGGCACCAATGCGGTGCGCGTCGCGATGGGCATGGAAGCGCGGGTCTATGTGATCGAGAAATCGCTCGAGCGCCTCTACGATCTCGATCTTCAGTTCGGCCCCATGCTGAACACCATCTTCTCGACGGTGGACGCGATCGAGCGTCATGTCACCGATGCCGATCTCGTCGTCGGCACGGTGCTCATCCCCGGCGCCGCCGCGCCCAAGCTCATCAGCCGCGAGATGGTGCGGGCGATGAAGAGGGGGTCGGTGCTCGTCGACGTCTCCATCGACCAGGGGGGCTGTGCGGAGACCTCGCGGCCCACCACCCACGCCGATCCCGTCTACGTGGAGGAAGGAGTCGTCCATTACTGCGTCACCAACATGCCCGGCGCCGTGCCGCGCACCTCCACCTTCGCCCTCAACAACGC
>CAZHHU010000004.1:52216-54093 GCA_964532215.1 uncultured Geminicoccaceae bacterium
GGATGTTAAGGTGCCATCGGCACGCCGGTGGCACGATCCGGGGAACGCATGCCTGCCCCCAACCCCCGCCTCGAGGAACTCCCGCCGTTTCCCTTCGCGCGATTGCGCGCGCTGCTCGCCGAGGTGGAGCCGGCGGCGGGGCTGGAGCCGCTCGATCTCTCGATCGGCGAGCCGCGCCATGAGCCGCCCGCGCTCGTCGCCTCCGCCATCGCGGCGCAGGCGCATCTCTGGAACCGCTATCCGCCTCCCGCAGGCACGCCGGGCTTCTGCCAGAGCTGTCGCGCCTGGCTCGGCCGGCGCTACCGGCTTCCCGCCGACGTGCTCGATCCGGAGACCGCCATCCTGCCCCTTGCCGGCACCAAGGAAGGGCTCTTCATGCTGCCCGCCCTGCTCGCCTCGCTGCGCCGGGACGGCAGCCGGGCGGCGGTGCTCATGCCCGATCCCTTCTATGCCGTCTATCTGGGCGCGGCGGTCATGGGCGGTTTCGTGCCGGTACCGCTGCCCGCGACCGGCGCCACGGGCCACCTTCCCGATCTCGATGCGCTGCGCCCGGAGCTTCTCGCCCGCACCGCCCTCTTCTTTCTGTGTTCGCCCGCAAATCCCCAGGGCGCCGTGGCCGATGAGGACTATCTCGCCCGGCTGTATACCCTGGCCAGGGAGTATGATTTTCTGCTCGTCGTCGACGAGTGCTACGGCGAGATCTACGATCGTCTGCCGCCGCCCGGGGCGCTCGAGGTCGCGGTCCGGATCGATCCGGAGGTTCGCAATCTCCTCGTATTCCACTCCCTCTCCAAGCGCTCGAGCGCGCCGGGGCTGCGCTCCGGTTTCGTCGCCGGCGACGCGGCGCTGATTGCGCGCTTCCGCCACCTGCGCGCCTATGCGGCGGCGGTGCAGCCGCTGCCACTCATGGCGGCGGCGGAGGCGCTCTGGAACGACGACGAACATGTGGCGGCGAACCGCGCCCGCTACCGGCGGAAGTTCGATCTCGCGGAAGAGCTCCTCGCCGGGCGCTTCGGGTTCACCCGTCCCCCCGGGGGGTTCTTCCTCTGGCTGGATGTCGACAACGGCGTGGAGGCGGCGAGGATCCTATGGCGAGACGCGGCCCTTCGGGTTCTGCCCGGCGAATACCTCTCGGCTTCAAGCGGTCCGGCCTCCCCCGGACATCGGTACATTCGGGTCGCGATGGTGCACGACGAAGAGACGATCCGCCAGGCCCTCGAAAGACTGCGTCACGCGCTCGAGGGGGCGCGCCTGCGCGAGGCGGCCCGGTAGGGAAGACACGCAGGGGGCGGAGCATGCAAGCAGTGCGCGAGTCCGGCCTTGCCCGCAGCCTCGGGCGCTGGCTGCGGGGCCTGCTGTATCGTGCCTTCGGGCTTGTCCTGCTCGCGGGTGCGGCCTTCCTCGCCGTCGCGCTGCTCGGGTTCAGCCCCTCGGATCCATCCTGGAACGCAGTGGGCAGCGGCAGCCTGCGCAATCCGGCCGGTGCTGCGGGCGCGATCGCAGCGGATCTGCTGCTCCAGCTCCTGGGCTATGCGGCCTGGCTGCTGCCGGTGGTGTTCGCGAGCTGGGGCCTGCGGCTCCTTCTCGGGCGGAGGTTGCTGTGGCCTTGGCTGTCGCTCGGCGCGCTGCCCCTGGCGCTGCTTGCCACCGCGGCTTTCCTCGCCGTGTTCCGTGTCCCGGGCCCCGAGATCTGGCCGTTTCGCGTCGGCATCGGCGGTCTGCTCGGCGATTTCCAGTTCGCCCGCCTCTATCCCGCGCTCGGTGCGGAGCTGTATTTCTGGGCTGCTCTTGCGGCTTCCCTTCTCTTCTCGCTGATCGCCCTCGGGCTGCGCGGCGGCGAGCCCCTCGGCGCGGTCGCCGCCATCGGCTCGGGGATC
>CAZHHU010000004.1:54193-56036 GCA_964532215.1 uncultured Geminicoccaceae bacterium
CCGCCGGCGGCGCGCCGAAGCGCGATGCGGCCGGATCCTCGCGGCCGCGCCCGGCTCCGAAAGCGGCACCTCGCCCCTCCCCGCCGCAGCCCGCGGCGGCGCCGGCAAGCGCGGAAGAGGATAGCTTCCGGCTGCCGTCCACCGAGCTCCTCTCGCGGCCGCGCCAGGGCGGCGGGCAGGGCCCGGATCGTGCCGCCCTCGCGGAGTTCGCCCGCCGCCTCGAGGCGGTGCTCGACGACTTCGGCGTGCGGGGCGAGATCGTCGATGCCAGTCCCGGACCCGTCGTCACCCGCTTCGAGCTCGAGCCGGCGCCGGGGACCCGCGCCCAGCGGGTCATCAGCCTCGCGGACGACATCGCCCGCTCGCTTTCGGTGACTTCGGTGCGCATCGCGACGGTACCCGGCCGCACCGTGATCGGCATCGAGGTGCCGAACCCGCGCCGCCAGACGGTGTACCTCCGCGCCCTGCTCGAGAGCGAGGAATACCGCCAGAGCGAGGCGCGGCTGCCGCTCGCGCTGGGCATGGGCATCGCCGGCGATCCCGTGGTCGTCGATCTCACCCGCATGCCGCATCTCCTCATCGCCGGCACCACCGGCTCGGGCAAGTCGGTGGCGATCAACGCCATGCTGCTGTCGCTGCTCTACCGGCTGCCGCCCGAGCAGTGCCGCCTGATCCTCATCGATCCCAAGGTCATCGAGCTTTCGGTCTACGAGGACATTCCCCATCTGCTGGCGCCCGTGGTCACCGAACCCCACAAGGCGGTGGTGGCGCTCAAGTGGGTCGTGCGGCAGATGGACGAGCGCTATCGCCTCATGTCGCATGTGGGCGCACGCGACATCTTCGCCTTCAACCGCCGCGTCGCCCAGGCGCGCGCCCGCGGCGAGGTGCTCAAGCGGCGGGTGCGGGTGGGTTTCGAGCCCGGCAGCGGGGCGCCGATCATGGAGGAGCAGACGATCGACAGCCGCCCCCTGCCGCTCATCGTGGTGGTGGTCGACGAGCTCGCCGATCTCATGCTCACCGCCGGCAAGGAGATCGAGGCCGCGATCCAGCGTCTCAGCCAGAAGGCCCGCGCGGCGGGAATCCACCTCGTGGTGGCGACCCAGCGCCCGTCGGTCGACGTCATCACCGGCGTCATCAAGGCCAATCTTCCAAGCCGCATCAGCTTCCGGGTGAGCTCCAAGATCGACAGCCGCACCATTCTCGGCGAGCCCGGGGCCGAACAGCTGCTCGGCCAGGGGGACATGCTGTTCTACATGACCGGTGCCCAGCGCCCGGTACGCATCCACGGCCCGCTCGTCACCGAGGGCGAGGTCGAGAGCGTGGTCGAACATCTCAAGACTCAGGGCGAGCCCGACTATCTCGAGGAGGTCACGAGCGAAGCTCCGGCCGGCGGTGATGGGGGCGCGGCGGGGGCCGTCGGCGAGGGCGATGATCTCTACGCCCGCGCGGTGCAGATCGTGCTTCGCGACGGCAAGGCGTCGACGAGCTACCTGCAGCGCAAGCTGTCGATCGGATACAACAACGCGGCGCGGCTCGTGGAACGCATGGAGGCGGAAGGGATCGTGTCCGCACCGGACCATGTCGGGCGTCGCAAGATCCTGCGGCGCGCCGATGTCGACGGCGAGGAACGCGCGGACCATATCTGAGCCATGAGCTGCGCACGCCGTTCCATCCTCGCCGCAGTCGCGGCCTTCCTCCTGTCTGCCGGCGCTGCGGCCGCAGCGGTGCCGAAGGCGGAGCCGCGTCTCGCCGCCATCGAGGCCTATCTCGACGGACTGCGCAGCTTCCGGGCCCGCTTCACCCAGCTGGGCCCCCGCGGTGAGCTCGCCACGGGCACGATCTA
>CAZHHU010000005.1:0-1925 GCA_964532215.1 uncultured Geminicoccaceae bacterium
ATCGAATTCGCTAACCTGCTCACATGCCGAAATTTTTACCCTAGATTTCGAAGACGTCCCTGGGCACCAGTCTGCGCGTGCGTACTCCATCAGGCCTGCGGCAGGGCTAGGGAGGCTTCGCCGGCGCGCCTTGACATCGCCCCCTCCGCTACCTATCCCAACAGTGCCGCTGGGGGATAGTTTAACGGTAGAACTCTCGGCTCTGGACCGAGCAGTCCTGGTTCGAATCCAGGTCCCCCAGCCAGCTTCTCCCGCCGAGACGGAACGCTTCAGTGACGGGCAGCCGCGGCCCTTTTTGCCGGGCGCGCACGACAGCGACCCACCGAGCCCTCGGCGCAGATCGTCTTGCCGTCCACCCAGCGCGCACCGGAAAGATCGGCGTGGAGGAAATCCGCCTTCTCGAGCCGCGCCTCGGTGAGATCGGCGTTGCGCAGAACCGCCTTGAAGAACCGGGCGCCCCGGAGGTCCGCGGCCACGAGCAGCGCACCCGTGAGGTCCGCGCTCGTGAAGTCCGCGAGCTTGAACTCCCCGCGCGAGAGATCGGCGCCCACGAGCCGCGCGGAGACGAACTTGGCGCGCCGGCCGCGCGCGCCCTGCAGCACCGCCTCGGAGAGGTCGGCGCGCTTGAAGGAAGCGGCCTTGAGGTCGGCACCGCTGAGATCCGCACCCCGCAGGTCCATGCCATCGAGCAGGCAGCCGCGCCAGTTCACGCCCGGTGCCGGGACATCGGTGCAGGCCGCATGGCCAGCCCGGGCAAGGGCGGCGAGGAGGAAGATGAGCAGGGCGGCGGCGCGCGCCGGGCGGTACGTCATGACCGGAGCTTAGCCCCCTCGGGCGCCGGCGCAAGCTCGGGCTTCGCGGCGCAGGCACCGCCCGGGGCCGGCTCGTCGCGGGTCGCGACCTGGAAGACCTCCTCGAACCGGACTCTGAGCGCCCGGTCCACCTCTTCCATGCCTGCCCGCACCCCGAGCGCCGCCATGGAGGTCACCGGAAACTCGCGCAGACCGCAGGGCACGATGCCCGAGAAGTGGGTGAGCTCCGGCGCCACGTTGAGGGCGACGCCGTGGAAGGTCACCCAGCGGCGCACGCGTACCCCGAGCGCCCCGATCTTGGCCTCGCGCCCATCCGCGAGGCGGGTCCAGATGCCGATCCGCCCCTCGCGGCGCTCGGCGGCGATGCCGAAGTCGGCGAGGCTGCGGATGAGCCAGCATTCGAGGCGCCGCACGAAGGCACGCAGATCCCGCCCGCGGCGGGCGAGGTCGAGCATGACGTAACCCACCCGCTGCCCGGGCCCATGGTAGGTGTAGCGGCCGCCCCGCCCCACCCGGTAGACGGGAAAGCGCGGATCGAGGAGTTCCTCGGGACGGGCGCTGGTCCCGGCGGTATACACCGGCGGATGCTCGAGCAGCCACACGAGCTCGGGAGCCTGGCCGCGGCGGATCGTCTCGACCCGCCGCTCCATCTCCTGAAGGGCGATCTCATAAGGAACGGGCGCGACGCTTCGCCGCCAGGCGACGAAGGACGGGGCACGGCGCTGGGCCATGTCCGAAACTCCCTGCCTCGGAGGGCGAAATAGCGGCGCATGGGGCGGGATCCACCTCCGACCGCGGCACCGCGCACAGCCCGGGCATGCGCGGGCGGGTTCCGCAAAGCAGGGCGCGCCCGGCATCGGTCGCAGGACGGCGGCCCTGGGCCCGATGGTCACCCCGACCCGGAACCGCACGCGGCGACCGCAAGCTGCAGCATGTCGAACGCCGACTGGCGGAGGACGCAGGCCCGCTCGCGTTGTGAAGGCAGCCCACAGGCGCGGGGCGATGCGGCGGCAAATTCCGCCGCCGCGGATTGGCAAGCCTGACGGCGGCGCCAGGGCGCCGGCTTTCTGTTAGAGGGACGGCCCCCGGTCGGGTGGCGATCGGATGGGGAGA
>CAZHHU010000005.1:2025-30621 GCA_964532215.1 uncultured Geminicoccaceae bacterium
ACCGCCGCGTCCCCCATGCCGCGATCGCTGGCGGCCGGCCGTTCGGGAAGGGGCAGGTCGCGGTAGAGACCGTCCACTTCCAAGCGCAGGCCGAGGTCTTCCAGCACCGCGGCCTCGCCCGGGCCGAGATCGCGCACGAGCCAGTCGTCGCCCTGGCGCCGCCAGTGCTCGATGCGCGGCTCGCGGGTCTCCACCAGCAGGATGTGGCGGACCGAGGTAAGCCGGCGGTAGGCGGGGAGTTTCACCCCGAGGTCGTGTGCGCGGGTGCTCTCCGAGAGCACCTCGACGATCAAAACCGGCTCGGGACACCAGGGTTCGTCCGCGGGCGGCGCGCAGCTCACCGCCAGGTCGGCGATGAAGAAGTCGAAATCGTCCTGCGGGAAGACGATCCCGGCCTCGACCTGAGGTGTGCAGGGCGGTTTCAGGTACCGGCGCAGCTCGCCGGCGATGGCGGCGGCCAGCACCCCGTGCAGCCGGGAAGGCGGGGCCATCATCACCGGCCGGCCGCCAACGAGCTCATGGCGGCGGTCGGTGCCGTCCTCCCAGCGGAGGAACTCGGCGACGGTCATGAACTTCTCGGTGGGCTCGGCCACGGGCATCGCTCCCGAAGGGTGCGGTTGCCAACATAATGCATTCGCCCCGCCCCCGGGAGGGGCGGGGCTCTGAAGGCGCGCACCGAGGCGGCGGCCCGGCTCAGGCCGCGAGCCGCATCACCTCCTCGCCGTTGATCACGAGACCGCGCTCGTTGGCGTCCACCCTGACGGTGTCGCCTTCCCTGATCTTGCCCTCGAGAATCATCAGCGCCAGCGGATCCTGCAGGTGCCGCTGGATGGTGCGCTTGAGCGGCCGCGCACCGTAGACCGGGTCGTAACCGGCCTTCGCCAGCCAGTCGCGCGCCGCGTCCGTCACCTCGAGGCCGATGCGCCGTTCCTCGAGCAGCTTCGCGAGCCGCTTGAGCTGGATGTCGACGATCTCGCGCATCTGCGCGCGGCCGAGGCGGTTGAAGAGGATGATCTCATCCAGCCGGTTGAGGAACTCGGGCCGGAAGGTGGCGCGCACCACGCTCATCACCTGCTCCCGCGCCTGCTCCGATGGCGCCCCCTCGGGCAGGGCCGCGAGGTACTCGGAGCCGAGGTTCGAGGTCAGCACGATGAGCGTGTTGCGGAAGTCCACGGTGTGGCCCTGGCTGTCGGTGAGGCGCCCATCGTCGAGGACCTGGAGGAGGATGTTGAAGACGTCGGGGTGCGCCTTCTCCACCTCGTCGAAGAGGATGACCTGATAGGGCCGCCTTCGCACCGCTTCCGTCAGCACGCCCCCTTCCTCATAGCCCACATAGCCGGGCGGTGCGCCGATGAGGCGGGCCACGGCGTGCTTTTCCATGAACTCCGACATGTCGATGCGCAGCAGCGCGCGCTCGTCGTCGAAGAGGAACTCGGCGAGCGCCTTGCACAGCTCGGTCTTGCCCACGCCGGTGGGACCGAGAAAGAGGAAGGAGCCCATCGGCCGGTTGGGATCCTGAAGCCCGGCGCGCGCCCGGCGAACGGCATTCGCCACCGCCTGCACCGCCTGGTCCTGGCCGACGACCCGCTTCCTGAGCTCCTCTTCCATGTGCAGGAGCTTCTCGCGCTCGCCCTCCATGAGCTTGTCGACGGGAATACCCGTCCAGCGCGAGACGATCTGGGCGACGTCCTGGGCCGTCACCTCCTCGCGGATCATGCGCGCCTGCTGCTCGGCCTCGAGCGCCTGGATGCGCCGCTCGAGATCGGGGATGATGCCATAGGCGAGCTCGCCGGCGCGCGCGAGGTCGCCCCGCCGCTGCGCCTGTTCGAGCTCGATGCGGGCGCGGTCGAGCTGCTCCTTGAGGCTGCGCACCTCCTCGAGCTTCCTCTTCTCCGCCTGCCAGCGGGCATCCAGCTCGGCCGCCTGCTGCTCGAGCTCGGCGAGCTCCTTCTCGAGCTTCTCGAGCCGCTCCCTGGAGGCGGGATCGGTCTCCTTCCTGAGCGCCTCGCGCTCGATCTTGAGCTGGATGATGCGGCGCTCGAGCTCGTCGAGCTCCTCCGGCTTGGAGTCGATCTGCATGCGCTTGCGGGCCGCCGCCTCGTCGATGAGGTCGATCGCCTTGTCCGGCAGGAAGCGGTCGGTGATGTAGCGATGCGACAGCGTGGCGGCGGCGACGATCGCCGAGTCGGTGATGCGCACGCCGTGGTGGAGCTCGTACTTCTCCTTGAGACCGCGCAGGATGGAGATGGTGTCCTCGACCGACGGCTCGGAGACGTAGACCGGCTGGAAGCGCCGTGCGAGCGCCGCATCCTTCTCGACGTACTTGCGGTACTCGTCCAGCGTCGTCGCACCGATGCAGTGCAGCTCGCCGCGCGCCAGCGCCGGCTTGAGCATGTTCGAGGCATCGATCGCCCCTTCCGCCTTGCCGGCGCCGACGATGGTGTGCAGCTCGTCGATGAAGAGGATGATCTCCCCTTCGGATGCCGCGATCTCCTGCAAAAGTGCCTTGAGACGCTCCTCGAATTCGCCGCGGTACTTGCTGCCGGCGAGCATGGCGCCGAGGTCGAGGGCGAGCACCCGCTTGTCGCGCAGCCCCTCGGGCACGTCGCCGTTGACGATGCGCTGTGCGAGACCCTCGACGATCGCCGTCTTGCCGACGCCCGGCTCGCCGATGAGCACGGGATTGTTCTTGATGCGCCGCGAGAGCACCTGGATCACCCGACGGATCTCCTCGTCACGGCCGATGACGGGATCGAGCTTGCCCTCGCGCGCCGCCCTGGTGAGATCGCGGGTGAACTTCTCGAGCGCGCCATAGCCCTCCTCGGCGCTCGGGCTCTGGGCGGTGCGGCCCTTGCGCAGCCGGCCGATGGCCTCGTTCAGGGCCTGCGGCGTCAGCCCCGCATCCTGCAGCGCCTTGGCCGCGTCGCTGGCGGAAAGCGCGATGGCGAGGAGCAGCGCCTCGACGGTGACGTAACTGTCGCCGAGCTTCTTCGCGACCTGCTCCGCCTGCTCGAACAGCCGCGCCGTCTCGGGCGCGAGATAGAGCTGACCCGCGCCCGCGCCCTCCACCTTCGGCTGCTTCTTGAGCAGCAGTTCGGTGTTCGCCAGTGCCAGCTTCGGGTCACCGCCGGCACTTCGGATCAGCTGGGCGCACAGCCCCTCCGGATCGTCGAGGAGAACCTTGAGAACATGTTCGGGGAGAAAGCGCTGGTGGCCTTCCCTGAGCGCCAGCTGCTGGGCCGCCTGGAGAAAGCCGCGTGCCCGGTCCGTGTACTTCTCGAGATCCATCTCTCATAGCCCTCCGGTGATCTGTCCCTCCAGCGAGCGGACCGGCCCCCTCGGGCCCGAACCGGCACCGCGAAGGAGCCAGGCATCATGTGGGAACGGGCTGCCGCGGTGCAACCCTGCAATTTTCAGTTGCGAAACCTTCCGAGTGTTTCACGTGAAACAGGCGCGCCCTCACACGCTGAAATAGCGGGCTTCGGGGTGATGGAGGACGATCGCCGAAGTGCTCTGCTCGGGCTCCAGCTGGAACTCCTCGGAGAGCCGGACGCCGATCCGCTCCGCACCGAGCAGCTCGAGCAGCGGCGCCTGATCTTCGAGATTGGGGCAGGCGGGATAGCCGAAGCTGTAGCGGGCGCCGCGGTAGCCCTGCTTGATGAGCCGGCGCATCTCGCGCGCATCCGCCGAGGCGATCCCGAGCTCGGCGCGGATGCGGGCATGCACGTATTCGGCGAGCGCCTCGGCGAGCTCCACGGAGAGCCCGTGCAGACGCACATAGTCGCGGTAGCGGTCCGCGCGGAACCAGCGGCGCGCGATCTCCGAGGCGCGGGCGCCGATGGTGACGACCTGAAGCGCGACGATATCCCGTTCGGGATCCGAGATGTCGCGCAGGAAGTCGGCGATGCAGAGCCCGCCCTCGCGCCGCTGGCGCGGCAGCCGGAAGCGCACGAGCTCGCGCCGTCCCGATTCGTCGAACAGCACGAGGTCGTTGCCGTCTCCGGCGGCGCGGAAGTAGCCGTAGGCCGCCCGGGGTTCGAAGATGCCCTCCTCGCGATCGCGCGCGAGCAGCTCCTCGAGTACGGGGCGGAGCTCCTTGCGCGCCCAGGCGAGAAACTCGTCGTGCCGCCGCCCGTCCTTCGCATAGCCCCAGTGGAACTGGTAGAGCATCTGCTCGTTGAGATAGGGAAGAAGCGCTTCCACCGGCACCTGCTCGAGCAGGCGCACCCCGAGGAAGGGCGGCTTCGGCACCTCGACCCGGCGGTTGAGCTCCTCGCGCCGGAGCCGGATCTCCTCGGCAGGGAGCGGCCGCGTCGCGCCGGCGATCGCCTCCGGCTGCGGCGCCTTGCGCGCCGGACGGCGGCGGGCACGGGCTGCGGCCGCGCGCGCCGCGACATGCTCCTCGAAGCGGCCGTCCGCGATCTTCTCCATCAGATGGAGCCCGTCGAAGGCGTCGCGCGCATAGGCCACGGGCCCCTCGCCGTAGGCGCGGTAGCAGTCCTCCTCGACATAGGCGCGGGTGAGCGCGGCGCCGCCCAGAAGAACGGGAATGCGCAGCCCGCGGCGGCGCATCTCCTCGAGGTTCTCGCGCATGATGACGGTCGACTTGACGAGCAGTCCGCTCATGCCGATGGCGTCCACGCGATGCACCTCGGCCGCCTCGAGGATCGCGGAAAGCGGCTGCTTGATGCCGAGATTGACGACCCGGTAGCCGTTGTTCGTGAGAATGATGTCGACGAGGTTCTTGCCGATGTCGTGCACATCGCCCTTTACGGTGGCGAGCACGATGGTGGCCCGCTGCTGCCCCTCGACGCGCTCCATGAAGCGCTCGAGATAGGACACGGCCGCCTTCATGGTCTCGGCGCTCTGGAGCACGAAGGGGAGCTGCATCCGGCCCGCCCCGAAGAGCTCGCCCACCACCTTCATCCCCGCGAGCAGATGGTCGTTGATGATGGTCAGCGGATCCATCTCCCGCAGCGCCTCGTCGAGATCGGCCTCGAGCCCTTCGCGGTCGCCGTCGATGATCCGCTGCTCGAGGCGTTTGCGCACATCCGCCGGCCGCTCGGGACGCCGCGCCTCCACCCGGCGATCGGCGAACCGCGCCATGAAGGCCTGGAGCGGATCGTAGCCCTCCGCCCTGCGGTCGAAGATGAGATCCTCCGCGATCCGCACCTCCTCCTCGGGGATGCGGTGAAGGGGCAGGATCTTGAAAGGATGCACGATCGCACCCGTGAGCCCGCGCCGCTGGGCATGATCGAGGAAGACCGAGTTGAGCACATGGCGGGCCGCCGGGCCGAGGCCGAAGGACACGTTGGAGACGCCGAGAATCACCTGCACCGCGGGAAATTCCTCGCGGATCCGGGTGATCGCCTCCAGGGTCTCGAGCGCGAGGCGGCGGTCGTCCTCGTTGCCGGTGCAGATCGTGAAGGTGAGCGGATCGATGAGCAGATCGTGGAGCGGAAGGCCGAAGCGGCCGCAGGCGAAGTCGACGAGGCGGCGGGCGATCGCGCACTTGCGCTCGGCCGTCTTGGCCATGCCGGCCTCGTCGATGGTGAGCGCGATCACCGCGGCACCGAACCTGCGCGCGAGACGCATGCGGGCGGCCGCCGCCTCCTCGCCGTCCTCGAAGTTGATGGAATTGATCACCCCCTTGCCGCCGTACAGCTCGAGGGCCGCCTCGAGGACCGCGTATTCGGTCGAATCGAACACGAGCGGCGCATCGATCCGCCCCCGCATGCGGGAGACGATCTCCACCATGTCCGCGCGCTCGTCGCGGCCGACATAGGCGGTGCAGACGTCGAGCGCATGGGCGCCCTCCCGCACCTGCTCGCGGCCCATGGCGACACAGCCGTCCCACTGGCCCGCCGCCTGGAGCTCGCGGAACTTCCTCGAGCCGTTGGCGTTGCAGCGCTCGCCGATGGCGAGATAGGCGTTTTCCTGGCGCAGCGGCACGGCGGAGAAGAGCGAGGCCAGCGCGGGCTCGGGGCGCACCTCGCGGGGTCGGGGACGGGGGCGGAAGCCGTCCTCGGCGAGGCCGCGCAGCATCGCGTCCACCGCGCGGATGTGGGCGGGCGTGGTGCCGCAGCAGCCGCCGACGAGGTGGACGCCGTCCTCGCGCAGGAACCGCTCGAGCCAGGACGCGAGCTCCTCGGGCGAGAGGGGATAGACGGTCCGCCCCTCGCGAAGCTCGGGCAGGCCGGCGTTGGGAAGCACGGACAGCAGCCCCGGCCAGCCGAGGGCGAGGGTGCGCAGATGCTCGGCCATCTCCCGCGGCCCGGTGGCGCAGTTGAGGCCGATGCCGTCGGGCTCGAGGGCGGAGAGGATGGTGAGCGCCGCCTGCACGTCGGTGCCGACGAGCATGGTCCCCGTGGTCTCGATCGTCACCTGCACCCAGAGCGGCAGACGCACCCCCGCTTCGGCGAACGCCCGGCGCGCCCCGTTCACCGCCGCCTTGGCCTGGAGAGGATCCTGACAGGTCTCGATGAGGATCGCATCGACGCCGCCGGCGACGAGACCGGACGCCTGGACCGCATAGGCATCCTCGAGTGCGCGGTAGTCCACCTGGCCGAGACTCGGCAGCTTGGTGCCCGGGCCCATGGCACCGAAGACGAAGCGGGGCCGACCGTCGCGCTCCGTGAAGGCGTCGACGCTCGCGCGCGCGAGCTCGGCCGCCCGGCGGTTGATCTCGAAGGCCTGAGCGGCGAGGTTGAACTCGCCGAGGGTGATCGGTGAACCGCCGAAGCTGTTCGTCTCCACGGCGTCGGCGCCGGCTTCCAGATAGGCGTCGTGAATCGCCCGCACCACGTCGGGACGGGTGAGGTTGAGAACCTCGGAACAGTTCTCCCTGCCGTCGAAATCCTCGAGCGTGAGGTCGCGGGCCTGGATCTGCGTGCCCATGGCCCCGTCCAGAAGGAGCACGCGCTCGCGCAGGAATTCCCGCAGATCCATTGCGGCTCTCCCCCGGTGACGCGCCCTCACGCGGCGGGGCTCCGGCAGACTTCGCGACCGAGCAGGCGCGAAAGTGCGAGGGTGAGATCGGCGCGGTTGAGGGCGTAGACATGCAGATGGTCGAAGCCCTCGGCCGCGAGCCGGCGGCACTGTTCGGCGGCGACGCTGGCTGCGATCATGGCATGTTCCGGCGAGCCCGGGGCGACGCCCTCGAACAGCTCGGCGAGCCACCCCGGGATCGTCGCCCCGCAGGCCTCGCTGAAGCGTCGGATCTGGGCGAAGTTGCGGATCGGCATGATGCCGGGGACGAAGGGGACGCGCACGCCGATGCGCCAGAGGGCGTCGCGGTAGCGCAGGATCTTCTCGGTGTCGAAACAGTACTGACCGAGAATGCGCACCGCCCCGGCGTCGACCTTGCGGCGCAGGTTCTCGAGGTCGAATTCGGGACTGGGGGCCTCGGGATGGGTTTCCGGATAGCCGGCAACCGAGATCTCGAAATCCGCGACCCGCCGCAGACCGGCCACGAGCTCGGCGGCATAGGCGTAGCCGTCCGGGCGCGGCCGGTAGGGGCCCGAGTTGCGGGGCGGATCGCCGCGGAGCGCGACGAGATGGCGGATTCCCGCCTGCCAGTATGCGCGCGCGAGCTCGTCGATCTCGGCGCGGCTGTGCCCGACGCAGGTCAGATGGGCGGCGACAGGCAGAGCGAGGCGGCGCACCATCTCGAGCGCGAGCGGGAAGGTCCCCTCGCGGGCCGTACCGCCTGCGCCACAGGTGAGCGAGAAGAACAGCGGCCGCAGCGAAGCGAGGCGTTCGAGCTCGGGCCAGAAGCGCAGCTTCGCCTCTTCGCTTCGCGGCGGGAACAGCTCGATCGAGAAGGCGACCGCGGGCAGCCGCACGGCGAGGCTCCAGTCCCGCGGCGAGGGGAACGGGGCGCTCTGTTCCGGCCTCTGCGGATTCATGCCACCTGCCTCTCCCTCTGAGGTTCCAGGGTCCCGCTCCCGACCGGAATCCTGCGCGCGACCCAGATCACCACCGTGAGCTCCTCACCGCGGAGTTTCGTCGCACGTTCCGCACTGAGCCCGAACTCGGCGAACCAGCGCCGCATCTCCTCGTCCGAGAAGCCGAGCCGGCGGTGCCGCTTCTCGACCCGGAGCCATTCGCGGTCGTGGGACGCGAGGTCGACGACCACGAGCCGCCCGCCCGGCGCCAGCACGCGCGCCGCCTCGGCGAGCGCGGCCGCGGGATCCTCGGCGAAATGGAGCACCTGATGGAACACCGCGGCCTCGAAGGCGCCGTCGGGGAAGGGCAGCCGGTACATGTCGGCCTGCCGCACGCTGCAGTTGCCGAGCTCCCGGCGGTCGAGCCGCACCCTCGCGACCCGCAGCATCTCGGGATTGATGTCCACGCCGATTCCGGTCTCCACGAGCGGTGCGAGAAGCTGCAGGACCCGGCCCGTGCCGGTGCCGATGTCGAGCAGGCGGGCGGGGCGCTCGCGTGCGAACAGCTCCCGCAGCACCTCCTCGACGCGGGCCCCGTCGACGCCGAGATCGCGTTCGCTGTCCCAGGCGACGGCGCGGCTCGCGAAATAGGCCTCCACCTCGCGCCGCCGCGCCTCGCGCACCCCGGCGAGCCGGGCGCGATCGCGGGCGAGATCCGGATCGTCCTCCGGCAGCAGCCGGCAGAGGGCACGCACGAAGCGCGCACCTTCGGCGTCGCGGCTGCGGCGATAGAACACCCAGCTTCCTTCCCGGAACCGCTCGAGCAGCCCGGCCTCGGCCAGCACCTTGAGGTGCCGCGAGATGCGCGGCTGGCTCTGGCCCATGATCTGGACGAGCTCGGAGACCGTCCACTCGCCGTGGGCACAGATCGCGAGCAGCCTCAGCCGGCTGGGCTCGGCGGCCGCGCGCAGGGCGGCGAGGCAGCGCTGGAGAGGGGGGCTGTCCCGGTTCACCGCATCCGCCACGAATGCATGTCTCGCGATATATGCATAGCTTTATATCGCGATGTCAACGGGGTACGGTCCCTCTCCGCCACCTCCTCCGCTTCCGGCATCCGCCTGCCGTGGCCGCTCAGCCGGGAACCACCCACACCGGCCCCGAGCGCATGAGCGCCGCGAGATCGCGCGGACCCTCGCGCTGCGCTCGCGCCTCCTGGACCTGCATCGCCGCTTCGAGGCTCTTCTCGGCGGGATCGTCGCGCAGAATCCCGATCGCGACCGGCATGGGCGGCTCCAGCCCCGCGAGCAGCAGGGCGAGCTCCCGGTCTCCGGGATCGAAGCGCGGCAGCGTGGCGGCATCCACCTCCGCGAGCGCCACCACCTCGAGCCCGCAGCCATCGGCACGCGGACGCAGGGCCTTGTCGCGCGCGCGGCCGAAGATGAGAGGCTCGCCGGGCACGGGACGGATCTGGGCCTCGGCGGCGACGCTGCGCTCGCTGATCGCCGCGAACGCGCCATCGGCGTAGACGACGCAGTTCTGGAGGATCTCGACCACCGCCGTGCCGGGATGCTTGCGGGCCGCGACGAGGATGTCGACGAGGCTGCGGTCCGTATCGATGGCCCGGGCGGCGAAGCGGGCGCCGGCCGCGAGAGCGAGGCGGAGGGCGGAGAGCGGCCGCTCGAGCGAACCGAGCGGCGAGCTCGGGGTCCGCGTCCCGGGCGGCGAAGTGGGGGAAAGCTGACCCTTGGTGAGGCCATAGACCTCGTTGTTGAAGATCAGGATGACGAGATCGGGATTGCGGCGGATGGTGTGGAGCAGGTGGCCGATGCCGATCGACAGCATGTCGCCGTCGCCTCCCACGACCCAGACGTCGAGCTCGGGATTCGCGAGCTTGACGCCGGTGGCGATGGCCGGCGCCCGGCCGTGAATGCCGTGAAAGCCGTAGGTGTCGAGATAGTAGGGAAAGCGCGCCGCACAGCCGATGCCGGAGACGAACACCGTGCGCGCGGGGTCGGCGTCGAGCCGCGCGAGCGCCTGCTTGACCGCCTTGAGGATCGCATAGTCGCCGCAGCCGGGGCACCAGCGCACCTCCTGATCGGAGGCGTAATCCTCCGGTCGCCGGGCGGGGGCATTCATCGGCAGCGCTCCTCGAACATGCGGGCCGCCGCCTCCTCGATTTCGGCAACCCGGAAGGGACGGCCCGTGAGGTTGGAGAGACCCTTTGCGGGCACGAGATACTCGCTGCGCAGCAGACGCAGCAGCTGGCCGTGGTTCATCTCGGGCACGAGCACATGGTCGAAGCTCCCGAGCAGGGCGCCGAGATTGCGCGGCAGGGGCCAGAGGTGGCGCAGGTGGAGATGAGCCACGGCGAGCCCCCGCCGGCGCAGATTGCTCACCGCACGGAAGATGGGCCCATGCGTGCTGCCCCAGCCGACGATGCAGAGACATCCCCCGGGCTCGCCGAGCTCGAGCCGCTGTTCGGGAATGTCCTCGGCGACCAGCTCCACCTTGCGGCGGCGCGCCTCGCACATCCGGGCGTGGTTGTCGGGATCGTAGGACACCTCGCCCCGCTCGTTCTTCTCGAGCCCGCCGACGCGGTGGGCGAGCCCCGGCGTTCCCGGCACCACCCACGGACGCACGAAGGCCGCATCGCGCGCATAGGGCCGGAAGCCTGCGCTCTCGCGGTGAAAGCGGGCGGGCCATGCGGGCGCGCGTTCGAGATCGGGAACGCGCCAGGGCTCGGAGGCGTTGGCGATGAAGGCGTCCGCGAGCAGCACCACCGGCACCATGTGTTGGACCGCAAGACGCACCGCCTCGCGCGCCATGTCGAACGCATCGGCCGGGCTCGAGGCCGCGAGCACCACCACCGGAGCCTCGCCGTGGCGGCCCCACAGCGCCTGCAGAAGGTCGGCCTGCTCGGTCTTGGTGGGCATGCCGGTCGAAGGACCGGCCCGCTGCATGTCGACGACCACGAGCGGGAGTTCGACCATCACGGCGAGGCCGATGGCCTCGCTCTTGAGCGAGAAGCCCGGCCCCGACGTGCCGACGACCCCGATCCCGCCGGCATAGGAAGCACCGATCGCGGCGCAGACCGCGGCGATCTCGTCTTCCGCCTGGAAGACGGTGACCCCGAGCCCCCGCAGTTTCGCGAGGTCGTGGAGTACGGGCGATGCCGGGGTGATGGGATAGGAGCCGTAGAACAGGCGCAGCCCGGCGCGGCGGGCACCGTCGACGAGGCCGAAGGCGACCGCCTCATGGCCGGTGATCGCCCGATAGAGCCCGGGCTCGAGCGGCGCCTTGCGCACGCGGAAGGTCGGAATCTGCGGCAGTTCGGCGGTCTCGGCGAGGGCGTGACCGGCGCGCAGCGCCGCGAGATTGGCCTCGAGCACCGCGGGCCGATCGGCGAAACGGCCGCGCAGCCATTCCTCGATCGGGCGGATGTCGCGGTCGAACATCCAGAACACGAGGCCGAGGGCGAAGAAATTCTTCGCGCGCAGCCGCTCCCGCCGGCCGAGCCCGGTATGCTCCGTCGCCCGCGCGGTGAGGTCGCTGATGTCGATCTCCACCACGCGGTAGGGATCGAGCGTTCCGTCCCTGCGCGGATCGTTCTCGAAGCCGGCCCGGCGCAGATTGCGCGCGCTGAAGCTTCCCGCATCGATGAGCAGAACGCAGCCGGGCTCGAGGCGGGAGAGGTTGACCTTGAGGGCCGCCGGATTGAGGGCCACGAGCAGGTCGGGAGTATCGCCGACGGTGTGGATGCGGCGACCGCCGAAGTGGATCTGATAGGCGGAGACGCCGTAGGTCGTGCCGGCGGGTGCGCGGATCTCGGCGGGATAGTCGGGGAAGGTTTCGAGACCGTGGCCGGCGAGTGCCGTCGAAAGGGTGAACAGTCCGCCGGCGAGCTGAATGCCGTCTCCCGAGTCTCCGGCCAGGCGCACCACCGCGGATTCGCGCACGTCCACCTCGCCGGCGGCTTCGCGCTTGAGATTTTCCCGTTCCTCGACGACGGCCATGAATCCCCCTTTCGGCGCCCGCCGCCGGCGCAGCCGCGGCGGCACCCCGACTAGCGACGATTTCTTTACGAACCCTTGATATAGGACAAGCCGCTCAGCGATCACCCGCAGCCCATCCGCCCGCGCAGGCCGGCGGCAGGTGGATGCCGCACTCGCTCTTGTCCAATCCCCGCCAGCGCCCCGCACGCGGAGGTTCCCCCGGGGCGGTGGGGGTCGTGCAGACGGCACATCCCACCGAGGCATAGCCGCGCAGCGCAAGCGGATGCGGTGGCAGCCCGCGCTGCGCACAGTAGCGCCGGACATCCCCGGGCGACCAGGTCGCAAGCGGATTGAGCTTGAACGCGGCGCGCAGGGGATCGCGCTCGACGAGAGGAAGATGCCGGCGCAGACCGCCCTGGTAACGCTTGCGCCCGGTGATCCAGGCCCGGAAACCCGAGAGCGCCCGATCCAGCGGCTCACTCTTGCGCAGGGCGCAGCAGAGATCGGGATCGCGGCGCCAGAGCGTCCCGTCCGCATCGAGGCGCGCGAGCTCCGCGGGATCGGGCCGCACCGTGCGCAGGTCCGAGAGGCCGAGAAGCTCTCTGAGCCGGTCGCGATATGCGAGCGTCTCGGCAAACAGCCTGCCGGTGTCGAGGAAGATGACGGGCAGGCCCGGGTCGATGCGGGCGACCATGTCGAGCAGCACCGCGCTCTCGATGCCGAAGGAGGATACGAGGGCCATGCTGCGGCCGAAGAGCCCGTAGGCGCGGCGCAGGAGTGCGAACCCGTCCTGCGTCCCGAGCGCGGCGAGGATCTCGGGCTCGCCCGGCTGCGCGCGGCTCTCGCCGCCGGCGGCCGCGGCCCCGGGGAGGTTCATGGCCGCCCTCCCCCGCCGCGCGCCCCTGCGGCGGCACGTGCGCGCCAGATCGAGGCCCGGGCGGCCGGTGCATAGAGCCGGGGAAGCCGCAACCGCTCGAGGTGACGCCGCCAGTCCGCGGGGAGGGAGGCGAGCGCGACGCTGTCGAAGCCCGCCTGCTCGAGATGGGGGACGAGGTCGAACAGCGTCGCACCGACCGCCCGGAGCTCACCCCCGAAATGGAGACGGCGGCGGAGGACGGCGGCTTGGGAATATGGCCGCCCGTCGTGCGGGAAGGCGAAGCGCAGGGCGATCAGCGAGAGCCGGTCGAGAACCGGTGCGAGCGCAGCCGGATCCTCGTCCGGCTCGAGGCGGATCCCGGTCGGTCCGTCGCGCGCGGCCGCTTCCGCGAGCCGCGCAAGGCCGAGCAGCACCGGGCCCCGTGCGGGAACGGGCGCCTGCTCGGGAACCTCGAGCCACGGCTCCTCCGGGCGGAGTTCGAGGTCGTCAAGCGCGAGCAGGGGCATAGGCCACCTCCCGGAGCGGTTCGATTCCGCTGCGGCGTACAAAATCGACAAAGCGTTCCTCGGGCGCGCGCCGCCGGGCGAGGTAGAACTCGAGTATCCGCAGCAGCGCAGGCACGATCTCCTCGCGGGAGAAGCCGGGGCCGAGCACCCGCCCGAGGGCGGCATCGGTGCCGTCGTTGCCGCCGAGGGTGATCTGGTAGGATTCCCGCCCCCGCTTCTCGAGGCCGAGGACGCCGATGTGCCCCACGTGATGCTGGCCACAGGCGTTGATGCAGCCCGAGATGCGGATATCCAGGGGACCGAGCCGCGCGCTCCATCCCTTCTCCTCGAGCCTTCGCGCGAGTTCCTGGGCGACCGGAATCGAGCGTGCGGTCGCGAGGTTGCAGTAGTCGAGGCCGGGGCAGCTCACGATGTCCGTGGCCCTGGCGAGGTTGGGCGTAGCCAGCCCCGCCTCCTCGAGGCGCTGCCACAGCTCGTGGACGTCGCCGGCACGCACATGGGGCAGCAGCAGATTCTGCTCATGGGTCGTGCGCAGCTCGCCGAAGCTGAAGCGGTCGGCGAGATCCGCGAGCAGGCGCATCTGCGCCGCCGAAACGTCGCCCGGCACGCCGCCCGGGGGCTTGAGGCTCACGCCGACGATGCGATAGCCCGCCACCCGGTGGCGAAACACGTTGGCGGCGAGAAAGCGGGCGAAGGCCGGATCCCCCGCCGCGCGCGCGGCGAGCACCTTCTCCTCCCCCCTCGCCTCCTCATACGGCGGCGGACGGAAGCAGGCGCTGAGGCGCGCGAGCTCCGCCTCCACGAGAGCGATCTCCTCACCATCCCTCGAGGCCGCGTATTCGCGCTCCACCTCCTCTCGAAAGCGTTCGAGTCCAAGATCATGGACGAGGATCTTGATGCGGGACTTGTAGAGATGATCGCGTCGGCCGTGGAGGTTGTAGACGCGCAGGATCGCCGCCACATACGCCGGCATCTCCGCGGCCGGGAGATGTGCGCGCAGCCGCGGCGCGAGCATCGGGGTGCGGCCGAGGCCGCCGCCCACGTAGACCTCGAAGGCGAGTGCGCCTTCCGGGTCGCGGTAGAGCCGGAGGCCGACATCATGCGCACGGATCAGCGCCCGGTCGCGCACCGCCCCGGTAATCGCCATCTTGAACTTGCGCGGCAGGAAGAGGAACTCGGGGTTCAGGGTCAGATACTGCCGCAGCAGTTCCGCCCAGGGCCTCGGATCGGCGATCTCATCGGCGGCCACACCCGCCTGCGGGTCGCTCGTGATGTTGCGGATGCTGTTGCCGCAGGCCTGGATGGGGGTAAGCTCGACTTCCGCGAGCCGCTCCAGGATCGCCGGCACCTCCTCGAGGCGGATCCAGTGGAACTGGATGTTCTGGCGCGTGGTGAAATGGGCGTAGCCGCGGTCATGGCGCTCGGCGATCTCCGCGAGCGCACGCAGCTTGCGTGACGAGAGCACGCCATAGGGGATGGGCACGCGCAGCATGTAGGCGTGGAGCTGGAGATAGAGGCCGTTCAGGAGGCGGAGGCGGCGGAAGCTGTCCTCGTCGAGCTCGCCGCTGAGCCGGCGCGCGATCTGATCCGCGAACTGCCGCACGCGCGCGTGCACGAGCTCGCGGTCGAAGGCGTCATAGCGATACATGGCGTTCGCCCTCCCGGCTCGTGGGGCGCTGGAGTTCGGGGTGGACACTGGGCCCGAGCGCCCGAATGCGTTCGCGCAGCCGCACCGGCACCGGACAGGCTGCGCGCTCTTCCACCTCGATCGGCGCGGCGTCCACCACCTGCGCCGCCGCCATCGCGTCCTTCGCGCGCGCCTCGAGCGCGCGTCGCGCCTCCTCGGTGCGTGCCACCGTCGCCTCGGCGAGCCATTCGCTCCAGCCGGAAGCGGAAAGATAGACGACGCGGCCGTCACGAAGCCGCTGAGCGGCGAGGATCCATGCGCTCATGGGCGTTTCCCACCTGCGGGCCGGCCGGCCCGCTATCCGGTCCGTCGATGTTGAACTTCAGTTCATACTCTCTGTCAACGTTATTCTTAATATCATACGTCGTAGCAATGGATTTTATGTCCGCTCCGGCCGTGTGCCCGCCACATCGCGTCGCTTCGCTCCCGCGATCGTGATAGGGTCGCCGCGGAGATCCGAGGCCATGGAACGGACCACGCACATCGCCCGGCTCGTGCGCGCGGCCGCCGCAGCGAGCGTCGCCGTCTCCATCACCATCGGCCTCATCAAGCTCGCCGCCGCGATCGCCACCGGCTCGGTCGCGATCCTCGCCTCGCTCGTGGACAGCCTCACCGACACCCTCGCCTCGGCGATCACCTGGATGTCGGTGCGCATCGGCCAGCAGCCGCCCGACCGCCAGCACCGCTTCGGTCACGGCAAGGCCGAAGCGCTCTCCGCCCTGGCCCAGGCGGTGCTCGTCGCCGGTGCGGCGCTGTTCGTCATCGCCGAGGCGGCGCGGCGGCTGCTCGCCCCGCAGCCGGTCAGCGCCACCGCGGCCGGGATGGCGGCCATGCTGGCGGCGATCCTGCTCACCCTCGCGCTCCTCGCCTTTCAGCGGCGGGTGGTGCGCCTCTCGGGTTCCCAGGCGATCGCCGCCGATTCCCTCCACTACCGCTCGGATCTGCTCACCAACCTCGCGATCCTCGCGGGGCTTCTGGCCGCGGAGCGGCTCGGCTGGCTGTGGCTCGATCCGCTGCTCGGCGTCGGCGTCGCCCTCTATCTGCTTGCCGCCGTGGCCGGCGTCGGCCGGCGCGCGATCGACGAGCTCATGGATGTCGAGCTTCCCCGCCGGGAGCGCGAGGCCATACGCGGCATCGTGCTCGCCCGCCCGGATGTCGCCGGGCTGCACGATCTCCGCACCCGGCGCTCGGGACGCACCGTATTCATCGAGATGCATCTCGAACTCGACCCGGAGATGACCGTGCGCGCCGCCCATGCCATCACCGAGGAGATCGAACGCGCGCTCCGCGCCCGCTATCCGGAAGCCGAGATCGCGATCCACCAGGAGCCGGCCGGCCTCATCGAGGAGCGTCGCCTCGACCGCATCGTGCGAGGACTCGCGCAACCGTCTTCGGACGCATAGAAACGGGAGGCGGACTTGCCCTCCGGCGCCCCTTCGGGCAGGAGGGGCGACCACAACCGATGAGAGGGAGGAGGGCCGTCCATGTCGGAGCTTGCGGAGCTGCGCGTTCTCATCACCGCCGCGGCACGGGGTCTCGGCCGGGTGATGGCCGAGACCCTGCACGGCCGGGGCGCCCGGGTGCACATCTGCGACATTGACGGCGAGGCGCTTGCCGCGTTCCGCGACGCCCATCCCGGGATCGGCACCACCCTCGCCGACGTGGCCCGGGAGGAGGACGTGGAGCGTCTCTTCGCCGACGTCGCGGGAGGCCTCGGCGGGCTCGACGTTCTCGTCAACAATGCCGGCATCGCCGGCCCCACGGGCCCGGTCGAGCGCCTCGATTACGCGGCCTGGATGCGCTGCCTCGAGGTCAACCTCGGCGGCGCCTTCCTCTGCACGCGAAGGGCCGTGCCGCTCCTCGAAGAGGCGGGTCAGGGGCTCATCATCAACATCTCCTCCACCGCCGGCCTGTTCGGCTTCCCCAACCGCACGCCCTATGCCTCCTCGAAATGGGGCCTCATCGGCTTCACCAAGACCCTGGCGATGGAGCTCGGGCCGCGGGGCATCCGCGCCAATGCCATCTGCCCGGGTCCGGTGCGCGGCGAGCGCATCGAACGCGTGATCCGGGCGGACGCGGAGGTGACCGGGCGCAGCGTGGAGGAAACGCGCGCGGCCTATCTGCGCACGAACTCGCTGCGCAGCTTCATCGAGCCCGAGGACGTCGCCGCACTCGTCGCCTTCCTGTGCTCGCCCCGCGCCGCGCGGATCAACGGACAGGTGATCGCGGTCGACGGCCACACCGAAAGTCTGCGCACGCGTTGAGGGCCCGCGGGCGGTGCGCGAGACCTGGCTGCGCGCGCTTTCCGGCTGGCCCCGCACCCCGGCCGAGGCGCGCAGGCTGCAGGAGCGGCTGCGGCACGAGCTCTGCCCGGAGGGCGGACCCGACCGTCTGCTGCGGGTGGCCGGCGTGGACGTGCACTACGAGCGCCGGCTCAATCGCACCTGGGCCGCGGCCGTGCTCCTCGACTGGAGCAACCTCGCGCTCGAGGAGAGCGCGCTCGCCTGGCGGCCGACGGAGTTTCCGTATGTCCCGGGCCTGCTCTCCTTCCGCGAGACGCCCGCAGCGCTCGAAGCCCTCGCCTGTCTCGGCGAACGGCCGGATCTGCTGTTCGTCGACGGCCACGGCTACGCCCATCCGCGCCGCTTCGGCATCGCCAGCCATATCGGCCTCATCACCGGCATTCCGACGATCGGCGTGGCCAAATCGCGCCTCATCGGCGCGCATGAGATGCCCGGCCCGCAGCCCGGCGACCGTGCGCTCCTGCTCGAGAACGGCGAACGGCTCGGCGTCGTCCTCAGAAGCCGCGCCGGCGTGCGCCCGATCTACGTCTCCGTGGGCCACCGCATCTCCCTCGAGCGCGCGGTCGAGCTCGTCCTCGCAGCCTGCCGCGGTTACCGTCTGCCGGAGCCCACGCGAATCGCCGATCGCCTCTCGCGCGCCCACGACCCGTGATGGCTGGCGCAGCGCAGGCTGGCGCGGCTTCGTCGATGGCGACTTGATTCCGCACCGCACCACCGCCATGCTGCGCCGCGCCACGAAGCCACAGGGACGCGCGAGCGCACGAGGGACATCGATGTCGGAGCATGGTTACTACATCGAGGATCTCGAGCCGGGGATGTCCGCGACCTTCGGCAAGACGATCACCGATGCGGACATTCTCATGTTCGCCGGCGTCTCGGGGGATACGAACCCGGTCCATCTCAACGAGGAGTTCGCGGGCGGCACCCCCTTCGGCGGGCGCATCGCCCACGGCATGCTGACCGCGAGCCTGATCTCCACCGCCATCGGCACCAAGCTTCCCGGGCCGGGCTGCATCTACGTGAGCCAGACGATGCGTTTTCTCGCCCCGGTCCGCGCCGGCGACACGGTGACGGCGCGGGTGAGGATCACCGAGGTGGACCGCAGCCGCAGGCGGGTCCGCATGGAGACGGTCTGCGTCGTCAACGGCCGCACCGTGCTCGAGGGCGAGGCGGAGATCATGGTGCCGCGTCGCCCCGGCCCCTGACGCAGACCGCGATCCGCCTTTACAGCGCGCGCGCCGCGTGAAACAAGACCTCGCCATGCGCGTTCATCGGGGATACCGTCGTCTTCCGCCCGAAGCCCGCGGCGCCGCGGTTGCGATCGGCAATTTCGACGGCGTCCATCTCGGCCACCGTGCGGTGATCGAGGCGGCGGCGAAGCTCGCGCGCGCGCGTGAGGCGCCGCTCGGCGTCGTCACCTTCGAGCCCCATCCGCGCGAGGTGCTCCAGCCGGAGAGCGCCCCGCCGCGGCTCACCTCCTTCGCCCGCAAGGCGGAGCTGCTCGCCGCACTCGGCGTCGCGCGTCTCTTCGTCCTGCGCTTCGAGCCCGCGCTCATGCGCCTTTCGCCCGAGGCCTTCGTGCGCGAGATCCTCCTCGACGCCCTCGGGGTGCGGGCGATCGCCGTCGGGGCCAACTTCCGCTTCGGCTACCGGCGCGCGGGGACGCCCGAGGATCTCATCCGTCTCGCCGGCGCCTGCGGCGTGCGCACCACGGTCGTACCGCAGCTTCACCTCGATGACCGGCCGTGCTCCTCGACCCGCATCCGGGCCGCGCTCCGCATCGGGGACGTCGCCCTGGCGGCGCGTCTTCTCGGATATCCCTACGAGCTGCGCGGCGGGGTCGTGCGCGGCGATCGCATCGGCCGTACGCTCGGCTATCCCACCGCCAACCTGCGCCCGGCCGGCCGGCGCCCCTTGCTTCCCGCTACGGGGATCTATGTGGTACGGGCAGCGGTGCGGCGGCCCGAGGGCTGGCGCTGGCATCCGGCGGTCGCGAGCCTCGGTTTCCGGCCGGCCGTGGGCGGCCGGGATCTGCGCCTCGAGGTCCACCTGCTCGACGGCGAGCACGAGCTCTACGGTCAGCGGCTCAGGGTCTCCTTTCTGGAGCGGCTGCGCGGCGAGGAAGCCTTCGAGAGCCTCGAGGCACTCAGGCGGCAGATCGCCCGCGACTGTGCCGCGGCCCGCGCCTATCACGGGCTCGAGACCGCGCGAGCGTGACGGGTTGCAACATGGCCAAGGACTATCGCGATACCGTCTTTCTGCCCCGCACCGCGTTTCCCATGCGGGCGCGCCTTCCCGAGCGCGAGCCCGCGCTGGTGGAGCGCTGGCGGCGGCTCGATCTGTTCGCCCGGATGCGCGAGGCGGCGCGCGGACGCCCCAAGTACATCCTCCACGACGGGCCGCCCTACGCCAACGGCCATCTCCACATGGGCACCGCCCTCAACAAGATCCTCAAGGACGTCATCAACCGCAGCCGGCAGATGCTCGGCTACGATGCCGTGTTCGTGCCCGGCTGGGACTGCCACGGCCTGCCCATCGAATGGCAGGTGGAGCAGGAATACCGCCGCCGCGGCGAGGACAAGGACCGGGTGCCGATCGTCGCCTTCCGCGGCGAGTGCCGGGCCTATGCGGCGAAATGGATCGAGATCCAGCGCGAGGAGTTCGAGCGCCTCGGCGTCGTCGGCGACTGGAAGAATCCGTACACGACCATGGCCTTCGACGCCGAGGCCGTGATCTACCGCGAGCTCGCCAGGTTCCTGCACCAGGGCTCCCTCTATCGCGGCAAGAAGTCGGTGATGTGGTCCGTCGTCGAGAAGACGGCCCTCGCCGAAGCCGAGGTCGAATACCAGGAGGTCGAATCGCCCGCGATCTGGGTGCGGTTTCCGCTTCTTCGGGCATCGCGGCCGGAACTCGAGGGCGCCGCGGTGGTGATCTGGACCACGACCCCCTGGACGATCCCCGCCAACCGTGCGGTCGCCTACGGACCGGACATCGACTATGCGCTCCTGGTCGTCCGCGAGGCGGCAGCGGGAAGCCTGGCAAGGCCGGAAGAGCGGCTGCTGGTCGCCGAGAGCCTCGCCCCCGCGGTGGCCGAGGCCGCGGGCATCCGCCGCTACGAGATCCTGGCCCGCCTCAAGGGGCGCGAGCTCGCGGGCTCCATCGCCGCCCACCCGCTGCGGGGCCTCGCCGGCGCCTACACCTTCGAGGTGCCGCTCCTGCCGGCGGATTTCGTCTCCGCCGAGGAGGGCACCGGTCTCGTTCACATCGCCCCCTCACACGGCGCCGAGGACTTCGAGCTGGGTCAGAAGTTCGACCTCGAAGTGCCGGATACGGTGGCCGAGGACGGCCATTACACCGAGGCCGTGCCGGGCTTCGTCGGCATCCACGTGTTCGAAGCCGAAACACCCGTCGTCCGCGCGCTCCAGGAGCGCGGCGCGCTGCTCGCCCGGGCCCGTCACCGCCACAGCTATCCGCACAGCTGGCGGTCCAAGGCACCGGTGATCTTCCGCGCCACGGATCAGTGGTTCATTCCCATGGACGGGCCCGATCGGCTGCGCGAGAAGGCCCTTCGCGCCATCGACGAGACGCGCTGGATCCCCGAGCGGGGGCGCAACCGCATCCGCGCCATGGTCGAGAGCCGCCCCGACTGGTGCATCTCGCGCCAGCGCGCGTGGGGCGTACCGATCGCCGTCTTCGTGCACCGCGAGACCGGCGAGGTGCTGCGCGATCCGGAGGTCAGCGAGCGCATCGCCCGCGCCTTCGAGGAGGAGGGCGCGGATGCGTGGTGGACGCGCGATCCCCAGGAGTTCCTGGGTCCCGCCTACCGCGCCGAGGACTTCGAGAAGGTCGAGGACATCCTCGATGTCTGGTTCGATTCCGGCTCCACCCACGCCATCGTCCTCGAACGACGGCCGGAGCTGAAGTGGCCCGCATCGCTCTATCTCGAGGGTTCGGACCAGCACCGTGGCTGGTTCCAGAGCTCGCTCCTCGAGAGCTGCGGCACCCGCGGGCGGGCGCCCTATGAGGCGGTGCTCACCCACGGGTTCGTGGTCGATGCCGAAGGCCGCAAGATGGCGAAATCGCTCGGCAACGTGATCTCGCCGCTCGAGCTCATGCGCAGCTACGGGGCCGACATCCTGCGGCTGTGGGTGGTGAGCGTCGATTACAGCGAGGACATGCGCATCGGCCAGGAGATCCTCGAGGGACAGGCCGACACCTACCGCCGCCTGCGCAACACGCTGCGCTACATCCTCGGCAATCTGCGCGACTTCCGCGAGGAGGAGCGGCTGAGCATCGAACACATGCCCGCGCTCGAGCGCTGGGTGCTGCATCGCCTCTCGGAACTCGACGAGCTCCTGCGCCGCTCGATCGAAAGCTACGACTTCCAGCGCTTCTACGCCGCGCTGCACAATTTCTGCGCCACCGACCTCTCCGCCTTCTACTTCGACATCCGCAAGGACAGCCTCTACTGCGATGCGCCACAGGCGCTCCGGCGGCGGGCCGCGCGCACCGTGCTCGACCACCTCTTCCACTGCCTCGTGCGCTGGCTCGCCCCCGTGCTCGTCTTCACCGCCGAGGAAGCCTGGCTGTCCCGCTATCCTTCGGAGGAGGGAAGCGTGCATCTCGAGCTCTTTCCGGAGCTGCCGGCAGCGTGGCGCAATCCCGAACTCGCCGCCGAATGGGAGCGGATCCGGGACATCCGCCGCGTGATCACCGGCGCGCTCGAGCTCGCCCGCAAGGAAAGGCGCATCGGCGCGAGCCTCGAAGCCTGCCCCGTCGTCTATATGCGCGAAGAGGATCTGCGGCTGCTCGAAGAGGTCGATCTCGCCGAGCTTGCGATCACGAGCGGGGTCGAACTGTCCACGGAGGCGCCACCGCCCGGGGCCTTCCGTCTCGCGGAGGTGGAGGGCGTGGCGGTCCTTCCCGCCCGGGCGCAGGGCCGGAAATGCGCCCGCTGCTGGAAGATCCTGGAAACGGTGGAGGCGGAGAGCGAGCTCTGCCCGCGCTGCAGGGAGGTCGTGGCGGCGGTGGCCGCGTGAGCGATGAGGACGGAATTCTCCTGGAGGATCGGAATGCTCGCCGCGGCCTGCGTCTTCGGCGCCGACCGGGCGACGAAATGGCTCGTCCTCGGCAATCTCGTGCCGGGCGAGCGGATCGAGCTCACATCCTTCCTCAACCTCGTCCTCGTCTACAACCGCGGCGTGAGCTTCGGTCTCCTGTCCGAGCTCGGCGCCCTCGCTCCCTGGGCCCTCGTCCTCCTCACCGTCGCGGTGGCGCTGCTGCTGCTGCTGTGGCTGTGGCGCGAGCCGCGGCGCGCCTCGCGGCTCGCGATCTGGGCCATCCTCGGCGGTGCCGCGGGCAATCTCTTCGACCGCCTCGCATACGGCGCGGTCGTCGACTTTCTCGATTTTCACCTCGGCCGCTACCACTGGCCGGCCTTCAACTTCGCCGACATGGCGGTGGTCTGCGGCGCGGCGCTGCTGTTGTTTGACAGCTTCTTCGCCCGGCCTGCAGTCGCGGACGCCGGCAAGGAGGGACGCCCATGAGGATGCGACCCATGCGCAGCGCGCTGCCCCTCGTCTGCGCGGGCCTGCTCGCCGCCTGCGGGGGGACGGTGCAGCAGAAACTGGGACTGGCGCGCAAGGCGCCGGACGAATTCCAGGTGGTGCGGCGGGCCCCGCTCGTCGTACCTCCCGAGCTGCGTCTGCCCGAGCCCGATCCGGCCGCCCGGGGGCCGCAGGGGGACGTCTCGGAGCAGGCGAAGGAGGTGCTCGTGGGTCGCCCCGCGGCCGCGAAACAGGGCCTGAGCCCGGGAGAGCGGGCGCTCATCGCGGCGGTGCCGGTCGAACCGGAGCCGGACATCCGGCGCAAGCTTCTCGAGGAGAACACCGAGCTCGTGGATCTGTCGGAGAAGAATTTCCTCTACGTGTTCGAGTTCCAGAGGAAGCAGCTGCGACCCGAGGGAGAGACCATCGATCCGGTCGCGGAGGCGGCACGTCTTGCGGCGGAGGGACGGGCACGCAAGGTCATCACCACCCGGACCGGAAGCGAACCGCTCGTGCGCGGGCAGGGTGGATCGTGAGGGCGAGAGATCTCATGGCCGTCGGCATCGTGACCGTCGCCGCCGCCGCACCGGCCGCGGCGGGCCTGTTTCATCCCACCACCTTCACCCTCGACAACGGCATGCAGGTGGTGGTGGTCGAGAACCACCGCGCACCCGTGGTCGCGCACTGGGTGTGGTACCGCGTCGGCACCGCCGACAGCCCGCCGGGCAAGTCCGGCCTGCCGCACTACCTCGAACATCTCATGTTCAAGGGGACGGAAAAGATCCCCCCGGGCGCGTTCTCCAAGATCGTCGCGCGCCTCGGCGGCAACGACAACGCGATGACGAGCTATGATTTCACCGCCTACTTCCAGATGATCGCGCGCGACCGGCTGGAGACCGTCATGGAGATGGAGGCGGACCGCATGGTCAACCTCCGCATGACGGAGGAGGACGCGATCACCGAGCGCGACGTGATCATCGAGGAGCGGCGCTCCCGCATCGACAACGAACCGGCGGCGCTCCTCAACGAGCGGCTCACCGCGGTGCAGTACCTCAACCATCCCTACCGGCTGCCGGTGATCGGCTGGCTGCACGAGATCGAGAGCTTCACGCGCGAGGACGCCCTCGCCTTCTACCGCCGCTGGTACGCCCCCAACAATGCGGTCCTGGTGGTCGTCGGCGACATCACGGCGGACGAGCTGCGCCCGCTCGCCGCGCGCACCTACGGCCGGATCGCCGCACGGGAGGTGCCGCCGCGCCGCCGCGTGCAGGAGCCGGAACAGCATGCGACGCGGACGGTTGAGCTGCGCAGCGAACGGGTGCGTCAGCCCAGCGTCACGCTGTCCTATCTCGCCCCCTCCTACAGCTCCGAGGGCCGCGAGCATGCCTATGCGCTCGAGGTGCTGGCGGAGCTGTTCGGGTCCGGCACCACGAGCCGTCTCTACCGCTCGCTCGTGGTCGACCGCGGCCTCGCCGCCGGCGCCGGCGCCTTCTACCGCGGCTCGAGCCTCGATCCGACGACCTTCCGCATCTACGCTTCGCCGCGCCCCGGCACCGAGCTCGCCGCCGTCGAGGAGGCGCTGTTCGAAGAGATCCGCGCGCTCCTCGACCAAGGACCGACGGCCGAGGAGGTGGAGCGGGTGAAGAAGCGCATGCTCGCCGAGGCCACCTATGCCCGGGACTCGCTGAGCGGCGTCGCGCGCATCTTCGGCGTCGCGCTCACCACCGGCCAGACGGTCGAGGACGTCGAGGCCTGGCCCGATCGCATCCGCGCCGTGACGCTGGAGCAGGTCCGGGCCGCGGCGGCCTACGTGCTG
Source organism: uncultured Geminicoccaceae bacterium (assembly GCA_964532215.1). GTDB lineage: Bacteria > Pseudomonadota > Alphaproteobacteria > Geminicoccales > Geminicoccaceae > HRBIN39. The sequence goes on from CAZHHU010000005.1 coordinate 26,639, forward strand.
CAGCCGGAACATCTCGTCATCGGCCGGCTTCTCGCGGAGAAGCCGGAGGCCGCACGATGAGCCTGCCGCGCCTGTCCCGGCGGCGAATTCTGCAATCACTTCTCGGAGTGCCGCTCGTGGCTGCTGCCTCGCAACCCGCCCGGAGCGCCGCCCGCGTCGAGGAAGTCCCAGGCCCGCGCGGGATCCGCGCCTATCTGCTGCGCGAACCCTCCATTCCCTTCATTTCCCTCTCCTTCCATTTCGAGGGCGGGGCCGCACAGGACCCGCAAGGCAAGGAGGGGCTCGCGCACATGGCCTCGGGCCTGCTCGACGAAGGAGCCGGCCCGTATGACAGCAAGGCCTTCCGCCGCGCACTCGAGGACAACGCCATCCGCCTCTCCTTCGAAGCCGACCGCGACGGCTTTTCGGGCGAGCTCAAGACCCTTCACGAGACCCGCCCCCTCGCCTTCGAACTGCTCCGCCTCGCCCTCGAGGAGCCGCGTTTCGACGAGGAACCCGTCGCCCGCATCCGCGAGCAGATCCTGGCCGATCTGCGGCGGCGCGAGAGCGATCCCAACTACATCTCCGCCCGCCGCTGGTTCGCCCACGCCTTCGAAGGCCATCCCTACGCGCGGCCGACGCGCGGCACGCCCGAGAGCATCAGCCGCATCACCGTCGAGGATCTGCGCCGCTTCCGCCGCAGCAAGCTCGCCCGCGGCAACCTGCACATCGGCGTCGCCGGCGACATCACCGCCGAGGAACTGGCGCCGCTGCTCGATTCCGCATTCGGCGGGCTGCCCGCGGAGCCGGAGCTCGTACCGGTGGCCGACGTCGAGCCCCGAAGCGGCGGCGTGCTTCTCGGCCGCATGCCCATCCCGCAGTCGGTGGTGACCTTCGGACACGGAGGGATCGAGCGCCACGACCCCGATTACTACGCCGCCTATGTCGCCAATTACGTGCTCGGCGGAGGCGGCTTCAGCTCGCGGCTCACCGAGGAGATCCGCGAAAAGCGCGGCCTCGCCTATTCCGTCTACTCCTACCTCTACGATGCGCGCCACGCGCCGCTGTGGCTCGGCGGCGTCGCGACCCGCAACGACCAGGTGGCGAAGAGCATCGAGCTGGTGCGGCAGGAGGTCGCGCGGCTCGCCGAATCGGGCGTCAGCGAGAAGGAGCTCGAGGACGCCAAGACCTACCTCACCGGCTCCTTTCCGCTGCGTCTTACGAGCAACGACCGCATCGCCCGCATCCTCGTCGCCATGTCGGTGCAGAAGCTCGGCCGCGACTATCTCGAGAAGCGCAACGGCTACATCGAGGCGGTCACCCTCGAGGACGTGCGGCGGGTCTCGCAGCGCCTGTTCGCGCAGCCTATACTCTTCAGCGTCGTCGGCGATCCCGAGGGGCTCGAGGCCACCGTCACCGAATGAGCCGCATCCGCCTCCTTCCCCCCTCCGTCGTGAACCGCATCGCCGCGGGCGAGGTCGTCGAGCGGCCGGCCTCGGTGGTCAAGGAGCTCGTGGAAAACGCCCTCGACGCCGGGGCGCGCCGGGTCGGCATCACCATCGCCGACGGCGGCCGGGCGCTCATCCGCGTCGAGGACGACGGCTGCGGCATGGAACCCGCGGAGCTGCCGCTGGCGCTCGAGCGGCATGCCACCTCGAAGCTCCGGGACGAGGAGCTCGTGCACATCACCACGCTCGGCTTCCGGGGCGAGGCTCTGCCTTCGATCGCCGCCGTCTCGCGGCTCACGATCACGAGCCGCACCCCCGAGGCCGACTGCGCCTGGCGCATCGCCGCCGAGGCCGGCCGGATCGATGATCCCGTACCCGCGCCCGGAGGCGTCGGCACGTGGGTCGAGGTGCGCGATCTCTTCTTCAACCTTCCCGCCCGCGCCAAGTTCCTGAAGTCGGCACGGAGCGAAGCCCAGGCCGTGATCGAGGTGGCCCGGCGGCTCGCCATGTTGCGACCGGAGGTCGCCTTTTCGCTGCAGAACGACGCGCGCACGCTCTGGAACCTGCCCGCCGAGCCGCTGTCCGCGCGCCTTGCGCGCCTGCTCACGCCCGAGTTCCGCGATCAGGCGGTGGAACTCGAAGCCGAACGGGGGGCGATGCGGCTTCGCGGGCTTCTCGGCCTTCCCACCTCTGCGCCCAATCACGCCCGCCATCAGTATCTGTTCGTGAACGGCCGCCCGGTGCGCGACCGCCTGCTCGCGGCGGCGCTGCGCGCCGGCTACGGCGATCTCCTCGCCCGCGACCGCCAGCCCCAGGCGGTGCTGTTTCTCGAACTTCCGGCCGAGGCGGTGGACGTCAACGTCCATCCCCAGAAGCTGGAAGTGCGCTTTCGCGATTCGCGGGAGGTGCGCGGCTTCCTCGTCGCCGCCCTGCGCCGCGCCCTCGCCGAACAGGGACAGCGCAGCGCGGTGAGCCTCGAGCCCGCCCATTTCCACGGCTCCGCCGCGTCCCTAGCCGGTCCCGAGACCCGCTTCGCGGAACGGAGAAGCCAGAGGCCCGCATCGAAGACGCAGAGCGCGGCCGGGCTCGCCGAGGAGGCGGCGCCCTTCGCAGGAGCCGGAGCGCCCGGGGCGCGCCGCGAAACCGGCGGGGCCTTCTGTGCTGCGGGGCCGCTCGGTGTGCCCAAAGCGCTCGTCTTCTCCAACTACATCCTGGCCGAAGCGGAGGACGGCCTCGTCATCGTCGACCAGCACGCGGCGCATGAGCGCATCGTGTACGAGGCCATGAAGGCGCAGCTCGCGCGGGGCGGCGTGCCCCGCCAGGCGCTGCTGCTGCCGGAAGTGGTGGAGCTCGAGGAGGCGGCCTGCGCGGAGCTCCTCGCCCACGGGCGCGAACTCGCGCATCTCGGCCTCGTCTTCGAACGCTTCGGGCCGGGCGCCCTGCTGCTGCGCGAAGTCCCGGCACCGCTCACAGAGCGGGATGTCGAGTGGCGCCAGCTGCTCGCGGATGTGGCGGAAGACCTCGCCCGCCTCGGCGAGGCCGCGACGCTGCGGGCGCGGCTCGACGCCCTTCTCGCCACGCTCGCCTGCCACGGCAGCGTGCGCGCCGGCAGGAAGCTCTCGCTGCCGGAGATGGACGCGCTCCTGCGGGCGATGGAGCGCACGCCGGGCAGCGGCCAGTGCAACCACGGTCGGCCCACCTATGTCACGTTGAAAAAGGATGATCTCGAACGCATGTTCGGGCGGCGGTGAGGGCGGCGGCGCCTCCCTGCGGCCCGCGAAGAGGGGGACGGAGCGAAAATGACCTACGTGGTCACGGAAGCCTGCATTCGCTGCAAGTACATGGACTGCGTCGAGGTGTGCCCGGTCGACTGCTTCTACGAGGGAGCGGTGATGCTCGTCATCAATCCCGACGAATGCATCGACTGCGGCGTGTGCGAACCGGAGTGTCCCGCGGAGGCGATTCTGCCCGACACCGAGCCCGAGGCGGAAAAATGGCTCGAGCTCAATCGCAAATACAGTGAGATCTGGCCCAATATCACCCGCAAGGGCACGCCCCCGCCGGACGCCGACGAATGGAAAGGCGTTTCCGGCAAGTTCGAGAAGTTCTTCTCGCCCGAGCCCGGCAGCGGCGACTAGGCTTCGGCGCGCAGCACCCGGCTCAGCCGGCGAGCGGCGGCAGCTCCACCTGCCGCTCCGCGAGCCGCAGCAGCTCGCGCAGGCAGTGGCCGTTCTTGAGCACGTCCGCGAGCGTGTAGGCGTCAAGGACGGCAAAGAAGGCCGCAAGCGCCTCCTCGAAGATCGGCTTGAGGCGGCAGCCGTCGGCGATGCGGCAGCGACAGGTCTCGGCAGCGAAGCATTCCACCAGCGCGAGGTCCTTCTCGAGCTGGCGCACGAGCGTGCCGATGCGGATCTCCGCGGGGAGACGCGCGAGCACCAGTCCGCCGCCCTTGCCCCGCACCGTGGTCACATAGCCGAGGTGCCCGAGTTCATTGACGACCTTCATCAGGTGATTGCGGGAGATGGCGTAGGCCTCGCTGATTTCGCCGATGGTCGT